>PLJS01000288.1 GCA_003140315.1 Hyphomicrobiales bacterium
ATCATGATGATCGACTTCGCGATCGAGCGCCGCCGCGTCGGGATCAGCGCCGACGCGGCGATCCGCGAGGCGTGCCTGTTGCGCTTCCGCCCCATCATGATGACGACCTTCGCGGCGATCTTCGGCGCGCTTCCGATCGCGCTCGGCACAGGCGCCGGCGCGGAGCTGCGCCAGCCGCTCGGCGTCGCGGTGGTCGGCGGGTTGTGCGTGTCGCAGTTGCTCACGCTCTACATCACGCCGGTCGTCTACCTCTATCTCGACCGTCTCGACCGCGTGCTCAAGCGTCGCCTTGAGCCGCAGCTCCAGGAGGTCGAGGAGCATCCGCGCCCGACCGTGGTCGCCGCGGAGTAGCGCAATGGCGGCCACCGAGGAGCGCATCGTTCTCGATCCTGCGATCCTGGCGGGAAAGCCGGTGGTGCGCGGGACGCGCCTCTCCGTCGAATTCGTCATTGGATTGATGGCGGACGGTTGGAACGAGGCCGACATCTTGGCCAATTACCCCGGGCTGACGCACGAAGACGTGACCGCGTGCCTCAATTATGCACGCGACGTCTTGCTCTCGGAGCGGGTCTTTCCCGCCGCTTGACGATGCGGCTCCTCGCAAACGAGAACATTCCCGGTGCGGCCGTGGCCGCCTCGGAAACGCCGGTCACGACGTTGTCTGGGTGCGCGCAAGCGCGCCCGGAATGACCGATCAGGATGTGATCGCGTGGGCCGCACGCGAGGGCCGAATTCTCCTGACGTTCGACAAAGACTTCGGCGAGATCGCGCGCAGCACGCGATTGCCCGCAACGTGCGGCGTGATCCTGCTTCGGATGGCGGCGCCGTCTCCCGAACAGATCGGAATGCACCTTGAGGCCGTTGCCGGACATTGCCGGGTAGCGAGGCATGTCTCTTGCTTTCTCTTGGGGAGAATTCCTTCGAGAGAGGTTCGGGATGCGCGGATTCATCATCGGATTGGCGCTTGCATCCGTTGCGTGCGGTAGCGTGTCCGCCGAGACCTGGCCCGCGCATGCCATCCGGGCGATCATTCCGTTCGGCGCAGGTAGCGCGACGGACATCATCCCGCGTATCGTGCTCGATCAGCTTTCAACCCGGCTCGGCGAGCCGGTGATCGTGGAGAACCGCGCCGGCGCGGGCGGCACGATCGGCGCTGCGGCCGTCGTCAAGTCCGAGCCGGACGGCTACACGCTGCTGGTCAACTCCTCCGCGCATACGATCGTGCCCGCGCTCTATCCGAACATTCCCTATGACGTGAGCCGCGACTTCGTGGCGATCGGCGCGATCGGCAGCGTCCCGAACGTGCTGGTGATGCCGCCCGCAAGGGGCATCAAGACGATCCAGGAGTTCGTCGCGGCCGCGAAGGCGAACCCGGGCTCCTTCACCTTCGCGACGCTCGGGGTCGGGTCGGCGGTGTTCATGAGCGCGGAGCGCTTCCGCGTCAGCGCCGGCTATGAGGCCGTGCACGTCCCGTTCAAGGGCGGGCCTGAAGCGCTGAGCGAGGTCATCGCCGGGCGCGTCGATTATTATTTCTGTCCGGTCGCGACCGCGCTGCCGTTCATCCGCGACGGCAAGCTCGTTGCGCTCGCGGTCTCCAGCCCGACGCGCACCGCCGCGCTGCCCGACATTCCGACCACCTTGGAAGCGGGATATCCGGATTCGGACTACACGTTCTGGATCGGGATGTTCGCGCCCGCGAAGACGCCGAAGGACATCGTCGAGAAGCTCGGTCGCGAGATGGCGGCGGCCGTGCAGGAGACGGCCGTGCGCGAAAAGCTCAGCGCTCTCGGCGTCCAGACGATGCCGATGACGCCCGCCGAATTCGACGCCTACGTCAAGGCCGAGCTCGGCCGTTACGCGAGCTTCGCGAAGGCGGCGGGACTCAAGCCGAATTGAGTTAGTCAGCGCGCGAGCTGGCAGACCGAGACTTCGTCGCCGCGCGGTCCGAGGATGCTGAACGTCGGCGGATTGCCGCCCTTGTATTGATAGCGGATGCCGTCATTGGTGCCGCCGCGAAACGCCGAGCCGGTGAGCGTGCCGGTGCCGCCGTCCGAGCCGGTATAGCTGCTGCCGTTGAGCGTGAAATTCAGGCCGCCGCGCGCCGAACTGAAGAACCAGCACTCGTAATTGCCGCTCGGCTGGGCCTGCGCGGCGAATGGGAACGCCGCCAGAGCGGTCGCGACGACGCAGCCTTGAATTGCCCGGACGCGGGTCATCTTGGGACTCTCCAGTTGATGATGAGGGAAATGCCGGCGAAATTCAGAGCGAGAAGCTGGTCCCGCAGCCGCACGAGGCGGTCGCCTGCGGGTTCTTGATCTTGAACGACTGGCCGATCAGGTCGTCCACGAAGTCGATCTCCGAGCCGGCCATGTAGTTGACCGAGACCGGATCGATCAGCACCACCGCGCCGTCGCGCGCGAGCACGAGGTCGTCGTCGGCCTTCGCGCGGTCGATGTCGAACTTGTACTGGAAACCCGAGCAGCCGCCGCCCTCGACCGAGACGCGCAGCATCGCGCCATCCGTCTCGCTTTTGAGGATTTCGCCGATGCGCCGCGCGGCGCTCTCGGACAAGGTCACGCTCGCCGTCATGATTCGCTGCCGTTGTCAGCCCGCATGGGGGATAGTTAAGTACGCAACGGGCTGCGGTCAATCGCGGGGCGAGCCATGGCGGTCGAGGCGGGCAGGGCGCGCGCCCCTTATGCGGCCGATCCGGCGCAAAGCCGCGGCCGGCTTTACCCGGAGCCGCCGAGCGCGACGCGTTCGGCCTTCCGCCGCGATTGCGACCGTATCATCCACGCGACCGCGTTCCGGCGCCTCAAGCACAAGACGCAGGTCTTCGTGTTCCATGAAGGCGACCATTACCGCACGCGCCTGACCCATACGCTGGAGGTCACCCAGATCGCGCGCGCGCTCGCCCGCGCGCTCGGCCTCGACGAGGATCTCGCCGAGGCGCTGGCGCTCGCGCACGATCTCGGCCACCCGCCGTTCGGCCACGCGGGCGAACGCGCGCTCGACGCCTGCCTCGCCGAGCATGGCGGCTTCGACCACAACGCCCAGACGTTGCGTATCGTCACCGCGCTGGAGCGGCGCTATCCGGCGTTCGACGGGCTCAACCTCACCTGGGAGACGCTCGAAGGCATCGTGAAGCACAACGGGCCGCTCGTCGACGCGAGCGGTCGGCCGATCGGCCGCTATGTGGCGCGCGGTGTGCCGTGGGCGATCCTCGACTACACGGCGCGCCAGGATCTTGAGCTGTGGAGCTTCGCCGGCGCCGAGGCGCAGGTCGCGGCGATCGCCGACGATATCGCCTACGACGCCCACGATCTCGACGACGGGCTGCGCGCGGAGCTGTTCGGCCTCGACGATCTCGCAAGCCTGCCGGTGATCGGCACGCTTATCGGCGAGGTGAGGCGGCAATACCCCGCGATCGAACCCGCCCGGCTGACCCACGAATTCATCCGCCGCTTCATCGGGCGGCTGATCGAGGACGTGATCGCCGAAAGCGAGCGGCGCTTCGCGGCCGCCGCCCCGGCGAGTTCCGGCGCGGTGCATGCGGCGGGTGGGCCGCTCGTCGCCTTCTCGCCTGCCATGGCGCAGGTCGATCGTGCCACCAAGGCGTTCCTGTGGACGCACATGTACCGCCATCCGCGCGTGATCGAGGTCATGACGCAGGCGGAGCGCGTGGTGGCCGAGTTGTTCGGGCATTTCCGCGTCAAGCCGGACGATATGCCGGCCGAGTGGGCGCTGGGGCTCGATGCGGCCGATGCCGCCGGCCGCGCACGGCGCATTGCGGACTTCATCGCCGGCATGACCGACCGTTTCGCGATGACCGAGCACGCGCGGCTGCTTCCTGCGGCCTCATAGCTGGTATAAGATTGCCATTGCCGAGCAGGGGAGCCGGCGCATCATGGCTGCAGGCGGCACGACAAAGTCCAGTGGAACGCGCATTGCGCTGGCGATCGGCAATGCGGTCTACGACAACGCGCCGGCGCTGAACAACGCCAAGACCGACGCGCACGCCATCGCCGACAGACTGCGCGCCATCGGCTTTAGCCAGGTCACGCTCGCCGACGATCTCGGCTTCGAGGCGATGCGCCGCGAACTCCAGCAGTTTGGGCGCGCGGCCGCGGGCGCCGACATCGCGATCCTTTATTATGCGGGCCACGCCATCGAGATCGACGGCGAGAACTATCTGGTCCCGACCGATGCCAAGCTGGAGCACGATCGCGACGCCATGTTCGAAGCACTGCCGCTGGCGCAGGCGCTCCGTGCAATCGATGGACCGGGCCCGCTGCGATTGATGATTCTCGATGCCTGCCGCGACAATCCGTTCACCAGGATGGAGCGCGCGAGCGGCCGCACCCGCGCCTTCGGCCGCGGCCTTGCCGAGGTGGAGCCGGGCGGAAACGCGCTGGTGGCGTTTGCCGCCAAGGGCGGCACCGTCGCGCTCGACGGCGACGGCCCGCACAGCCCGTTCGCGCAGGCGCTGATCGATCTTCTGCCGACGCCGGGGCTTGAGGTCGGCTTCCTGTTCCGCCAGGTGCGTGATGCCGTATTGAAGGCGACCGGGCGTCGCCAGGAGCCATATCTCTATGGCTCGCTCGGGTCGGACCCGATCTTCCTGGTCCCCGAGGACGCAAAGCCTGCCCCGGCGGTGGACGTCTCCGCGGTCGACGTTTTCATTTCCTACGCGAGCGCCGATCGCGATTACGCCGAGGCCCTCGCCAAGGACCTGGAGGCGAGCGGCTACCGGACCTGGTGGGACAGCAAGCTTCTGGGCGGAGAACGTTTCCGCAAGACGATCCTGTCGCAGCTTGAGGCGGCGGCGGCGGCCGTCGTGATCTGGACCGCGAACTCGGTGGAGTCGGACTGGGTTTACGACGAGGCGAGCCGCGCCCGCGCCGCCAAGAAGCTGATCACGGTACGGGTGGCCGCACTTGCGCCCCAGGACATTCAGCCGCCGTTCGGCTCAATGCACGCGATCCTGCTCGACGACCGCGATGCGCTGCGGGCCGCGCTCGCGGCCCGCGGCGTCTTGCCCAAGGCCGGCGCCCCGCAAGCGCCGCCGGTCGCGCGCGGCCCGGTCGACGACAGGACCGTCGAACACGACTACTGGATCGCCATCCAGGCGAGCAGCGACCCCTGCGATTTCGAGATGTTTCTGCAGCAGTTCCCGCGCGGCATCTATGCGCCGGTCGCGCGCAGGCGGGTGGAGCAGCTCATTACTTCGGACCCGACGCCTGCGGCGAGCGAGCGCTTCCTGCGCGAGCACCCGGACTCCGAGCGCGCGCCGTTCGCTCGTGCCCGCAAGGTCGCGCTCGAATGGTCCGAGATCGAGAAGGCCGGCGACGCGCCCCGGGTGCGCGCCTTCATCGCGCAACAGGGTGAGGGCGCCGAGGTCGATCAGGCGAAGGCGAAGCTTGCGAAGGTCGAGTGGCAGCGCGTGGCCGCGAGCGACGATCCAGGCGAGATCGAAAAGGTCCTGCCCGATCTGCGCGACCTGCCCGAGGCGGCGCTGGCGACCGCGCGTATCGATGCACTGAAGCAGGAGGCGACGTCCTGGAATGCGGCTTCCGGTGCGAACAGCATCGCGGAATTCGAGACATACCTGCGCGAATTTCCCGCCGGCAAGCATGCTTTCGAGGCAAAGGAGAAGCTCAGGGCGCTTCGCTCCGCCGAGCCGATATTCAACACGCCGCAGTTCAACATCCCACAGATCAACATTCCCAAGATCGATGTCGCGCGGTTCGTTCCGAACTGGTCGCCCTATCTTCTGGTCGCCATCGGCGGCGCGGTGTTCTCCTATCTCGCGCGAGGGGCGAACAGCGCCGAGCTCTATGGCGCCCTGTTCGCCGACCGCACATATCTTCTGAGTGCTGCTCGCGTCATCTACGTCGAAGGCATGGTTTTGGTCGCCTGGCTGCTCGCGAGCAACAAGGGCGTGGTGAGAAAGGTTGCCGCCTTCGCCGGCCTGTATTGCTTCGAGACGGCTTTCGAGCTCATCCCGAGTTCCAACCAGGCGCTCACGCTCTTCCTCAACACGATGCAAATGCTGATCGAATGGACGATCGTCGCCGCCGTGTTGTTGACGCTGAAAGACAAGCTGATGTTCGTTGTGGCCGCGGCGATCGGAGTCGTAACGGGCATCATGTATTTGGCTGCGAGCGGTGTGCCGGACAGCGGCTACGTGACCGATCCGGTGGCTTATGCGCTTACGGGGCTGTGCATCGCCTACGGCTTCGTGCGGCAGCGGCCGGAATTGAAGGGCACGAACTGGCTTCTGGGCCGCTGAGGCGCCAGGCGCTGCCATCGATCGCTTGGCATTTTGACTCGGCGGCGGAACTGCGTTAGTCCGCGCGGCTCTCAGGCGACAGCCGAAAACCCAATGACGACGGACCTTTCGCAGAACATCTTCGCGGCGGTGCTCAAGCGCGTCCAGGCCGCGAACGCCGCACTCGTCGCGGCCGGCACCCTGCCGGCCGGGCTCGATGTCTCGCGCGTCCTGGTCGAGCCGCCGCGCGATGCCTCGCATGGCGACATGGCGACCAACGCCGCGATGGTGCTCGCCAAGGACGCAGGAAAGAAGCCGCGTGAGCTTGCGGATGCGATCGCCGCGAAGCTGCGCGAAGACGATCTTTTCACCAAGGTCGACGTCGCCGGCCCCGGCTTCATCAATCTGAGCCTGCAAGCCACCGCCTGGCAAAAGGCGCTGGGCGCCGTCTTGCCCGCCGGTGCCGAATATGGCCGCGGCACGTTGGGGCAGGCGGAGCCGGTCAACGTCGAATACGTCTCGGCCAACCCGACCGGCCCGATGCATGTCGGCCATGGCCGCGGCGCGGTGTTCGGCGATGCGCTCTCGAACCTGCTCGACTTCGCCGGCTATGCGGTCACGCGCGAATACTACATCAACGACGCCGGCGCGCAGGTCGACGTGCTCGCACGCTCGACGTTCCTGCGTTACCGCGAGGCGCTCGGCGACGACGTGACGATCCCCGACGGGCTTTATCCCGGCGATTATCTGGTGCCAGTCGGCGAGGCGCTGGTGCTCGAATTCGGCCGCGCGCTGTTGCAGAAGCCCGACGAGGACTGGCTGCCGGTCGTGCGCGCACGCGCAATCGACATGATGATGACGTCGATCCGCGAGGATCTCGCGGCGCTGAACGTCTCGCACGCGACGTTCTTCTCCGAGCGCTCGTTGACGGTCGGCGCGGCCGATCAGGTCGCCGCCACCATCGCGGCGCTGCGCGCGGCCGGACACATCTATCAGGGCCGACTGCCGCCGCCCAAGGGTGCGCCGAGCGACGACTACGACGATCGCGAGCAGACGCTGTTCCGCGCGACCGCGTTCGGCGACGACGTCGACCGCCCGCTGATGAAATCGGACGGCAGCTACACGTACTTCGCCGCCGACATCGCCTATCACAAATCGAAGTTCGATCGCGGCTTCCGCCATCTGATCGACGTGTGGGGCGCCGACCATGGCGGCTACATCAAGCGCGTGCAGGCGGCCGTGAAGGCGATCACCGCAGGTGCGGCCGATCTCGACGTGAAGATCGTGCAGCTCGTGCGGCTGTTGCGGGCGGGCGAGCCGGTGAAGATGTCGAAGCGCTCGGGCGACTTCGTCACGCTGCGCGAGGTGGTCGACGAGGTCGGCCGCGACGCCGTGCGCTTCATGATGCTCTACCGCAAGAACGACGCGGTGCTCGATTTCGACCTTGCCAAGGTGATCGAGCAATCCCGCGACAACCCGGTATTCTATGTGCAGTACGCGCATGCGCGCGCCCAGTCCGCGTTCCGCAACGCGCGCGAGGTCGTGCCCGGCCTGCCGGCCGATCCGGCCGCGCGCGCGGCGTTCCTGGCCGACGCGCCGTTCGAGCGGCTCGATGACGCGGGCGAGCTCGGCCTGATGAAGAAGATCGCCCTTTACCCGCGCCTCATCGAGGCCGCGGCCGCGGCCCATGAGCCGCACCGCATTGCCTTCTATCTCTATGAGCTTGCGAGCGAATTTCATGCGCAATGGTCGCTCGGCAAAGACTCGCCACATTTACGGTTCATTATCCAAAATGATCCAAGACTGACTATGGCGCGCCTCGCGTTGATACAGGGCGTCGCCACGGTCCTTGCTTCCGGGCTGTCCTTGCTCGGAGTTGGGGCGCCTGACGAGATGCGGTAATCTCGCTCGGTAAAGGTGGACGCCATCCCGGGGCGGCGGATGTGGTCACGCTGACCGAGTGCGCACACGGGATCGGTGGCAGCATGAGTATGGCGGAAGACACACGATATCGATCTGATTATTCGCGCGAGCCCTCCCGGCCGGATGCCGAGGATGATGGACGCGCGCCCGCGGATCCGCTTGCGGAGCTCGCGCGGCTGATCGGGCAGAGCGACCCGTTCTCCGATCTCAGGGGGCGGCGCGCGAGCCTCTCCTCGGATGCGGCCCACGACGTGCGCCCGGCGCCGGAATGGCTTGCGCGCGCGACGTCACGTCCGGAGCAGGATGGCTACGCGGATGCGTCCTATCCGGCCTCCTCCTACAACGCGCCGTACAGCGCGCAGGCCGAACCCTATGCGCGCGATGATCGTTATGCGCCCGATCAACACAGCGATCCGGCCTATGCGGAAAACGCCTATCAGGGCGCCGAGACCGATCCGGTCGCGGACGATCGCTATGGCGTGACGCCGCCCGCGTCCGACTATGATGCGGACGGCTATTACGACGACGGACATTTGCCGCCGCGCGGCGACGACGCGGGCATGCTCGCCGGCCGCCGCCGTGGCGGGCTCATGACCATTGCGGCCGTGCTGGGCCTGGCCTTGGTCGGCACCGCCGGTGCGTTCGGCTATCGCGCCTTCACCGGCGGTTCGGGCGACGCGACGCCCCCGATCATCAAGGCGGACCCGACTCCCACCAAGATCATGGCCGCCGCTCCGGCGACGGACGTAAACAAGCCGATCCAGGATCGCGTCGGCGCGGCGACGCCCGTACTGACCGAACGCATCGTCCCGCGCGAGGAGCCGCCGGTCGCCGTTCCGGTCGCGCCGTCTCCGCAGGCGGCGCCTGCACCGGTTGCGCCCTTCGCGGCCGCCGCGCCGGCCCCGGCCTCGCCCAATGAGCCAAAGCGCGTGCGCACCGTGACCATCCGGCAGGACATGAGCACCGACACGACACAGACGGCGCGGCCGATCGGCACCCCGCAGGCGGCGGCCCCGGCTCCCGCTCCCGTGCCGCGCGCGGCGACGCCGAAGCCGCCGCAAAAAGGCACGCCGCTCGCGCTCGCGCCGCAGGCCGAGCCCGCGCGTCGCGCGCCCGCGACCGCCGACGGCGCCTACGCCGTCCAGGTCTCGGCGCAGAAGACCGAGAGCGACGCGCAAGCCTCCTACCGGGCGCTGCAGGCGAAGTATCCGGCCGTGCTCGGGAGCCGCGAGGCGAGCATCCGCCGCGCCGATCTCGGCGACAAGGGCGTGTATTACCGGGCGCAGATCGGTCCGTTCGCGACTGCCGATCAGGCGAACGAGTTCTGCACCAGCCTCAAGTCCGCCGGCGGCCAGTGCATCGTGCAGAAGAACTGAGCGCCATCAATCTATCCGCGCCAAGACCTGCTCCAGGTTTGCAAAGAACTTCTGCCACCCGTGCTTGGCGCCCTGGTAGGCTTGGCTATGATCCGCCCGGAAGCCCGACTGCTCCATGCGCAGGTGGGTCCCCGTGCGCGTAGGGGTGAGAGTCCAGGTCACCACGCTCTCGAGACCATAGGCCGCCCACGTGTAAGACAGCGTTTTGTTCGGCTCGACTGCCAGGACCTGACAGTCGACAGCGCCCCAGTCTGCGCGAAGATTGAAACGGTGGTCCACGACCGGCTTGAAGTCGTTCTTCATGAGCCACTCTTCGATCAGGTGTGGTTGCGTGAGCGCGCGCCAGATCTTTTCCGGCGGAAAAGGTATTTCCCGTTCGACAACGACGGAGCGCGTTTCGGCCGCGGTATTGCTCATCGGTCTATCCTTTCTTGGCGCGCACCGACATGTTCAGCGCCACAGCGGCGCGAATGAGCGCCTTCAACGCCTTTTCATCGATCTTGTCGCCCTCATGGAAATCGATGGCACGCCTGGTGTTGCCTTCGAGGCTGGAGTTGAAGAGCCCCGATGGGTCCTCCAACGCGGCTCCTTTGGCGAAGGTCATCTTCACGACAGCCTTGTACGTCTCGCCGGTGCAGATGATGCCGGCGTGCTCCCACACCGGAACCCCTCTCCACTTCCACTCCTCGACCACGTCGGGATCGGCCTGCTTGATGAGAGATCGGACCCGAGCGAGCGTCTCGCCCCGCCAATCACTCAGCTCCTTGATTCTCGCATCGATCAACCGAGAGGGAGAGGCAGCTCCTTTTCCTTCCGTCGAGCCGCTCTTCTTCTTCATGGTTGTTGTCGCCTTCTTCATTGGTCCATCCTTTTGAGGAGATCTTCGAGATGGTCGAACCGGCTTTGCCAGAACCCGGCCATCTGGCTCGTCCAGTCGATCAGCGGGGCAAGCGCGCCGAGCTGCGCGCTATAATGGGTCTGTCGTCCTTCATGGCGGTCGCGTACCAGCCCGGCCTGCTTCAGGACCCCGAGATGCTTTGAGACGGCCGGCTGCGAGACCCCGGCCCGAGCCGTCAGGGCTCCGACCGTCTGCTCTCCTTCGCGGCACAGTCGTTCAAAGAGAGCCCGCCGCGTCGGATCGGCGAGCGTTCTGAAAAGCACATCGTGAGCGTTCGGCATTTGGGATCGATAACCTACCGGCTATTGATCGACGCATAACCACTGAGATATGTGTGAGTCAAGCGGGAACGTGGAGCGGCAATCCCGTAGATACGCCGCCACTTTCGGGCTGTGATCCTGGCCCGCGCTTGACCCTCATGACCGGCGCAGTTAAGCCGCGCCGATGGCTGCAAGCGCCTTCATCACAGGCCTGTCGGGAACCGCGCTGACGGCGGATGAACGCGTATTTCTGCGCGAGTCCGATCCGTGGGGCATGATCCTGTTCGCCCGGAATGTGGACACTCCGAGCCAAGTCCGCGCACTTGTTCACAGTTTTCGCGAAGCGGTCGGCCGCGCCGATGCGCCGGTCCTGATCGACCAGGAAGGCGGGCGCGTGCAACGGCTCGAGCCCCCGCATTGGCCGGCATATCCCCCCGGCGCGGCCTTCGCCCGGCTCTACGACATCGATGCCGCGCTCGGGCTCGCCGCCGCGCAGCTCGGCGCACGCCTGATCGCCCACGACCTTGAGCAACTCGGCATCAGCGTCGACTGCCTGCCTTTGGCGGATGTCCCGGTGTCTGGTTCCGATCGGATCATCGGCGACCGCGCCTACGGGACCACGCCCGACAAGGTCGCGGCCATCGCGGCGGCGGTCGCCGAGGGGCTGATGGACGGCGGCGTACTGCCGGTTCTCAAGCACCTGCCGGGGCACGGACGCGCGACTGTGGATAGCCACAAGGGCCTTCCGGTAGTCACGGCCGATCGCGCGACGCTTGAATCGACCGATTTCGCAGCGTTCCGGCCGCTCTCCGGCCTGCCGATGGGCATGACCGCACATGTTGTGTTTGCCGCCATCGACCCCGTCGCGCCGGCCACGACTTCGGTCACAATGGTACGCGAAGTGATTCGCGGAACCATTCGATTCGACGGGCTGCTGATGAGCGACGATATCTCGATGGGAGCCTTGTCCGGCACGCTCGCCGGGCGCAGCCGCGCCTCGCTCGCGGCGGGTTGCGACGTCGTGCTCCACTGCAATGGCGATCTCGCCGAGATGGCGGAGGTCGCGGGCAGCGTGCCGCGCCTCTCCGGCGATCCGGCACGCCGGGCTGATGCCGCACTCGCCGCGCGCCGCCGCCCGTCCGATATCGATCTCGCGACGGCCCGCGCCGAATTCGCCGCCATGCTGGCGCAGGGCGCACCCGTGAGCACCGTATGAGCGACGCGCTTTCATTCGAAGCCGACGAGCGCGCCTCCGACGAGCCGGCGCTGATCGTCGACGTGGAAGGCTTCGAGGGACCGCTCGATCTCCTGCTCGCGCTTGCGCGCCAGCAGAAGGTCGATCTCGCCCGCATCTCGATCCGCGCGCTCGCCGAGCAGTATCTCGCCTTCATCGAGGCGGCACGGCGCGTGCGCCTGGAGCTTGCCGCCGACTATCTCGTGATGGCGGCCTGGCTCGCCTACCTCAAATCGCGCCTGCTGCTCCCGGAGGCCGCCGGCGAGCCCGGGCCGAGCGCCGAGGAGATGGCGACCGCGCTTGCCAACCGGTTGCGCCGGCTGGAGGCCATTCGCATTGCGGCCGAGCAGCTCGTCGGGCGTCCGCAGCTCAATCGCGACATCTTCGGCCGCGGCGCGCCCGAGCCGATCATCGACATCAAGCGCCCCGAGTGGACCGCGACGCTCTACGACCTCCTCTCGGCCTACGCCGTGCAGCGCCAGAAAAGCGCGCTGTCGCGCGTGCGCTTTCCGCCGCGCACGGTGTGGTCGCTCGCCGAGGCGCGCGCGGCGCTGGAGCGCATGGTCGGCGCGTCCGCCGACTGGAGCCGTTTCGACGAATATCTGATCGCCTATGTGGTCGAGCCTTCGATGTGGTCGACCGTGCTGGCGTCGAGCTTTGCGTCCGCGCTCGAGCTGGTGCGCGAGGGCGCGGTCGAGATGCATCAGGGCGCGACCTTCGCGCCGATCTATCTGCGCAAGCGGGCGGCAGGAGACGCCGCGCTGCCGCAACAGCAAACGCCGCCCGGCGCGACCGGACATTGGCCCGGCACGACCGGGCATTGAGGGAGAGCGGAGAATGGGACTGGTCAAACCCCGCGAGGAGTTCTTTACCGAGGAGCTCCTGGGCGAGGCGTTCGCGAACGAGGAGGAGCCCGTGGCCGACGCGCGGCCCGACGAGCTGCGGCTGATCGAAGCGCTCTTGTTCGCGGCCGGCGAGCCGGTCGACGAGAAGACGCTGCGCGCGCGGCTTCCTGAAGGCGTCGACGTTGCCGCGCTGATGCGGCGGCTGCAGGCCGAATATTCGCCGCGCGGCGTCAACCTCGTGCGCATCGCCGGCAAGTGGACCTTCCGCACCGCCAACGATCTCGCCTGGCTGCTGGCGCGCGACGCCGTCGAGCCGAAGAAGCTCTCGCGCGCCGCCACCGAAACGCTCGCGATCGTCGCCTATCACCAGCCCGTGACCCGCGCCGAGATCGAGGAGGTCCGCGGCGTCTCCACGTCAAAGGGCACGCTCGACGTGCTGCTCGAGACCGGCTGGGTCCGCCCGCGCGGCCGGCGCAAGTCGCCCGGCCGGCCGATCACTTTCGGCACCACGGAAGCGTTCCTGTCGCATTTCGGCATCGACGCGATCGGCGACCTGCCGGGCATCGAGGAGCTCAAAGGCACCGGCCTGATCGACACCCGCCTGCCGGCGGGCTTCGCGGTGCCGCTGCCCTCCGACGATCCGGCGCTGCGCGAGGACGAGGACCCGCTCGAGCCGGGCGACCTCGATCTCGGCCTTGCGCCCCGGCCCGATCCCGCGCCGCCCGAGGAGTGACGCAGCGCAACAGCCGCGCTTCCTGCGCGCAGGGTTAACGGCGCCGCGAAACCGCTGACGGAACATGCGCGTGCGGGCATTCCCGCCGCCGCGAAAAGCGGCGTTGCGCCGCGGCGCAAGCGGCCGAAGTCCTTGTTTTTGCCGCGTCCGGAGCCTAGGTTCTGCGCGAAATCGCAGGAGGGGCGCAGACCCTATCCGGTGGAGGGTGTAATGGGTTCTTTGAGCATTTGGCATTGGATCATCTTGATCGGCGTCGTGCTGCTGCTATTCGGCCGCGGCAAGATCTCCGAGCTGATGGGCGACGTTGCCCAGGGCATCAAGGCCTTCAAGAAGGGCATGTCGGACGAAGAGGTCCCCGGGCCCGTGTCGGCCAAGCCCGACGGCATGAAGACGATCGACCACGACAACGCGAACGCCGCCATGAAGGCGCGCACCGAGGCCGAGAAGCGCGTCGAAGGCTCGGCCGCCTGATCGCCGCACGTCACCACAGCGGCTGATCCTGACGCAGAGGGGCGCAGCCGTGACCGGCTCGCCCCTTTGGAGTTAGCGCATTATGTTCGACCTCAGTTGGGGCAAGCTCGTCATCATCGGCGTGGTCGCGCTGCTCGTGATCGGCCCGAAGGAGCTGCCCGGCGTGCTGCGCACGCTCGGACAGTACATGGCCAAGATCCGGCGCATGGCATCCGAGTTCCAGGGCCAGTTCCAGGAAGCGATGCGCGAAGCCGAGATGACCGACCTGAAGAAGCAGTTCGACGACACCGCGGCGGCGTTCACCTCTGCGGTCGATCCGAGCGGTATCAAGACCGACCTCGAAAAGATGATCCACGATCCGCTCGGCGACATTCCAAAGCCTGAGCAGGGCGCCACAACCGAGCCCGGCACGGCGACCGATCCGGTCGCGCTCGGCACCGCGCCGGTCGCGCCGCCGACGCCTGAGCCCACAGTCGACGTCAGCGTGCCGATGCCCGAATTGCCGCCGCCGGTCACCGCGGCCGACTTCGCGCCCGCCGCGCCGCAGCCCGCCGTAGTGCAACCTTCCGCCGCGCCGCCCGCCGCTCCCACGGAAGGGGGCAAGGCGGCATGACGCCCGAGGATGAAGAGAAGGCGATCGAGGCGACGAAAGCGCCGCTGATGGAGCATCTGATCGAGCTGCGTTCGCGGCTGATCAAGGCGCTGATCGCGTTCTTCCTCACCTTCATCATCTGCTTCTTCTTCGCCGGCAAGATCTACAACGTGCTGATCTGGCCGTTCGAATGGATCGCGGGCTCCGAGAACACGCGCTTCATCTACACGGCGCTGCTCGAATTCTTCTGGACCAAGGTCAAGCTGGCGATGTTCGGCGCGGCCTTCATCTCGTTCCCGATCGTCGCCGGGCAGATCTACAAGTTCGTCGCGCCCGGTCTGTATCGCCAGGAGCGCCAGGCGTTCGCGCCGTACCTGGTGGCGACGCCGATCTTCTTCACGCTTGGCGCGCTCGTCGTCTACGTCATGGTCATGCCGATGATCGTGCGCTTCTCGCTCGGCATGCAGCAGCTTGGCGGCGAAGGGCAGGCCAAGATCGAGCTACTGCCAAAGGTCGGCGAATATCTCGACCTGATGATGTGGCTGGTGCTCTCGTTCGGTGTTGCGTTCCAGCTTCCGGTGATCCTGACGCTGCTCGGCCGCGTCGGCCTGATCACGTCGGAGCAGTTGCGCGCCAAGCGCCGCTACTTCATCGTCGGGGCTTTCGTGATCGCGGCGGTGCTCACGCCGCCGGACGCCATCAGCATGTTTTCGCTCGCCCTGCCGCTGATGGCGCTGTTCGAGGGCTCGATCGTCTCCGTGCGCTGGGTCGAGAAGCGCGCCGCCGCCGAAGCCGCCGCCAAGGCTACCGCCGCGAACGCGAAACCGGCGGAGTAGGGGCGCGGTCTTGCTTTCTTTCCCCTCTCCCGCTTGCGGGAGAGGGCGCTTCTTCGCCAAAGACACAAAACCCTCTCCCGCCCTCGCTGCGCTCGGGCACCCTCTCCCGCAAGCGGGAGAGGGGAAAAAAACGCGCGAAAAATAATTTATCCCCGCTGCCAAAACCGCATTTATCCTTCACGCACCCTGCTCGGCAGAGGGGCGCACTCATGAGGCGTCTTGAGCCCGGAGCAGGCCGGAGGCCGGGACCGGAGATGCGGTCTTGGCCTTACGGCGGCCGGATCGGGGAGACCCGGACGGCAGGCGCGGCGCCCAGCGGCCGGCAGGCATGCCGGACCTCGGGCGACCCGGGGCTCCACCCGGGGGACACTACGGTCCCCCTCCCAGGAGCTGGCTGACCGTGAGGCGAAAGCCTCATCGCGAAAGCGTGGCCCGGGACCGAAAAGAGCCGCAGTGGAGCGCCGCAAGGCGCGGCGCCTTCGCGAGAAGGCGCACACGTGATCCAATGGATGCGTCGAGCGGCGCTCCAGCCCATCGTCTTTCCGCGAGGGCAAGTCGGCTGAGGCGCACCCCGCGCGCAACGACAAGCGGGCGGCGGAGCGTTGGCTTTCTTCCCTCTCCCCTTGAGCGAGAGGGTGGACGCTGGAACGAAGTGACGGCGGCCGGGTGAGGGGTTTTCTTCGCAAGAAGAGAACGGACCCCTCACCCGGCTTCCTCGCGCTTCGCACTCGTCAGCCACACTCTCCCTCAGGGGGAGAGGGAAGAAAGCGAGCTCGCGGCACCGGAAAGCTCACCAAAAGCGCCGGACGCGCTATAAGGGCGCCGATTCAAGCCACGAGCCTCCCATGCACGACATCAAATGGATCAGGGACAACCCCGCCGATTTCGACCGCGCGCTTTCGCGGCGCGGGCTGTCGGCTGAGTCCGGAAAGCTGATCGCGCTCGACGAGCAGCGTCGCGCGGCGATCCAGAAGGCGGAAAGCCTGCAGGCGCGCCGCAACGCGGCATCGAAGGAAATAGGTGCCGCGAAGAAGAACAAGGACGAGGCGGCCGCCGCGGCGCTGATGGCAGAAGTGGCGCAACTGAAGGCCGACATTCCGGCGCTGGAAGTCGAAGAGAAGAGGCTCTCGAAGGAATTAAACGACGTTCTCGCCACGATTCCGAACCTGCCGGGCGACGACGTGCCGGACGGCAAGGACGAGCACGAGAATGTCGAGCACCATCACTTCGGCGCCAAGCGCAATTATCCGTTCCAGCCGAAGCAGCATTTCGAGCTGGGCGAAGATTTGCGACAGATGGATTTCGCCGCCGCCGCGAAGCTGTCCGGCGCGCGCTTCGTGGTGCTCAAGAGCGGGCTCGCGCGCATGGAGCGCGCACTCGGGCAATTCTTCGTCGACGTGCACACAACCGACCACGGCTACACCGAGATCGCGCCGCCGCTGCTGGTGCGCGATGAGGTGATGTACGGCACGGCGCAATTGCCCAAGTTTGAAAATGATCAGTTTCAAACGAGAGCCGTGATCTTTGAGACGCAAGCTTTTCGACTCGTTTCGGGTGAAAAGAAAAGCTTCCATCCTCGCGAGATGTTTGAATTCTTGGATCAGGACGCTGAACGGAATTTCTATGCCGCTCTTGCGAGCCCCGGGACCACTTGGAGTCTCGCCACACCTAAAGACTCAGAAATGACGCTGGCAGTGGTGCAGCATCTCTGGCTCATCCCCACCGCCGAAGTCCCGCTCACGAACCTCGTCCGCGAATCCATCGTCGACGAAGCCGAGCTTCCGCTGCGCTTCACCGCCTGCACGCCATGCTTCCGCGCCGAAGCAGGCGCCGCGGGCCGCGACACGCGCGGCATGATCCGCCAGCACCAGTTCACCAAGGTCGAGCTCGTATCGGTCACGACGCCTGAGCAAAGCAAGAACGAGCACGAGCGCATGCTCGCCTGCGCCGAGGAGGTGCTGCGCCGGCTCGGCCTGCATTATCGCGTCGTGACGCTGTGCACCGGCGACATGGGCTTCGCATCGCAGAAGACCTACGACATCGAGGTCTGGCTGCCGGGGCAGGGGATGTATCGCGAGATTTCGTCCTGCTCGAACTGCGGCGACTTCCAGGCGCGGCGGATGGATGCGCGCTATCGCACCAAGGAAGGCCGCGCGGTGCGGCCCGTGCACACGCTCAACGGCTCGGGCGTCGCGGTCGGCCGCGCGCTCATCGCCGTGATGGAGACTTACCAGGAAGAGGGCGGCGCGATCGCGGTGCCGGACGTGCTGCAGTCCTACATGGGTGGCAAGCAGGTGATTGAGCGGCCGTCATCCTGAGGTGCTTGGCCGAAGGCCGAGCCTCGAAGGATGAAAGGCCGTGGCCGTCGCCCTTCGAGGCGCGCTTCGCGCGCAGCTCAGGGTGACGGATCAACGAGAGAACGAGTGGCAAGAACGAGACAATGCGCATCCTCATCACCAACGACGACGGCATCCACGCGCCAGGCCTCGAGGTCTGCGAGACCATCGCGCGCGAACTTTCCGACGACGTGTGGATCGTCGCGCCGGAGAGCGACCAGTCGGGCGTGTCGCATTCGCTCTCGCTCAACGATCCGCTGCGCCTGCGCGAGGTCGCGCCGAAACATTTCGCCGTGAAGGGCACGCCGACCGACTGCGTCATCATGGGTGTGCGCCACATCATGGCGGACAATCCGCCCGACCTCGTGCTCTCCGGCGTCAATCGCGGGCAGAACGTCGCCGAGGACGTGACCTATTCGGGCACGATCGCAGGCGCGATGGAGGGAACGACGCTCGGCGTGCCGTCCTTCGCGCTGTCGCAAGGCTACGGTCTGGAGACGCGGCAGAATCCGCATTGGGACACGGCGCTGCGCCACGGTCCCGACGTGATCCGCAAGGTCTTGAAAGAAGGCATTCCGCCGGGCGTCCTGCTCAACGTGAATTTCCCCGACTGCCCGCCCGACGCCGTGCAGGGCGTCGCGAGTACGATGCAAGGCAAGCGCGACCAAGATCTCCTGCGCATCGATCCGCGCCATGACGGGCGCGGCAATCCGTATTACTGGCTGACCTTCGCCCGTAAGGAGCGGCCGCGCCCGCGCGACGGCACGGACCTCTCGGCGATCGTCAACAAGCGCATCTCGGTCACGGCGCTGCGCCTCGATCTCACCGACGAGCCGTTCATGACGCGGCTTTCCGCGCTGTTCACATGAGCGCGCCCGACGAGCGCGTCGGCCGCATGGAGTTCCTGCTCGGCCTGCGCCGGCGCGGCATCAGCGACCAGCGCGTGCTGCGCGCGATGGATGCCGTGCCGCGCGAGGATTTCGTGCTGCCGGAACTGTCCGACAGCGCCTATGCGGACCAGGCGATGCCGATCGCCTGCGGGCAGACCATCAGCCAGCCCTACGTCGTCGCCTACATGACCGAACAGCTCGACGTGCAGCGCGATCATCGCGTGCTCGAGATCGGCACCGGCTCGGGCTACCAGGCGGCGATCCTGTCGCAACTCGCCGGCGAGGTCTTCACGGTCGAGCGCTACCGCACGCTCGCCGACACCGCGCGCGCGCGGCTCGCGCATCTTGGCTACGACAATGTCACGGTGATCGCCGGCGACGGTTTCAAAGGTATGCCCGAGCACGCGCCCTATGACCGCATCATCGTGACGGCGGCGGCCGAGGCGGTGCCCGAGGCGCCGGCCGCGCAACTCGCCGAAGGCGGCATCATGCTGCTGCCGCTCGGCGAGCATGGCGGGGCGCAACGGCTGGTTAAGCTGACGATAGGGAAGGACGGGCTGACCCGCCAGGACCTCATCTGGGTACGCTTCGTGCCGCTGCTGGCCGGGCAGGCGCGCGAGTTGTGACGGGCAAAATCTAACCATTGCGGCGGTGGGCCATTAGGGTTGCCCCCGCGTTAGGCTTAAAGCTCTATTTACTCGGCGGGTGTTTAACTCACGCGTTCGTCAGTCGCGTACCAGTGAGTTGTCACCATGCGTAGCCTCGCAGAGCCCTCGCGCTCGCGTCCCTTGTGCAGCCTCGCGGTCTTGATGTTGGCGGCGGCCGGCATGGCGGGTTGCAGCAGCGACACCGCACGCTTCAACGAAAGCCCATTCGCCGCGCGCCCGGCGCCCGCGAACGAGACCACCGGTTCAATCCCGACGCAGCCGAGCCGTCGCGTCGAGACGCAGGCGCTTCCGCCGCCTCCGCCGCCTCCGCAGACGACGCAGAATGGCTCGCCCGGCATCGCCTCCTATCAGCCGCAGCCGCAATACGCGCCGCCGCGTCAGGAGGTCACCGGCTCGATTCCGCCTGCGCCGCAGCAGCCTGCGCCCGCCAACTGGAGCTGGGACGGCGGCACCGCGATCACCGTCGCGCAGGGCGAGACGCTCGAGAGCGTCTCCAAGCGCTACGGCGTGCCGGTGCATGCGATCATGCAGGCCAACAACATGGCGCCGCCGGCCTTCATCCAGCCCGGCCAGCGGCTCGTGATCCCGCGCAACAGCAGTCGCTACAGCGCCGCTCCCGCGAGTTCGCCGCCGGCGACGCGTCTTGCGGCCAACCCGGGATTCAAGCCGACGCTCGCGACGCCCGCAGCGCCCGGCGGCACGGTCCATGTGGTGCAGCAGGGCGACACGCTCTATTCGCTGGCGCGGCGCTATCATAAGCAGCCGATGCTGATCGCGCAGGCCAACAACGTTGGCCTCGATCACAAGGTCAAGATCGGCGACCGTGTCGTCATTCCGGGCGTAGCACCGATCACGCCGCCGGTCGCGGCGGCAAAGCCCGCGCCGGTGCCGCAGCGCGTCGCCGACTTGAAGCCGAAGCCGCCGGCGCCGACCGTCAAGCCGCAAGGCTCGCCCGGCGTCGTCCCGGCTCCGTCCGCGCATAGCGTGACGCCGACCGCCGATCCGACCGCGGAGACGGCCGAAGTCCCGCCGCCGCAGGTGCCTGAGACGACGAGCGCGCTGCCGACGTTCCGCTGGCCGGCGCGCGGCCGCGTGATCCTGGGGTTCGGGCCGAAGACCAATGGCGGCCAGAACGACGGCATCAACGTCTCGGTGCCCGAAGGCACGCCGATCCGGGCCGCCGAGGACGGTGTCGTCGCTTATGCGGGCAACGAGCTGAAAGGTTACGGCAACCTCGTGCTCATTCGGCACGCGAACGGGTTCGTCACCGCCTATGCACACGCAAGTGAGCTCAGCGTGAAGAAGGGCGAGACGATCAAGCGCGGCCAGATCATCGGCAAGTCCGGCGCGACCGGCAACGTGACCGCGCCGCAGCTCCATTTCGAGGTCCGCAAGGGCGCAACGCCCGTCGACCCGATGCAGTATCTCCAGGGCGGGTAAGCCCGCTTTCACCAGCCTTTACGATCAGCCCCTTCGATTGACCTCCAAGGCCTGATCAGCGCGGGGTGGCCGGCTCCTTCAACGGGACGCCGAGCCGCCCCGCGAGGTCTTGCACATATTGCCAGGCGACGCGGCCGGAGCGCGATCCGCGCGTGGTCGCCCATTCGAGCGCTTCGGCGCGCAGCGTCGCGGGCGTCGTCGGAACGCCGTAATGGGTGACATAGCCGTCGACCATGGCGAGATATTCGTCCTGGCTGCAGCGATGGAATCCGAGCCAGAGGCCGAAACGGTCCGAGAGCGAGACTTTCTCCTCCACCGCCTCGCCCGGATTGATCGCGGTCGAGCGCTCGTTCTCCATCATCTCACGCGGAATGAGGTGACGCCGGTTCGAGGTCGCGTAGAAGATCACATTGTCCGGCCGCCCCTCGATGCCGCCTTCGAGCACCGCCTTGAGCGACTTGTAGGACGTGTCGTCGGCATCGAACGAAAGATCGTCGCAGAACACGATGAAACGATAGCGTGAGCCGCGCGTCAGCGTCATCAGGTCGGGCAGGCTCTCGATGTCCTCGCGGTGGATCTCGACAAGCTTGAGCCGGCCGGTTTCCTCGCTCTGTGCAGCGTTGATCGACGCATGCGCAGCCTTGACCAGCGACGACTTGCCCATGCCGCGCGCGCCCCACAACAGCGCGTTGTTGGCCGGCAGCCCGCGCGCGAAGCGTTCGGTGTTGTCGATCAGCATGTCGCGCACCCGGTCGATGCCGCGCAGAAGCGACATCTCGACGCGGTTGACGTGGGGAACCGGCGCGAATCGGCGTCCGTCCGGATGCCATACGAAGGCATCGGCTGCCGCAAGGTCGGGCGCGGCGGGAGCGCGCGGGCTCAGGCGGTCGAGCGCGTCGGCGATGCGCCGCAGCGTCACGCTGAGCTCATCGGTTCCGGGAGTCTTGGCGTCCATAAGCGTGCTTTCGGTCGGTCGCGAGAGGCTTAGCGCAAGGCGGTTTCACCCCGCAAGGCGGCGTCGGCCGCAAGCCTTAACGGCCTTATTCGGCACGGCCCCGCGGCGTTGCAATTGGGGCCCCGGCCGGTATAGTCCGCGCGGTTTTCGATTGGGTCCGGGACTTGGCCATTGAAGGCCAGCCGGCCCGGCCTAAATGATCCAAGAGGGGTTTCCAGATGCCGTCGTTCGGCAACACGGACATGCTCACGTCGCTGCTGCCGTTCGCGCTGATTTTCGTGATCATGTACTTCCTGATCCTGCGGCCGCAGCAGAAGCGCGTGAAGCAGCACGCCGAAATGGTCAAGAACGTGCGCAAAGGCGACACGGTCGTGAGCTCAGGCGGGTTGATCGGCCGTGTCATCAAGGTGGTCGACGACGACCAGATCGAGATCGAGATCGCGGACGGCGTGCGCGTGCGGCAGATGCGATCGATGGTGTCCGACGTGCGCGCCAAGGGCGAGCCCGTCAAAGACAATGACAACGCCGGCTGATCGCTGACGGCTAGAACGGACAGCGGCAACTCATGCTCTATTTCTCGCGGTGGAAGGCGCTGGCGACGCTGCTGACGGCGTTTGTCGTCTGCCTGTTCGCCGTCCCCAACTTCTTTCCGGCGGCGACGCTCGCCAGCATGCCGAAATGGGCGCAGCGCCACGTCGTGCTCGGCCTCGACCTGCAGGGCGGCTCGCACATCCTGCTCGAGGTCGACGCCAATTTCGTGCGCAAGGAGAAGGCCGAGCAGTTGCGCGACGAGGTGCGCCGCGTGCTGCGCGAGACGCGCGTCGGCTATACCGGCCTTGCGGTCAAGGGCCTGACCGTCGAGGTTCGCATCCGCGACGAGAAGGACTATACGGCCGCGCTCGCCAAGCTGCGCGAGCTGTCGACGCCGCTCGGCGGCATCATGAGCGCGACCGGGCAACGTTCGGTCGATATCAATGACGCGGGCGGCGGCCTGTATCAGCTCACCATCACGTCGCCGGCGATCACCGATCGCGTCCGCCAGGCGGTCGAGCAGTCGATCCAGATCGTCGAGCGCCGCATCAACGAGCTCGGCACCGTCGAGCCGCTGATCCAGCGCCAGGGCGTCGACCGCATCCTGGTGCAGGTGCCGGGCCTCTCCGATCCCGCGCGGCTGCTCGATCTGCTCGGCAAGACCGCGAAATTGACGTTTCGCATGGTCGACTCGACGACCACCCCCGAGCAGGCGCTCCAGGGCCGCGTGCCGCCTGAATCCGAGGTACTCTACGGCCCGCAAAAGGAGGGCCGTTCGCCTTACGTGATCGAGAAGCGCGTCGTTGTGTCGGGCGAGGACCTGACCGACGCCCAGCCTGGCTTCGACCAGCGCAGCAGCGAGCCGATCGTCTCCTTCCGTTTCAACACCAACGGCGCTCGCCGCTTCGCCCAGGCGACGGAGGAGAATGTCGGCCGGCCGTTCGCGATCGTGCTCGACAATGAGGTGATCTCGGCGCCGGTCATCCGCGAACCGATCCGCGGCGGCTCGGGCCAGATTTCCGGCAGCTTCACGGTGCAGGGTGCGAACGATCTCGCGATCCTGCTGCGCGCCGGCGCCCTCCCGGCCCCCCTGACGGTGATCGAGCAGCGCGTGGTCGGCGCCGGCCTCGGTCAGGATTCCATTATCAACGGCACGCGCGCATCTTACGTGGGCGGCGCCCTGGTGATCCTCTTCATGCTGATCACCTACGGCCGGTTTGGCCTGATCGCGAACGTCGCGGTCGCCGTCAACGTCGCGATGATCTTCGGCGTGCTGTCGTTCATCAACGCCACGCTGACGCTACCCGGTATCATCGGCATCGTGCTCACCATCGGCATCGCGGTGGACAGCAACGTGCTGATCTACGAGCGTATCCGCGAGGAGGTGCGCGGCGGGCGCACCGCGATCGCGGCGATCGACGCCGGATTCACGCGCGCGCTCGCGACCATCCTCGACTCCAACATCACGACCTTCATCGCCGCCGCGGTGCTGTTCTTCATCGGCACCGGCCCGGTGCGCGGCTTCGCCGTCACGCTCGGCATCGGCATCATCACCACGGTCTTCACCGCGTTCACGCTGACGCGCCTGATCGTCTCCTGGTGGGTGCGCTGGCAGCGTCCGCAGCGGCTCCTGATCTCGTAACAGCAGGCATCAATGCGGTTCCTTCCCAACATCCCTCTGCTGCGGATCGTCCCAGACGATACCAAGTTCGATTTCATGCGCTTCCGGCGCGTGAGTTTTCCGGTCTCCGCGCTGCTCTCGATCCTCGCGCTCGCGCTGTTCTTCCATCCGGGGCTCAATCTCGGCATCGATTTCGTCGGCGGCACGCTCCTGGAAATCCAGTCGAAGACCGGCGCCGTCGACCTCGCCAAGATGCGCTCGACCTTGGGCGGGCTCGGCCTCGGCGATGTCCAGCTCCAGCAATTCGGTGGCCCCGAGAACGTGCTGATCCGCGTCGCGCAGCAGCCGGGCGGCGATGCCGCGCAGCAGGCGGCGGTCGCAAAGGTGCGCGGCGCGCTCGGCGAGGAGATCGACTATCGCCGCATCGAGGTCGTCGGGCCGCGCGTATCGAGCGAGCTTCTGTCCTACGGCACAATCGGCATCATCGTCGCGATCTTGGCGATCCTGATCTATCTCTGGTTCCGCTTCGAATGGCAGNNTTCGCGCTCGGCGCCATGATCGCGAACGTGCACGATCTCGTGCTCACGCTCGGCTTCATGTCGGTGACGCAGATCGACTTCGATCTGACTTCGATCGCGGCGCTACTCACCATCCTCGGCTACTCGCTCAACGACACGGTCGTCATCTACGATCGTATCCGCGAGATGTTGCGGCGCTATAAGAAGCTGCCGATGACGGACCTGTTGAACGTCTCGATCAATTCGACATTGTCGCGTTCGATCATCACGCACTTGACGGTCACGCTGGCGCTGCTCGCGCTGCTCTTGTTCGGCGGCCACGCCATTCACTCTTTCGTCGCCACCATGATGTTCGGCGTGGTGCTGGTCGGCACCTACACGTCGGTGTTCATCGCGTCGCCGATCCTGATCTATCTCGGCGTCGGCACAGGCCGGCAGGAATCGACGGAAGGCACCGACAAGGTCGCGAGCGCGAATATCCGCTTTTCGGCCTGACGGGCCGCCTGCGTGCCGGACGACGATCGCCATCTGCCGCAGCCGGCGCCGATCGATGCCTATGGCGACGGCGGGTTCCGCTTCGGCAGCTTCTCCCATCGCGGCTCGATCTTGTGCCTGCCGAGCGGCATTTGGGCCTGGCCGGTCACGGCGGCGGCCGAGATCGCCGAAGCGGCGCTGGAACGGGTGTTCGCCGCAACAGGAACGCTCGAACTCTTCATGATCGGCACCGGCAGGCAGCCTTGGCCGCTGCCGGAGGCACTGCGCTGGCGCTTCCGCGATGCGCGCATCGGGGTCGACGTGATGCCGACCGGCGCGGCCGTGCGCACCTACAACATCCTGTTCGCCGAAGGGCGGCGCGTCGGCGCGGGCCTTGTGGCGATCGACTGATCGCGGCGGATTGAAAGTCGCGCTACCGTGCGGCGATGAACGATGCTTACCGCCACTGCGAAGAGCTCGTGCGCGCGGCCGACAAGGACCGCTTCCTCGCCGCGCTGTTCGCGCCTGCGGAGAAGCGTGGCGCGCTTCATGCGCTCTATGCCTTCAACATCGAGATTGCGCGCGTGCGCGACGCCATTCGCGAGCCGATGGCCGGCGAGATCCGGCTGCAATGGTGGCGCGACGTGCTTGGCGGAGAACGCGCCGGGGAGGGCGCCGCCAATCCGGTCGCGGCGGCGCTGTTCGATACGATCGCGCGGTTCGCGCTTTCGACTGAGCCATTGCTCGGCCTGGTCGAAGCCCACGCCTTCGATCTCTATGACGATCCGATGCCGACGCTTGCCGCCATGGAGGCCTATTTGCGGCGCACGTCCGTGACGCTGATCGGGCAGGCGGCGCGCGTCCTCGCGGGAGGCCATCCGGTGGTCGCCGACATGGCGGAGCCGGCGGGCCTTGGTTGCGGCATGACCGGCCTGTTGCGAGCGGTTGCGCGGCATGCGAGCCGGCGCCAGCTCTATGTTCCGCTCGACGTCCTCGAACGCCACGGCGCGGACCCGGAAGACGTATTCGTCGGCAACGCGACCCCGGCGCTCGGCGCCGCGCTTTCCGAGTTGCGCATCCGCGCGGGCGCGCAGCTTAGCGACTTCGAAGCGCTGCTGCCGCGTCTGCCGGAAGCGGCCGCGCCCGCGTTCCTGACCGTCGCGCTCGCGCGTGCCGATCTCGTCGCGATGGACCGGCGCGGCTTCGACCCGTTCACCGTCGTCGAGGCGCCGCAATGGCGGCGGCAATGGACGCTGTGGCGCGCGGCACGGCGTTATGGGCGCGTCATGCGGGGCTAGACGACAACTCGGCAGGAGCAAAACGTGCTATCGTGCCGGCAATACCAATCAATTGGGCCGAAAGCAGCCTTTGGGCGCGATGAAGCAGGACATCCGCTTTTGTAGATCTCCCGATGGCGTGAAGCTCGCCTATGCGACCAGCGGCGAGGGGCCGCCGCTGGTGATGTCGGCAACCTGACTGTCCCATCTCGAGCATCAATGGACGAGTCTTGCCTGGCAGCCTTGGCTCGACGCTTTTTCACGCGACCACACATTGTTGCGCTACGACTCGCGCGGCTGCGGGCTCTCGGATCGGGACGCGGACGATCTTTCATTCGAGACCTGGGTTCGCGATTTCGAATGCGTCATCGAAGCCGCCGGCTTCCGGCGCTTCGACCTGTTGGCCACGTGCTGGGGCGGACCGGTCGCGATCGAATATGCGGCCCGGCATCCGGAACGTGTCAGGCGCCTCATCCTCTACGGCACCTACGCGCGTGGACGATTTCAGCGGAGCGATCGGGAGAAGGACGCAAAAAAAGCACAGGTGCTGCTCGATCTCACGCGGCTTGGCTGGGGGCGCGAGAACCATGCATTCCTGCAGGTCTGGGCCTCGCAATACCAACCCGGCGGAACGCTTGAGCATTTGCGCTCATGGTGCGATCAGCAAAGCGCGGCCACCTCCGCCGACATAGCCGCTCGCCTGCTCGAAATCGGCTGGAATACCGACGTCAGAGAAGCCGCGCGCAAGATCAGATGCCCGGTTCTGATGCTGCATGCCGAGCGCGATGCGGTGGTGCCGATCGATGAAGGCCGGATGCAGGCGAGTCTCATCCCCGACTGCCGCTTCGTCCCGCTCGACCGAAAACCATATGCCGCTCGCCGACGAACCGGCATGGGCGCGCTTGCTTGACGAGATGCGGACGTTTCTCGCCAAGCCGGAAGCCGCGGCCGCTGTCGGCCGCAACGCGCTACCGCTCGATGAGTTGACCCCGCGCGAGCGTGCCGTCCTTGAAGGGATTGCGGAGGGCCAGGATAATTCCGAGATCGCAGTATCGCTCGGGCTTTCGGAAGAAACCATGCGCAACCATATCACCCGCGTATTCGACAAGATCGGCGTTGAGCACCGCTACGAGGCGATCGTGCGGGCCCGCGACGCCGGCCTCGGGATGAACAGTCGTCTGACCAGCGTGCGTTGACACGGGACACCTGTCCTTGGCTTTGCGTACGGGCAATTGTCGCACCAGGGCTTTCGCCTCAAGACATCCGTGCGCGCAAGACCGCAACCTCCCGCATCGGGCGCGCGTCATGCGCGTCCGCATGATCCTGAGAGGAAAGCGCCATGCCAAAATTCGTGATCGAACGGGAGATCGCCGGAGCGGGAAAACTGCCGCCGCAAGAGCTGCAAGCCATCTCGCAGAAGTCATGCGGGGTCTTGCGCGACATGAGCCCACAGATTCAGTGGATCCAGAGCTACGTCACCGACGACAAGATCTACTGCGTCTACAACGCGCCGGATGAAGCGACCGTGAGAATGCACGCCCAGAAGGGCGGGTTTCTGGCAAACACCGTCGCTCGCGTGCGCTCGGTGATCGATCCGATAACGGCCGAATAGCCGGCACAGGCCTCAGCTGGTGGGCGCCGCGGGCGGGCCGGCCGCCTGCGGCTCCACGCTGCTCGGCTTCATCACGCTGGCATCGCGCGCATCCGCGATCATCGCTTGCGCGATCAAGTACTCGCCCATGATCACCTTGCTCGCGCCGTGGCGCTCAAGATGCTCGATCTCTTCTTCGGAATGCGCACGCGCGATGATGAGCAGGCCTGGATTGATGACGCGCGCCTGCTCGACCACCTGGCCACCTTCGAATCCGTCCGGAATGGCGACCAGGAGGCAGCGCGCGGCGCCGTAATTCGCCGCCATCGCAAGTTCGGGGTCCGCCGCATTGCCGGCGATCGCCTCGATCTTCTGCTTGTGTAGGCTTTCGACCAGGTCTTCGTCGCTCTCGAACACGAACAGCGGGACCGCAGCGCTCTTCAATGCTGCGCCGACAACGCTGCCGACCCGCCCATAGCCGACCAGCACGACATGGCCGGTGAGACGCGTCACCGTCACCGGCTCGCGCGTCGGTGTTTCGGCGGTTTGCGACGTCGGCGTGGCGGGTTCGGGCGCGGCCGCAGCGGGCGCCTTCTTCGGCGTCGGCTCGTGATGCGCGTAAATCCAATCCGCGCCCGCGAACAGGAACGGGGTGAGCAGGATCGAGATCAGCGCGGCCGCGAGGATCAGGTCGCGTCCCGCGACCGGCAAGAGCCCGAGGCCGACGCCCAGCCCTGCGAGGATGAACGAGAACTCGCCGATCTGCGCCCGGCTCGCGCCGATCATCAAGGCGGTCGATTCCGGGTAACGGAACAGCCGCATGGTTGCAAACGCGACCGCCGCCTTGCCGAGCGTGACGATCAGGAGCGTCGCGAGCAGCGACAGCGGATGGCTGATGATGACCGTCGGGTTGAACAACATGCCGACGGAGACGAAGAACAGCACCGCGAACGCATCGCGGAGCGGCAGCGTCTCCTGCGCGGCGCGCTGGCTCAGCGTGGATTCGCTCAGGATCATCCCGGCGAAGAACGCGCCGAGCGCGAACGAGACGTCGAACAGGGTGGCCGCTCCATAGGCGACGCCGAGCGCGATCGCCAGCACGGAGAGCCGGAACAGCTCGCGCGAGCCGGTATGCGCGACATAATGCAACAGCCACGGGATCACGCGCCGCCCGACCAGCCACATCAGCAGCACGAAGGCGACGAACTTGGCCAACGTGATCGCGAGCGGAAGCGCGATCAGCGACAGGTCGACGCCAGCCCCGCCCTTGGTGAAGTCGGCGAGTGCCGGCAGGAACACCAGCACCAGCACCATCGCGAGGTCTTCAACGATGAGCCAGCCGACCGCGATGTGGCCGCGTTCGGTGTCGAGCAGGCGTCGCTCCTGCAGGCTGCGCAGCACCACTACCGTGCTCGCGACCGAGAGCGCGACGCCGAATACGATGGCCGCGCCGAGCGACCAGCCGAGCAGCCACGCAAGCCCCATCCCGAGCGCGGTTGCGACCGTGATCTGGATCAGCGCGCCCGGCACCGCGATCGCGCGCACCGAGAGCAGCTCGTTCATGGAGAATTGCAGCCCGACGCCGAACATCAGCAGGATCACGCCGATCTCGGCCAGTTCATTGGCGATCTCCTGGTCGGCGATGAAGCCGGGCGTGAACGGGCCGATCAGGATGCCCGCCACCAGATAGCCGACGAGCGGCGACAGGCGGATGCGGTGCGCGAGCGCACCGAGCGCGAAGGCGAGCACCAGGCCGACGACGATCGTCGAGACCAGCGGGGTGTGGTGCGGCATCTATTCGGCCGCCAACATGGCGTCGCCTGCGAGCCAGCGGTCGAGGTCGGCAAGCGCGCGGGCGCTGAGCGCGCGCTTCTTGGCGAGCGCCTTGGCGGGGCCGCGCAGGCGCTCGCCGTCCGGGCCCCGGTTCGGCGTGACGCCAAGCGGCGGGAACAGGCCGAAATTGATGTTCATCGGCTGGAACGAGCGCGGGCCGGCGTCGATCGTCTCGACGTGTCCGCCGGTGATGTGACCGAGCAGCGCGCCATGCGCGGTGGTCGGCGGCGGAAGTGCGACCGGCTCGCCGAGGCGCTGGGCGGCGGCGAAGCGGCCGGCGAGCAGCCCGATGGCGGCGGACTCGACATACCCCTCGCAGCCGGTGATCTGCCCAGCGAAGCGCAGCCGCGGCTGCGCGCGAAGCCGCAGCGTCGGGTCGAGCAGCTTCGGTGAGTTGAGATAGGTGTTGCGGTGAATGCCGCCGAGGCGCGCGAACTCGGCGCGCTCAAGCCCCGGGATGGTGCGGAAGACACGCACCTGGTCGCCATGCTTCAGCTTGGTCTGGAAGCCGACCATGTTGAACAGCGACCCGAGCTTGTTGTCCTGGCGCAATTGCACCACCGCATAGGCCTTCTGCGTCGGATCGTGCGGATTGGTGAGGCCGAACGGCTTCATCGGCCCGTGACGCAGCGTCTCGACGCCCCGTTCTGCCATCACCTCGATCGGCAGGCAGCCGTCGAAGTAAGGCGTCGAGGTTTCAAACTCATGGAACGAGGCCTTGTCGCCGGCGATGAGCGCATCGACGAAAGCAAGATACTGCTCGCGCGTGAGCGGGCAGTTGATGTAGTCGGCGCCCGAGCCGCCCGGGCCCGCCTTGTCGTAGCGCGACTGGAACCAGGCGACCGACATGTCGATCGAGTCGCGGTGCACGATCGGCGCGATCGCATCGAAGAAGGCGAGGTCGGCCTCGGCGGTGAGGCCTCGCACGCCATCCGCAAGCGCCGGCGAGGTGAGGGGGCCGGTCGCGACGATGACCTGCTCCCAATCGTCGGGCGGCAGCGCGATCTCCTCGCGGGCGATCTCGATCAGCGGCTCGGCCGCGAGCGCCGCCGTGACGGCTGCTGAAAATCCATCGCGATCGACCGCCAGCGCACCGCCGGCCGGCACCTGGTTGGCGTCGGCGGCGCGCATGATCAGCGAGCCGAGGCGGCGCATCTCCGCGTGCAGCAGGCCAACCGCATTGTTTTCGTGATCGTCGGAGCGGAACGAGTTCGAGCAGACGAGCTCCGCCAGCGCCTCCGTCTTGTGAGCCGCCGTCATGCGCACGGGGCGCATCTCATGCAGCACGACCGCCAGACCGCGGCGGGCGATCTGCCATGCGGCTTCGCTGCCCGCTAGTCCACCGCCAATGACGTGAAGGCGTTGCATTCGCGAGGTGGTCATTTAAAACTCGGCCCAAGTCAACACGTCGTCAACACGTCAGCCCGCGCGCAGCGGGACGCAGGAGTTTGGCCGTGCGCTCGCGCATCCTTATCGGCGCATTGCTGCTGCTGTCCGCCGTGCCGGCAGGCGCCGGTTCGGGCGATCTCGATTTCGGCATCGCGGCCGTGCTGGAGCGGTTGTCATTGCCTGTTCCGGATCCCGCACGGCCGATCGTGTGCCACGGCTTCGGCTGTGCGTATCAGACCCCGATCATGCTCCGCCCCGGCGATCTTGCGAAGTTCAAGGCGTTCTTCATGGCGGCCGAAGATGCGACCGACGAGCGACGGGCGGTCGCCGCCACAATGGCGTGGTTCGAGAAACGCGTGGCAGCCGAGGCCGGAACAGCCAAGGCCAAGGCGCGGGCGGGCCTGGGCTCGGCGGGCGATCCATCCCAGTTCGATTGCCTCGACAAGACCAGCAACACCATCGAGGTGCTCTCAGTCGTCGCGCGGCTAGGCCTGTTGCGCTACCACGTGATCGACTCGCCGGAGTCGCGCGGTGGTCTCGGGAGCCTGCCCCATACCACCGCGGTGATGCGCGAACGGGCCACTGGGCAGAAATGGGTGATCGACGGCTGGACCCACAAGAATGGCGAATACCCCGACATTATGAAGCTGGAGAAGTGGCGCACGCAGAGCTAACGCCCAAAAGAAAAACGCCCGCGCGGGCGGGCGTTTTCTCGAAATCGTACCCGTGCAGGTCAGGCGGTGGTGCGGGCGTTGGACCAGGCCACAGCGGTGATTTCCGAACGGGAAATGCCGATGTCGGCCAGCTCGCGGTCGCTCAGCCGCGCCAGCTCGGAGACGCTTTCATTGTAGCGCCAGTAGGCGCGAAGCAGTCCGATGAATCTGGAGATCAGCATGGCGGTCTTCCTTGCGAATATCGGGGCCCTTGATCGGCCTCGCCCGCCATATAGTTCCTTATGCTGCGTTGCGGTATAGATTATGTTGCGATGAAGCTATGTTGTAATCGCATGCTTAGGGGGATGAAAATCTTAACCAATTCCGATCTCGTGCCGCCAAATGCGGCATAAAAGCGCGCGAAGTTGAGAATATTCTTTGCCGAGTTCCGCCGACAGCACGAATCTCGACGAATTCGGTCGAGGCGAGCCCCTCGATTCGCATAGGTCAGGTCAAACGACGGCCGGCGGTCGCCTTTCGGCGATCCGCCCGCAGTCGCTACTCGATCACGCGGCCGCGCGCTTCGTATGCAGGCCTTCGCCGACCTCCTCGATGATCTTTTTGGAGAACGCTTCGAGATCGCCGGGATTGCGCGACGTGATGATGCCCTGGTCCGTGACCACGGTTGAATCCTCCCAAATCGCGCCCGCATTGATCATGTCGGTCTTGATCGACTTGTAGGAAGTGGCTTTGCGGCCCTTGATGATGCCGGTCTCGATCAGCAGCCACGGCGCATGGCAGACGGCCGCGACGACCTTCTTCTGCTTGTAGAAGGTGAGGATCAGCTTGAGCGCCTTGTCGTTGATGCGCAGCAGGTCGGGATTGATCTGTCCGCCAGGCAGCACGATCGCGTCGTAGTCGTCGGCCTTCGCGTCGTCGAGCGCGCGGTCGACCTTCACGGCGCGGCCCCAATCCTTCTCCTGCCAGCCCGTGATCTCGCCTTTTTCCGGAGACACGATCTCGACCGTCGCGCCGGCCGCCTTCAGCCTGTCACGCGGGACCTCTAGTTCCGCCTGCTCGAACCCGTTAGTCGCGAGAATCATGATCTTCTTACCGGCGAGTTTCATGGGTGATCTCCTGAACCGAAACGCCCCATCGGGAAACGAATGCGTGGGGGCCTGGTTCCGCGCGGCGTCTGCGATGCCGCGCATGAGAGCGTCGGATGGATGTTGACGGAACAAGCCTGAAACCGGTGCCGCTGCGCGATGTCCGCGACGGCGGGCCGCTGCGCCACGCGCTCGAAGCGCGTGCGGGCGCACGCGCGTTGCGCGACGAATGCGTTGGCTGGTTCCCGCGCACCGCGCAGCGCTGCATCCCGGCGCTCGACGGCATCACGCGGCGCTGGCTCATGCGTTCGCGCTCGCCCTACGTTGACGAGATCGCCGCGATCGCGGCGGCGCTCGGCTTTCCCGGCATCTGGTTCCTCAACGGCGCCTACGAATGGGGCTGCACGGCGCTGGCGCGCGAGGAGGGTGCCCCTTGGCTTGCGCGCACGCTCGACTGGCCGTTCCCCGGCCTCGGCCGGCATGTCGAGATCGCCCGCATGGCGGGTCCCGCGGGTGAATTCATGAACGTGACGTGGCCGGGCTTCGTCGGCGTGCTCACCGCGATGGCGCCGCTGCGTTTCGCTGCCTGCGTGAACCAGGCGCCGCTCTGGCGCCGCACGCGAGCGCCAGCATTGCGCCTGTTCGACATCGCGGCCAATGCCGTGCGGACATGGTCGTTGCGGCATATTCCTCCCGACCAGCTGCTGCGTCAGGTGTTCGAGACCTGCGCGAGTTTTGCCGACGCAAGGCAACGGCTAGAATTAACGCCGATCGCGCGGCCGGTCATCTACACGCTCGTCGGCTGTGCGAGCGGCGAGCGCTGCGTCATCGAGCGCACCGAGGACGGCCACACGACGCGTTTCGACGACACTTGCGCGGCGAACGACTGGCTCACGCCGGCCGAGCCCTGGGAGGCACGCGTCGGCGGCGACCTCATGTTCAGTTGCAGCTTCGGCGAGGCCGGCGGCAACAGCCGCATCCGGCGCGAAGCGCTCGCCGCATGGGATGGACGCTTTGCCGACGCGTCCTTCGCTTGGGTGACGCCGCCGGTGCTCAACCGCTTCACCCGCATCGCGACCGAGATGTGCCCGGCGCAAGGCGTGCTGCGCGTGCTCGGCTACGAGTCGGCGGCGGGCTTCGAACTGCCGCAGCCAGCGACGCTGACCGGCGAGGTGAGGATCGGCGCTCCCGCGCTCGCCTGAACAGGGATCTTGCGCGCCATCACGGCATCGACCACGCGGTCCGGCGTTATCGCGCGGCCGAACGGGCTGAACTTCGCATAGAAACCCACATTGTAGCGCGTGCGCGGCCGCGCCGCCGTGCCGGCCCTGAACACCGCGCGCGCGACTTGCTCGGCCGGCATCACGCCGAGACGCCCGGGTTCGAGGAACGCGACCATCCAGGTGCCGATCCGGTCCTTGAAGTGCGCGTAAGGGCTCGCCGGACCGGTATCGGGGATGCTCGCCACGACCTTGTCGCGATACGCCGAGACGAAAGGGCCGGGCAGCACATTGACGACGTCGATGCCGAACGGCTTCACCTCCGGCCGCAGCGCGTCGGCCATCGCCTCGATGGCGTATTTGGTCATGTGATAGACGCCGCCGCCCGCCGTGGTCACGCGGCCTGCGACCGAGCTCACATTGACGATGCGGCCGCGCCCGGCGCGACGCATCGCCGGGAGCACCAGTTGCGCCATGCGCACCATGCCGAACACGTTGGTCTCGAAGCAGCGGCGGATCAGGTCGAGCGGCACCTCCTCGATCGGCCCGTATTGGCCATAGCCCGCATTGTTGACGAGCACGCCGATCGCGCCGTGACGCTGCTCGATCATGGCGACCGCGGCGCGGCGCTGCTCTTCGTTACTCACGTCGAGGGTCAGCGTCTCGCAGCCGAGCAGGCGCAATTCGCCAAGCTCGCTCTCATCGAGCCCGGTCGCGATCGTGCGATAGCCGGCCGCCTGGAACAGCCGCGCCGAGGCCCGTCCCAGTCCCGACGAACAGCCGGTGATCAGGACGGGTCCGGCATCAGCAGGCGAGGGCACGCGATTAGCGTGTCGCGCCGTCACAAGCTTCCCTGTGAAGGCAGCACCGAGAGGCCACGCTGAAGCACGACGTTGCGCACCCACAAGGTGCTGACGAATTCGACGAGGCCGGTGATCGTCAGCATGGCGAGCGCGTTGAGCTGAAACAGCGAGAGATGCATGACGGAAACCAAGTACAGGACGAAGCAGACGATCCCGGTGATGACCGGTACAATCGCCAGCACGGCGTCCAGAATGCTGGTTGGGCGGGTGCGCAGCGCGGAATCGAGCAACATCCAGAGCTGCGCCGTGATGTAGCCGAGCGCGATCCAGCCGGGCAGGCCGCGGATCGAGTCGTGCGTTGGCGTGTAGTTCGGCACCAGGAGGAGCACGACCGCGAAGACCGAGATGGCGAGCGCCAGGAGGATGCTTCCCATCTCGGACGAGATCGTGTGGCGTCGGTGGACCGGGGCTGCGGGACTGCTCATGCGTGCCTCCACAAAAGGCCCGCGCCGCCGGGTGGCGGGCGGATCTGGAATCGAGGCGAGCAAGCTAGCGCATTTCGTTCGCGCTGACACGACCATGGGAGCCCGCCGGTGCGCGCGCCCGGCGCGGCCAAACGTCGTCGCGAACGCGGCTCAATAGATCTGCGGTGGCGCGAAGAAGCAACGCCGAGAGCCGTCCGGCCGCTTGCAACGCCAATAGGCGCCGTCGGGCGAGGGCTGCGCCTCGCTGTAGGGCACCGTCTCGGCGCCGGGCAGGATGTAGCCCTGCGCCGTCATGTGAATGCTTTCGCCCGGGATGACGGCGCAATCGCCTTCGCCGCAGCACCATTCGCCGGCGACATTGCGACGCGGTGCCGTACCCCGGATGAGCGAAGCGATATCTGGACGCTCGATCCGCAGGCGCGGCCCGCCTCGCTACAAGGAACGAGCCAACGCTCCGCCGCCCGCTTGTGACGACGCGCGGGCCGCGCCTCATTGCGATCATCCCCTCGACGCGAGGGGAGCGGAGCGCCGCAAGGCGCAACCGTAACAATCCGCGCTTGCAAGGCGCGGGCATCCCTTGCGATCGGGACGCTCGCCTCACGGCGCTCCACGTGCGGCTCTTTTCGGTCCCGGGCCACGCTTTCGCGATGAGGCTTTCGCCTCACGGTCAGCCAGCTCCTGGCAGGGGGACCGTAGTGTCCCCCGGGTGGAGCCCCAGGTCGCCCGAGGTCCGGCATGCCTGCCGGCCGCTGGGCGCCGCGCCTGCCGTCCGGGTCTCCCCGATCCGACCGCCGTAAGACCAAGACCGCATCTCCGGTCCCGGCCTCCGGCCTGCTCCGCGCTCAAGACGCCTCATGAGTGCGCCCCTCTGCCGAGCAGGGTGCGTGAAGGATAAGAGCGGTTTTGCGAGCGGGGATAACTTATTTTTCGAGATGTCGTAGCCCGGCATTCGCTTTGCTCAAGCCGCGCTACGCTCGCTCGGGCTGCGCTCGTTCAAGCGGCTTGGACGGCCTTGGTCGGGAACGTGGCGTGAGTGATCGACACGGTCGTGCCCCCGGCGCCGGACAAGGTTTCAACCTGGGCATCGAGCTGGTGTGCCAGCGCCTTGATGATCCCCGTGCCAAGCCCGGATTTTCCTTGAGCGAACCCGCCGGCCGACTTGCCAATTCCGTTGTCGGAGATCGCGAGCTTCCAGTTCGTTCCGATCATGTCGTATGCGACGGTGATCTGGCCTTTGGTCTTTTCGTCGGGGAAGGCGTGCTTGAGCGCATTCATGACGAGCTCGGTCACGACCAGGCCGAGACTCTCGGCCTGACGGGACGAAGCGCGGCCTCCTTCGGCAGTCACTTTCAGCGAAATGGGCCGGGTGCCGCCGATCATCGACGTCGCAAGGCTCTCGCACAGTTGCGAGAGATAGGGTGCGATTTCGATCGTTCCGGCTGCCGCCGATGCATGAAGCTGTTTCTGCACGGCCGCAATCGACAGGACCCGCTTGTGTGTGTCTTCCAGATGAAACCGGGTCTCCTGCGAGTCCACCGCGCGCGCCTTCATCAGGATGATGCTCGCGATGATCTGCAGGCTATTGGCAATGCGGTGCTGCAGTTCCTCAAGCAACGTGTCCTTCTGCCGCAACAGCTCGTCCTTTTCGCGCTCCAGGATGCGCTGCGTGGTGACATCCTCCATGCCAAGCAGAATGGTGGTGCCGGCACCGCCCTCGTAGAACACCTGGCGGGCGTTCAAGCAGATCGTGCGCGATCCGAGGCCCGGGAACTCGTGCTCGACCTCATAGCCCTCCATCACGCCCTTCTCGGGTATGATTTTCTCCAGCAGCACGCGAAGCTTCGGAATGTCCCACTGTCCATCGCCCAACGTGTAAAGAAGCCGGCCTTCGGTCTCCTCGGGGCTCACCTTGAATGCCGAATAGAAGGAGCGGCTGGCGGTGATCACGCGGAGGTCCTTGTCGAGGACAAGGACGGGCTCGCGGACAGTATCGACAATGCCCTGCGCGAGCGTCCAAGCATCCGCGATGGCGGTGAACTGTCCCCTCAAGCCGGTTCCTGGCACCAAGCCTCCGCGATCCCGGGATGCGAATCAAGGATTCGGCCACGTTTCAAACGGGCAATCCGGGGATCGACCAACCTTCATAAATACCGCCTACACCGAGGATGAGTCTGGTCAAAATTGACCACTCGTTTCGATCGCGTGCGGCAGTCATTGCGAGTACGTGCCTCGCGCGTTAACCAGCGGGATAGCGACGTGCTTTACGGTGTTTTCGACGACTGGAACCATTATGGAACGATTATGATCAGACTTCGTTGGCGCCGGTGACCGAACTCCCCCCCAACCCCCTCATTGTGGTCGCCGACGACGATGTGTTCGAGCGCATGGGCGCGTCCGGCATGTTCCTGGATGCTGGATACCGGGTGCTCGAAGCCGGAGATGCCGATGAGGCGCTGCGGTTCTTCGAGACAAACGCGGACATCAGGCTGCTTTTCACGGACGTCAGCATGCCCGGAGCGATGAGCGGGTCGGGTCTGGCGCTTCAGGTTGCCGAGCGTTGGCCCCGGATCGGCATCATCATGGCGTCGGGCCGGCCGCGACCTCTCCGGCTCCCTTTTGGCGTGCCATTTCATGACAAGCCCTATGAACCAGCAGCCGTGCTGCGGCAAGCCCGGGACATGACGGCCGCACTCGGCTAGGCCGCCCGCTTCTTCGCCACCAGCGCTTCCCCGAACGCCTGAAACAACTTCTTGTTCACTGGATTGCGTTGCGGGTCGTATTCGGCGTGCCACTGCACGCCGAGCGCAAAGCCCGGCGCATCGGCAATGCGTATTGCTTCGATCGTGCCGTCTTCCGCCACGCCCTCGACCACGACGCGCGAGCCTGGCCGGTCGACGCCCTGGCCGTGCAGCGAGTTGACGCGGATCGTTTCGCAGCCGAGCAGCTTTGCGAAGGCGCCGCCGCGCGTGAGCGCGACATCATGGCGGTCGGCGAAGATCACGGTCTGATCGGGATGGATTTCGCCATTGGCGAGCCGCGGCATCCGGTGGTTCATGCGCCCGGGCAGCTCGCGAATTTCGGGATGCAACGTGCCGCCGAACGCGACGTTCATTTCCTGAAACCCGCGGCAGAGGCCGAACAGCGGCACGCCGCGCGCAACGCAAGTCTCGACCAGCGCCAGGGCCAGCGCATCGCGGTCCCTGTCATAGGGCTCGTGCCGGGGATCGGCCGCGATGCCGAAGCGGGTCGGATGAACATTGGCGCGCGCGCCAGTGAGCAGGATGCCGTCGACCGCATCGAGTAGCGCATCGATGTCGGTGACGTCCGGCCTGCCGGCGAACATCAGCGGCAGCGCGCCCGCGACCTCGGCCACCGCGCGCAGGTTTCGCTCGCCGACCATCTGCGCGGGAAAGCGGTTTTCAACGAGGTGCACATTCGCGATCACCCCGACCACGGGTTTGGTCATCGCAGGACTTTCAGAATCGTAGGGCGGATGAGCGAAGCGTAATCCGCCTCTCGGTGCAATACGCTTCGCTATTGCACCCTACACGCCCATCACCGGATCAACCCGGCAAGCCGCGGCAACGTCAGGCTGATTGCCGGGATGCAGGCGATCAGGATCAGGCCCGCGAACAGCGCCAGCATGTAGGGCACGTAGGTGCGGAAGTGCTGGCCGACACTCAGATTGGCAAACCGCAGCGCCATCAATAGCCCGACGCCCATCGGCGGCAGGAACAGTCCGATGCCGACGGCTGCGGTCTGCACGATGTTGAAGTGGATCGGGTCGATGCCCATCGCTTCCGCGATCGGGAAGACGACCGGGATTAGCACGACGGCGGCCGGCAGGCCTTCGAGCACCATGCCGAACAGCACCGTGATCGACGCGGTGCCCAATAAAAACAGCCACGGGTGCGATTTCAGCGGACCGAGCATGGTGCCCAGCATCTGCGGCACGCCGCTGACGCCCAGGAGGTATTGGTAGAGCGAGGCGACCGCCAACAGAAACACGACGGCCGCGGTGAGGATCGCGCTGTCGTAGGCGATCCTGCCCATCTCGCGCCAACTGACATTGCGATAATAAAGCTTCGCGGCGAGGAACGCGTAAGCCGCGACCACGGCGCCGGCTTCGGTCGCCGTGATGATGCCGAAGATGAAGCCGCCAAGGATGACGAACGGCACGACCATCGGCACGGCGGCATGCAGCGCGGCGTGCCCCAGCGTTTTCAGGCTCGGCTTGGAATCGACCGGCCAGTCGTACATGCGCGCGCGGATGTAAACGACCGTCATCAGGCAGACCATGATGACGAGCGCGGGCACGAAGCCGGCGACGAACAGCGCGACCGCCGAAGTATTAGTGACCTGCGCGATCACGATCATGAAGATCGCGGGCGGCACCAGCATGCCCATCGCGGTGCCTGCAGCGATCAGGGAAGCCGAGTCGCGGCGGTCATAGCCCGCGTTGTTGAGCGGCGGCATCAACGCGGAGCCCAAAGCGGAAACCTCCGCCATCTTCGATCCGCAGATGTCGGAGAAGAAATACGCAACCACGATCACCGACATGCCCAAGCCGCCGCGCACCCAGCCGACCAGCGCGCGCGCGAGCTCGACCAGCGCATGGCTCATGCCGCAGCGCTCCATCAGGTTTCCGGCAAAGACGAAGGCCGGGATCGCGAGCAGCACCCAGCTCTGCGAGCCGGACACGAGGGCCGACGAGAGCTGCTGCATCGGGTAACCGCCGAGCCAGAGCCCTGCGACGCCCGCGACCGCGAGCGCGAACACGATCGGCATCGACAAGAGTATCAGCGCGGCGAAGATGACGGCGACGATGACGAGAAGCATCAGTGCACGCTCTCGCCTTGCGGCGGCGGATTGAAGATCATGACGAGGCCGTAAATGGCGATCAGCACGCCGCCGACGACCGCGGAGGCGTAAAGCCAGGCGAGGTTGAGCTCCAGGCCCGGGGTGTGCAGCGTGTTGTTGAGCAGGCAGAGCTTGTAGCCGTACCAGGCGGTGAGAAGGCCGACGCCGACGATCAGCGCGTGATTGAACCGGTTGATCCAAAGCCGCGCGATCGGCGGCAGGCGGTGCACAAACACATGCAGGGTGAAATGCGAGCGCTGATAGATGCCGATCGCCGCGCCGATCAGCGTGAGCCAGGCGAGCGACATCTCGCCGACCTCCTCGACCCAGGTGAACGGCACCGGATCGAGATCGAAATAGTCGGTGATGCCGCCGACCACGTAGCGCAGCACGACGCCGATCAGCAGATTGACGATCGCGAAGATGATCAGCGCCGTGACGGCGAATTTCGGGACGGCGGCGAGGAAGCGAGGCATGTGATTTTAGATTGAGATCATACGTGGAAGCGACACGCGGGCCGCGGACTCGGTGCGCTCCCTCCCCCTGAAAGGGGNNCCCCCTTTCAGGGGGAGGTGAAGCTCGCGGCGCGGGCGGCGGCCTAAACCTTGAAGCCCTCGACCTCTTCCCACAGCGCGCCGTATTGGCTCTTGTAGGCCGGCCAGATCTTGGCCTGCGCCACTTTACGGAATTCGTCGACATTGGCTTCGACCACCGTCATGCCGAACGGCTCGAGCTCGGACTTGGCCTTGGCGAAGTTGTCGACCGACTCGGTGAGATCGCGGATTTTCTGTTGTGCTTCGCGCGACGCATCCATGATCAGCGTCTTGTGCTCGGCCGAAAGCCCATTCCAGATTTCGAGATTCATGACCGCGTTGGTGGGCCCGTAATTGTGATAGGTCATCGA
>PLJS01000229.1 GCA_003140315.1 Hyphomicrobiales bacterium
CTAGCTGACCTCGGTATGGTCGTCGCGAAGACCTTCCCCAGTGGTCTTGGCGGGTAAGGTCTAGGACGACCCCTTCAGGGGCCCAGACCCTGGACGATCCGACGTCGACGGAGCGACAAGTGGACCAAACCCGAAATTCTTTGGCCAAAGTCGGATTAACGGTATTCGAATTTGGTCAGGCGGTTTTGTCGGGGTCCTGCCATTCAAGTTCTGATACAGTCGTTCTCAGCCACTTAACGACGGTGTCCGTATTAAGCGTGAGATTGTGTCGATCTAAAATCGCCGACAATGTCTTGAGTCGCTTTGTTGCGCAGCGCCGAGGGATTATAGCCATAGCCTCCTATCGCCATTCCAAGCACCAGCTTCAGCAGGCTTATGCGCTCTTTCGCCTTCGCCGCAGCGCTCTTCGGCCTCTCTTCGCGTGGGGGGGATGATCGTAAAGTATCGATCTTGTACAGCTGTTCTCGCTTTTCACGTGTCAAATCGTCAACGCGATCCTGAAGCGAAGTGACCTTCTCGCGCAATTCAGCCACGAGTTCAGCCATGCCACGCTCATACTCGGACACCTTTTCGGCGAGATCATCAGGGAAAGAAATTCCTTCCCGTTCACACCAAGCGATATAGTGTGCCGGATGCATTGGCTCGTTCAGGTCGCCTTTGGATTGCGCCGTCAGGATTAAATCTCCAAGCGATTCATAATATTGCGCGAACAGCGATTGCCCTGAAGAAACGTACCCAACAGTTGTCAAATTGACTTGCTCGGGAGACTTACCAAACGATAGTGCGGTAGCCTCGTCGGCCGTCCAAAAAGACTTGCGACTCCATTCGTCGAAATCAGCGCGTTCGCTATGGCTGTGGAACGCCGGGTCGTCAATTTCGCGCGTATCGCGATCCACCTCTTCTCGGTATGAATCATACATCCAATAGTTCCACGCCTCCGGTAATGGCTTTTCAGGCGCTGAAGGGTCAACCATCGAGGGCTCCCTGGGGCTGTCACGCGCAGAATTCTTCCCAAGCGTTCATCAGTTCGCGGCGCTTTTCAAGCAAGTCGCCCCGGCGGTAAGCGGCCTCCGTCTTGTTCTCGATCGCGTGCGCCAGCGCCATCTCGCATACGTCGCGGGGAAAATTGGTCTGTTCGGCGGCCCAGTCCCGGAATGCGGATCGGAATCCGTGCGCCGTGGCGGCAACGCCCATTCGTCGCAAGAGCCTCAGGAAGACCATGTTCGACATCTGCTTGCCCGAGTGGCCGGGAAAGACATACTCGCTGTCACCCGCTAACCCGCGAGCGAGCTCGAGGAGAGCCACGGCGCGAGGTCCGAGCGGCACGCGATGCTCGCGGGCGGCTTTCATCCGCATGGCGGGAATGGTCCAGAGGCGCTGATTCACGTCGATCTCGGCCCACTTCAGACCCAAGACTTCGCCGGTTCGCGCGGCGGTGAGGATCAGGAACTCGAAAGCGAGCTTGGCGGACTCGCTCGCCTCGGTCGCCCGAAGCTTTCGGACGAAGTCCGGGACCCCGGCATAGGGCAGCGCGGCGAAATGGCCTTTGCGATCGGGCTGCTTGGGTAACCCCTTCGACACACCGTCGACCGGGTTGTCGCCGGTGCGATATGCCCACTTCACCGACATGCTGTTCCGCAGCGATCGTCTGGCGCAAGGCGACACTCAGTCCGGCGCGCCCGAAGCGTCGCGGCTTCTCGGACGCGCGGTGACCGCCGATATCGCGCCCGATGATCGTGCGCGGCTTTCGCAACTCGTCGCCCTGCGGACGGGTATCTCGCAAGAGGATGCTCAAAAGCGCGTCGACACGGTGATCACGCAAGCCAAGGCCGCGGCCGATACGGCGCGCAAGGCTGCGGCCACGCTCGCCTTGTGGATGGCGGCGGCACTTCTCGCCGGCGCGCTTTCCGCGGGCCTCGCGGCGGTCGAAGGCGGCCGGGAGCGCGACGGCCGGCACGTTTGCAACCGCCCGCTCGGCCTCGTGCCGGGCGGGTGCGTCCGAGCCTTCGGCGCGGGTGGTGAACCGCAACAGGGATATCTATGTCATCGACAGGACGTATCTGACGAGCCGCCGATGCCAACGCACGACGACAAGACCTCGCCCGACCTGCCTTGGTTCCGGCGCTTTCGCCCGGACGGGCGGATGGAGCCGCACGCGACCCGCGGCGACAATGGTGAAATCCTGATCTTGGACTACGGCTGGGCTGCCTCGTTCAAGGATGGCCGCTGGCACCAGGGTATCCAGTTCTTCCACGAACAGATCGCCGAATTCTCGCCGGTTCAGGACCAGGCCGAGATCTATCGGCTCGTTGAAGAAGCGCACAAGGCGCTCGGTGCCAGCAGCGCGTAAAGTCCTGCGCTGTTAAAGACCGTTGGCCGATTTCACCTTCGCGACCTGCGCCTGCACGGCGGTGAGCATCGTGGCGACGGACGCGTCGTTCTCATGCGGCCCCCACAGATAGAAGTTGACCGCGCGATCCTTGATCGAGCCCATGAAAAAGACGTTCAACTGGCTCACGATCGCGCCGGTCTCGGCCTTGTATTTCTGGAACATGCCGACGTAGCAGCCATTGGGGTCTTGCGCGAGTACCCCGAGAAACGTCTGACCCTGAAAATCGATCTTGCTGTTCGCCTTGTGGATGCTGTCGTTGGCCTCACCGGTGCTGTCGCTCGCCATCTTGGCGCCTTGCTCCCTGGTCTGAGCGCAGGCGGCTGCGGCCTCTTTCAAGGTGAACGATGTGGTGCGCGAGGCTTTTGCGATCTGGTACTGCGCGAAGTGCTTCAGGAGCGGCAGGCTGCCGGCGCGCCAATCGCGCAGCTCGCCGCAATCCGCGTTCATCCCGAGCAGATCGATGCCGCCGTTTCCGAGCGCGGTGTTGAGGAAGTCGATCATCCGCTTGTCGCTGGCTTGACCGGGGTCGAACGCGCATTCCCCGGCGGGCGGGTCCAGCTTCAGCGTGACATTGCCCAGTTGAACGTCCGCCGCGTGGGCGCGGCCCGCGAAGGCCATGCAAAAGACAGCAATCAGGACTCGTTTGGACATGAGACACCTTGGTCGCCCGGGGTTCCGAAGTATGCGCGATGACCACCCGCTTTGGAAAGGTGGCAGACACGTCCCGCACCGGACGGCGCCGGGCGCAAACGACGCCTCAGCCGACCGGGCTCATCTCAAAATTTGATTGCGCGCCTGCCTGTCCCCCACAGGCAAGTTGCGCTATTTTCGCCCTGCCTTCGCCATGGTGACCCGCTTTGTTTCAAGGGACTGGCGAAGCACCGGGAACTTGATCATGTCGCTGGATGCAAAAGGCGCAGCCGCGCTGGCGCTGCATCGGTTCGGCCTCGGCCCGCGCCCGGGCTCGATTTCGGTGATCGCGTCCGACCCGCGCGGCGCGCTGCTCGCCGAATTGGATCGGCCGGGCGCCGGCCAGATCGCCGACGAGACCCTGTTGACGAGCGCGCAGGCGGCGCGTGCGGCATTCCTGTTCAATCAGACGCGCCAAGCGCAGCAGATCGCGCAACGTCTGGCCGAAGAACAACGCACCGCCGGCGGCATCCAGACGAACCCGATGGAGCCGAAGCCGGACGAGCCGAACACCATGGCGACGCCGGAGGCAAAGGCTCCGCCTGCGCCCGATCTGCCGCAGCAGAACGTCCTGCGCGAGGTGAAGGCGCGCATCGACGCCGCGATGGCGGGCGAGAGCGGTTTCGTCGAGCGGCTGGTGTGGTTCTGGTCGAACCATTTCTGCGTCTCGGCCGACGTCGTGCTGAACATGGCGCCCGGCTATGAGCGCGAGGCGATCCGCGGCCACGTGCTCGGCCGCTTCGCCGACATGCTGCAGGCGGTCGAGAGCCATCCGGCGATGCTCGTGTACCTCGACAATTTCCGTTCGATCGGCCCGACGTCGGTCGCCGGCCTCGTCGACAAGACCGGATTGAATGAGAACCTGGCGCGCGAGACGCTCGAGCTGCATACGCTCGGCGTGCGCACCGTCTACACGCAGGACGACGTCACGCGCTTCGCCAAGGTGATCACCGGCTGGACCATGCTGCCGATGGCGACCAATCCGGATCACGGCAACGAGTTCGTGTTCAATGCGCGCCTGCATGAGCCGGGGCCGCAGACGATCATCGGCAAGACCTATGCGCAGGCGGGCGTCGCGCAGGGCCGCGCCGTGCTCGCCGATCTCGCGCGCCATCCGGCGACTGCCGCGCATATCGCGCAGAAGCTCGCGCGCCATTTCTCCGCCGACGATCCGCCGCCGGCGCTTGTCGAGCGCCTGACCAAGCGTTTCCTCGACACCGACGGCGATCTGAAAGAGCTCGCCAAGGCGCTGGTCGAGGCGCCCGAGACCTGGGACGAACAGCGCGTCAAGCTCAAGCGGCCGAGCGAATGGCTGATCGCCGCGTCGCGCGCGATCGGCAGCGCGCCGGAGCCGCGCCGTTCCATGGACGGACAGGCCTATCTGGGCGAACGGTTGTGGCGCCCGGTCGCGCCGCAGGGTTTTGCCGACGTGGCGTCCGCCTGGATCGACGGATTGCCGCAGCGGCTCGATATCGCGAACCGCATCGCCGAGCGGGTGGCGACAAAGATCGAGCCGGCCGAATTCATCGAGACGGCGCTCGGCCCGTTGGCCTCGCGCGACACGCACCAGACGATCGCGCGTGCCGAGAGCCGGCAGCAGGGGCTGACCTTGGCGCTGATGGCGCCGGAATTCCAGAGACGGTGATGTGACACGCCGTTGCGCAAAAGATTCGTGTCATCCCGGCCAAGCGAAGCGCGAGCCGGGATCGAACCACACTCCAAAGGATGAGGTCACGTTATGACTTCTCTCCATGCCCCGACCCGCCGCGAACTGCTCGCCACTTCCGGTGTTCTGTTCGCCTGGCCGTTCCTGCCGAAGCTTGCGCGCGCGGAAGGCCGCGACCCGCGCATGCTCACCGTCATCCTGCGCGGCGCGCTCGACGGGCTCGCGCTGGTCGCGCCGGTCGGCGATCCGGAGTGGGCGAAGCTGCGCGGCGACAAGGCGCTGACGCTCGACGGCAAGACGCCGGCGCTGCCGCTCGATAGCTTCTTTGCGCTCAATCCCGCGATGCCGAACCTGCATCGGCTCTACAGAGCCGGCGAGGCCGCGATCGTGCACGCCTGCGCGACGCCGTACCGCGAGCGCTCGCATTTCGACGGGCAGGACGTGCTCGAAAGCGGTCTGCCCAATCCCGGCCGTGCCGAGACCGGTTGGCTCAACCGTGCGCTCGGCTCCCTTGCGCCGGAGGCGCGCGTCAAGCCGCAGGGCCGGGCCTTCGCGGTCGGGCCGGTGACGCCGCTCGTGGTGCGCGGGCCGACGCCGGTGATGTCGTGGACGCCGACGCGTATCCAGCCGGCGAGCGAAGACACGATGGCGCGGCTGATCGATCTCTATCATCACACCGACGCCGATCTGGCGCGCGCGATCGAAGCGCGGCGCGACCTCACATCGCTCGCGCAGGCGGGTGACCCGACGGTGATCGCGCCGACGGAAGGGCGGACGATACCGCAGGGCTTCCCGGCGCAGGTGCGCGCCTTCTTTGCGGAGGCCGCCGGCACCGCCGCGAAGTTCCTGGCGCGCGACGACGGCCCGCGCATCGGGGCGCTCGCCTTCAACGGCTGGGACACGCATGTCGATGAGGGCGCGGAATCGGGCCGGCTCGCGACGCTGCTCGGCGCGCTCGACGGCGCGCTGGCGGCGGCCGAGAAGAGCATGGGGCCGGCCTGGCGCGAGACGATTGTGACGGTCGTGACCGAGTTCGGTCGCACCGCGCGTATCAACGGCACCAACGGCACCGACCATGGCACCGGCACGGTCGCGCTGCTCGCTGGCGGCGCGCTCAAAGGCGGCCGCGTGATCGCGGACTGGCCTGGGCTGAAGGCGGCCGACCTCTACGAAGGCCGCGATCTCGCGGCGACGACCGATCTGCGCGCCGTGCTCAAGGGCCTGCTCAAGGACCACCTGCGCGTCAACGACGAGGCGCTCGCAACGAGCGTGTTCCCGGGCAGCGTGGATGTTAAGGCGATGACGCGGCTGGTGGGGTAGAGCACTCGCCGCGAATTCGGTGCCTGACCTCCCCTTGAAAAGGGGAGGTCGTTCGCGAAGCGAACCGGGTGGGGATCAGGCGGCGAAGCCGCCGCGGACCCCCACCCCAACCCTCCCCTTTTAGGGGGAGGGAGCGCACCGAGCTTGCAGCGCGCTACTTCGCCCCCCTCGTCGACTGCCCCGTCTTCTCCATCCGCGCCTCGATCTCCTTCTGCGACCAGCCGGTGAGATCGGCGAGGTTGCGTGCTTCCTGCTGGAAGCGTGTCGGCAGCGAGGCGCGATAGCTGTTGGCGGCATTGCAGCTCGCGCTGCCACGCCAGGGATGATGCATGACGTAGCGGCCCTGGAAGTTGGTGCGGTCCTTGGTTTCCAGGAACACCAGGTCTTCGGGGAAGGACTTCGCGTCGTAGCGTACGTGCAGCCGCGTCACATAGGCGTTGGTGCCGCCGCCGAACGGCCGGTAGGGCGTATCGTCGTCGCTTGAAATCCAGCGCGCGCCGAGCGCGACCAGCTCCTTGTTGCTGAGCGGCTCGGCGGCGCAGGGGTCGCACCAGCCCATGTCCCAGGCGTACTCGACGAACACGGCGTGCATGTCTTCCTTGGCGACCGCACGGTCGAACATCGCCTTGTAGAAATCGCCGAAGTCGTCCTTCACGTAGAGCGGCACGTCGACGTCGGAGGGAAGCTTCACGGTGCGGTAGTTCGCGGCCTCCACGCGGCCGTTCTTGGTGAGCGCATAGACGATCAGGTCCTGCGGTCCGTTCGCGTTCACGGTGCCGAGGCGCAGCGGCAGCATGAATTTCGGCGTGTCGTAGCGCACCTGCAAGGGCCGCAGATAGCTCGCGCCGATGAGCGTCATGCGGTCGAGGTTCACCTTGGCGACGAAGAACCGCATGTTCTGCTTGACGTAGCTGCCGAGCACGGCATTCGCGCCTGCCGGGATCTTGTAGCCGTTGTCGGTCAGCCAGTTGACGAGGCCGTCGCTCTCTTTCGCCGACAGGATCGACACGTCGTATTCGCCGACGTCGTAGCTCGCCTCCACGGTGACGCCCTTGTAGCGGCTCTGGTCGACCGTCATGGCGAGCGGCGCGGTCGGTACGGCGCCGGCGGTGCGCGTCATCGCGACGATCTGCGGCGCGCAGGGGTCTTCGTCGTTGTACTCGACCAGCCGCGGCGCCGTGTAGGCGTCGAGATGGTCGACGGTCTTCATCTCGACGACGCCGATCTGCTTGCGCTCGATGAAGGTCGGCACCGGGATCACCAGGGCGAATTCCTTAGGGCTCCCCTCGTAGTCGCTCGCCATCGTGATGGCGGTGGTGTTGCCGTCGCGGGTGAGCACCACCTTGGAGGATTTGTTGAACAGCTTGGAGTCGGCCTTGGCGACATAGAAGCCGCAGAACGCCACGGCCGGGTTCGTCTGCGCGGCAAGCTGCGCGACGATGGCCGCGACCGCGGCGGTGGATTTCAGGCGCGTCGCAAGAATCATTGAGTTGCTCCCTGTAATTTGTGTCCGCGCCAGGCGAAGCGCTCGGCGGGCAGAATCCTGTCGATGAGGAGGACGAATGGCGCGAGCGCGATCAGCGCCACGTAAAGGGCCGGACGCATCTGCATGAAGAACGCCATGTAGTGGGCGGCAAGCGCCACGCTGGCTGCGAAGATGAAGCGGCCGAGGCGCGAATCCGGCGAGGTGCGCGGGTCGGAGATCATGAAGAAGGTGAAGATCAGGAGCGAGCCGCTCTGGAGCTGGTGCAGCGGAATGGCGAGCGGATCGCCGAGCCAGATGGCCCGCGCGAGCAGCAATGCGGCATGGGTGCCGAGGAAGAAGATCGCGATGTCGGAGCGGTGCGCGGCGCCAAGCACCAGGATGGCGAAAAACACGAGCAGCGCGGAAAACCATACTGCGGAGCCCCAGCTTCCGGGCGAGATCCAGACATGGCTCGGCACAGCGAACAGCAGCACCACGATCGCGAAGCCGGCCGGATTCCAGATATGCTTGCCGTCGAGGCGCAAGACGAATTTCGAGCCGATCGCGATTACGCCTGCGAGCGCATGGATCCAGACGTCATCCGCGCGCAGCAGCAGGCTGAGCGAGAGGCCCGTGATCAGCGGCGAGCGCAGATCGAGTGGAATGCCGGCAAGCCGCGAGCAGACGATCTGCGCCGCGAGCGCGGCGGCGATCGCGACCGCGCTGTTGAGCGGCCGCGCGCCGAAGTCGAGCCAGCCGAGATTGAAGGTGAGCAAAATCGCGAGCGCGGCGATCTGGTAGTGGCGCGCGTCGGACCAGAATGGCGCAAAGCGTCGCAACGACGTCCCTCCCAGAATCGTCAACGGCGAGGGGGAAGTTCCCGTGTCAAAGCGGCTTAATCAGGACGGACCGTGGCCGGAGTTGGGCCGGGATTGCGACAAACTCGGCGCAGGCGGCGATTACTCCGCCGCCTGCGCAGTCGTTTCCACATCGATGAAGCCGCCGGACTGGCGCTGCCACAGCGCCGCGTAGTGACCGTTCAGCCGCAGTAGCTCCTCGTGCGTACCCTGCTCGACGATGTGGCCGCGGTCGAGCACGACGAGGCGGTCCATGCGGGCGATCGTGGACAGCCGGTGCGCGATCGCGATCACGGTCTTGCCGGCGATCAGCGTGCCGAGGCTTTGCTGGATCGCCGCCTCGACCTCGCTGTCGAGCGCCGAGGTCGCCTCGTCGAGCACCAGGATCGGCGCGTTTTTCAGGATCACGCGCGCGATCGCGACGCGCTGGCGCTGCCCGCCCGAGAGCTTGACGCCACGCTCGCCGACCTGCGCGTCGTAGCCACGCCGGCCTTTCCAGTCCTCCAGGTCGAGAATGAACTCGTGCGCGTGCGCGAGCTTCGCCGCCGCCTCGATCTCGGCGTCGGTCGCGTCCGGGCGGCCGTAACGGATGTTGTCGCGGATCGAGCGATGCAAGAGCGAGGTGTCCTGCGTGACGACCGAGATGGCGGCGCGCAGGCTCTCCTGCTCGACGCGGGAGATGTCCTGCCCGTCGATGACGATGCGTCCGCCTTCGAGGTCGAAGAAGCGCAACAGCAAATTGACCAGCGTCGACTTGCCGGCGCCCGAGCGGCCGACCAGCCCGACCTTCTCGCCTGGTTTGATGGTGAGCGTCAGCCCGTCCATCACGGGGAAGTGGTGCACCTGGCCATCCTCGCCGACGCGGGGCTCGCGCCCGTAGCCGAAGCGCAAATTGTCGAACGCGATCTCGCCGCGCGTCACCGCGAGCGGCGCAGCGCCGGGCTCGTCGACGAGCCCGATCGGACGCGCGATCGTCATCATGCCTTC
>PLJS01000096.1 GCA_003140315.1 Hyphomicrobiales bacterium
GGGACGATAGGGGAGCAGGCGGCGAACCTCCTTGGATCGCTCCTCATCTCGCACATGCAGCTCGTCGCGATGGAGCGGGGAGCGCTTCCGCCGCGTGAGCGCGTTCCATTCTTTGTGGGATCTTTGGAAAGGGCTGGGAACCGCAAGTGCCTCCGCGCGTTTCCCTAAGCGGACCCAAAGAGGCACCGCATGAAGGGACATGTATCATGCGGGTGTTATTGGGAATCATTCTCGGAGTGTTTCTGACGATCGGGTTCGCGTACGTGTACGACGCGTCGACAGCTCGCCCGTCCGATCCGGCCGCTCAGACTAGCGTCGAGCAGCGGCCGATGGTGAACTGGGACGTCGTCAGCCGGAACTGGCAGGGGTGGTCCTTAGGGGTGCGTAACACCTGGAATAAACTGGCAGCCCGCTAAACACTGCACTGACGAAACGGCGAAAGGACATATCGCATGGCGTATCAGTCCTCCGCTATTCGCAACAAAATACAGACGAGCGTGACTAAGGCGATACCTCCTCGTCCTGTTGAGGATACACTCTCGGCCGCCCTTAATCGTAGCCAAGACAGCAATGCCAAAGTTCTCGAGTTTACGCGCGCGAGCCCGTCTCCCCATCCGGCATGTCCGACCTGCGGTTATGATATGACGGTGATCACTGCTGCTCCCGCATTTTTGCGAGAAGGCTGCGAAGATATCAGCTACGCATGTGAGAACTGTGGCACTCAGATGCAGGGCAGAGTCAAATTGGGCTAGCCTGTTTGCGCCAATCGCGACCATGCGATGACACCAACATGACTAGACGCGAGCCGCGCCGCGGCACGAAATTAGTTGAGGCCAATCACTTGATCGCGGAATCTTCATTTTTAGCTTCGTCCCCTTCATCTCCTCGCGCAGCCAGACGGGCGTCATTCACTTGAGCGACTTGTTCTTCTTGCTTTGATATTTCGGCTTCGCCTTGGCGCGAACACCTCCCCGTTTCTTCTTCACAGTACCGCTTGCGATCTTGCCGTTGCAATCCGATTCGCTCAGCGCGACGAGCAGAGCCAACAGTGCGCCGCCTTCCATGGTCTTGAGTTGGTTGCCGGCCAGCGTGGCCTCCGAATATAAAACGATGGTAGTGACCTATAGCCGCCTTCGACTCATTTCCCAAGACTACCGGCGACAACGCCCTGAATTGGCAGCACGCGCGAGTTGAACCCGTTTCTTATACAAATCCATTCCGGCGTCCCACGAACGTTTTGTACCCCCGATGGTCCTAGGTGATCAATTTTGACCAGACAACGTCTGATAATTGCGCGCATACGTTTGCAACTGAGTCGTCGCCCACATGCGGCATGATGCGAGCCGGCTTTCGACCTGTCGACGCGGACCGGTTGAGTATCCCGTTAGATTTGGCACCGAAGCGCGCCGGGCGAAAGGAATGGGTTGACCGGTCAATCTCGTAGGGACGTACCGTTGTTGCAAAGGCCTTGCTCGCCTGACGCTGACACGGGTGGCGATACCGGTTGTGGGCCGAAAGCAGCTACGGTTATGTCGGCAAAAGACAACATCGTTGCGCTTCCAAGCGATCTGGAGATTCGCGCTGCACTGGCCCGCGTAGTCGCGAGTGTGTGCCTTCGCGGGTCGCCGCGACTTGTTTCGTTTCTATGCTTCGTTGTCGAGGCGACGCTCACCGGCCAAGCTGACCGCATCAAGGGATACTGCATCGCGGTCGGAGCGCTCGGGCGCAGCAACAACTTCGATCCACAAACCAATCCAATCGTGCGCGTGGCGGCCGGACGCCTGCGGCGAGCACTTGAACGCTACTACACCGGAACGGGTCGGTATGACCAGATCGTGATTGAACTTCCATGCGGACGCTACGTTCCGACGTTCAGGCGCCGCAGAATTGGTTACGGCCTACAGGCACTTGCCGCCTATCGTCGCCGACTGAATGCTGGAGCCGCGCGACAACGATTGCGGTTTGCTGCGTTCGTCGGCAGCATCGCCGCGGGCGTGAGTGCCGTATTTAACTTGGCGCTCGTTTTGCCGAAGCGCGCCGTCGCGCCGCAGGCGCGACCAAAGGCAACGAGCAGCGAGTTGGTCGAGGCCGGTCGCGTCGAATTACCGGAGCACCGTGCCGCGACAGAATCATATTGACCCCAGAGCGCAATGCGGCCAAGCGCCGTGATGGTTCAATCTCCGCCGCCCAACGTCGGCGATAGCTACAACGACCTTGGTGCGACGATCGTCGGGCCCCAAGCAGACCTCAATCTCGGCATTCGCACGTTCCTCAACGCCAGCTCGTCAGCAACATCGTCATAGACACGAGCGCGGTAGCAACCGACACGATCGACTATGTCGCAACCGACGCTGCCGGCAATGCGGCAACCTCAACCCGAATCGTAGTCATCGAAATCCCCTCGATCGCGCCACTCAGTGATGCGACCACGACCGCTCCCGCCCAATAGGGCCGAATGCGCCGTTGGCGGCGAAGAGGGTTCTATTTGCAAAGCAAAAAGGAAAGACAACGATAAGCTGCTTGCCATATTGTGTACGGGAGGCAAACAACGGCAGGAGCAACCATGACAGTCGCCGAATCCAAGGACCTCAAGAAGGGCACTCGCGTCTATTGGCGAGGTGAGGCAGCTGATAGCGGCGTTATCACCGAAACGAGTTGGGACGCGGTCACGATCGCTTGGAACAACGGGCGGGTGGCCAGAGTTCACCACGGAGACATGCGCGAAATTGAACGCGCGCAGACAAAGCCGCATACTGTGTAAAGGCAGCGACCGACGCCATCGACCATATTGTGACCGACGTTACTTGATCAGAAAATCGTCCTTCTTCAGCTTCGTCCCCTTCATCTCCTCGCGCATCCACACCGGGGTCAGTCCGCGGCCGGCCCATTTGAGAGACTTGTTTTTCTTGCTCTGATACTTCGGCTTCGCCTTGGCTCGAACGCCCTTCCGCTTTTTCTTCGGAGCGCCGTTAGCAACGCTGCCATTACCGATCTTGTCCGGCGCACGCAGCGCAGCGAGCTGCGCTTCCAATTCTGTTCGCTTTGCCGCAAGTAATGCATCGATCTTGCCACGCAGCGCGAGTAGAGCACCCACATCCATCGTCTTGATTTGTTTGCCAGCCATAATGGCCTCCTGGTTCAAACGAATCCGTTGGACCTTATAGACTCGTTTAAATTCGATTTCAAACTACCGCAACCGCCCCGCCAACGACATCCACAACACTGCAATGACCAACGGCCTATATCCGCCACCATTTTTCCTTCCCGGGCGGCGGCAACGGATCGTTCTCCTTTAGCGACAGGCCGCGCCAGAAACCGAGAAGCCCCCAGGACAACGGAGTCCCAGCGCCAGTCCAATGAAACACACTTGTCATGGCTGATCTCGCCCCCGCTACTCCCGCTAGGGACATTCCCGCATTTGGATGTCGGCTGAGATTGCGCGCATAAGCGGTGTATGGCCGCCATGCTCTACCGCTGCCCTACAACAGGTCAAACCGTCCAAGGCTGGTTCGCAGATGACGAACCTACGAACGGCCGCGACACGTATGAAGGGACTATCTGCATCGCCTGTGGCGGTATGCAC
>PLJS01000124.1 GCA_003140315.1 Hyphomicrobiales bacterium
TTCTTTTTCAGTCAGACACTGAGGCCGCCCTAACAGCGAGACTGCTATGCCGAAGATATATAGGAACATCGAGGTTACCCTCGACCGTGCAGACGAAATCCTCAAAGAGTTGCTAACTGAATATCACCGCTCACTTCGCGCGAAAGAGGTGAACGACAAGACGACACAACTCATTCACGACATCTGCGAGAAGCTCAGAAGCGCACTCGACCGAACAGCGCGACGATACTGGGAAATCCATATCGCGCCGTCCTTGAGCGAAGAAGACAAGGCTGCCGCGCTTATTTACTTCCCCATCGCGAAAGATCAGTCCGGCCTAGACTCATTTCTGGGCCGGTGGCGCTGGAAAGCAGTCAAGAGTTCTCACCAACCGGTTTATGACTTCCTTCTCGGCCTTCAGCCCTTCAAGGATAACAACAACAAATGGCTCGATGTGCTGAACGATCTGGCCATTCAGGGCAAACATATCGATCTGGTTCCTCAAAAGAAGACGGAGGCGCAGCGGATCGTCGTGGAGCGAGGTTCCGCGTCCGTTAGTTGGGACCCTAGCGCGGTAACGTTCGGCGGCGGACCAGGCGTCAGTGTGTTTATCGCTGGCGCGCCAATAGACCCAAGAACGCAGCGCATCGTGCCTACACCCGGAGTCACGGAGCGAATTGAGACTTGGGTAAGCTTCATCATCGAGGGCCACAATGTAAACGCGGCCGGGTTCTGCAAAGAAAGCTGCGCTGGAACGCGCGCTATCGTATCCGAGATGTCGGAGCGATTTGACTTGTCATAAAGCGCCGACTTCGATCATGGCATGATAACACTCGGCGGCATAACGTCCGTGGCTCGCCACCTTCGAGCGCCAACAGGTTCTTTTCCACCGTGAGCCAGCGCGTCTCGAAGCGGCCCATCTGGCTCGGCGAACCAGCGGAACTTCGCCTATACATCGAACGTCTTGATCGCCGGGCACTGGTGAAACCGATTCTCGCGCTGCTCTTTCCGGCGGGCAGTTTGCTATTCGGTGAGCGATGCTGACGGCAAGAACCCACCGCAGTTTGCCGCGCCGGCCTCAATCACCTTACCGCGCAGCCGGGAGGACATCACTGTCGGCCACTTGGTTCTTGGCCAAGCCGATTCGGCCGAGGACGGCTGGTGGGAAGTCATCGTCATTAAAGTTGAAGGCGATATGCTGACGGTTCGATTACGGGATTATCCAAAAGAACCAACGTACCGTCGACATCGCAATGCCGTCGCCCTGCTTCACCCTGCTGTCCAGTAACGAACTACTCCGCTCCGACGGTTTGCAGCGAAGCTCGGGCCGTCATGGCGGCCCGAGCAACCCAAGTCCTTCCAGATTTCGGATCGACGACCGTTGATTCAATGGTCACCTGATTACTCTGCTCCGTTCCTCCATTGTTGCGGACGCGACCGAGCTTCTGGGCTCGGCCGGAACAAACGCACGACTTATCGCCACCCAACGGAGAACGTGAACTCGTAGGTGCAAATTCGAGCTTCGGCCGCATTAGGCGGCAAGTCCTTGTCGCAGCATTCGCAACTAGGTCTCAGCTCTAATACTGGCTTGTCCTTTCACACCGATTGGGCAGCGAGCCGATCAGCGGCCGCTTTAATCGCCTTCAGATGCGGCTTTGCCGTCGCCGCGTTCTGATCACGGACGCGTGACAGGATCGCGGGTGGGGCGATTTCTGGCCGACCGGCATCGAAAGGCGGTGCAGGCGCATACTCCATTTGAAGCTGGATCGCCTGCGCGACTTCTGGTCCGGCGATCTCGGCGACCAGTGTCAGCGCGAAATCGATGCCGGCCGTGACGCCGCCACCGGTGACAACGTTGCCGTCACGGACGACACGGCAGGGGTCCGGGACGGCGCCGAACAGCGCGAGTTGATCGCGCCACGCCCAATGAGAGGTGGCGCGTTTGCCCCGCAGCAACCCGGCCGCGCCAAGCGCAATCGAGCCCCTGCATACCGCGGTCACAAACCGGGCGGTCGCGGCGAGCCGTCGCAATTCGCCGAGAAACGCATCGTCCTGGATTGCATTGTCGGTGACCCCGTGCCCGCCGGGCACGCAGATCACGTCGCAAGCCGGAATATCCGCGAGCCGCCGGAGTTCGGCGAAGGTAAGCCCGCTGCTCTTGAGGGTGCCGCCCGCGCTGCTGGCCACGATGACCTCCGCGCCGGGCAGGAATGAGAACACCTGGTGCGGCCCTGTGAAGTCGAGTTGTGTCACGCCGGGAAACACGGCGAAGACGATGATTGTCGTGCGCTCGCTCATGGCTGAGGTCCTCGCTTGTTGACGCCGAGATCGTACCGGGCGTAGGGTTTGGCGGAAATAATCTATTTCCCTCGTTTACAGCCATGCAACGCATTGTCCACATACTGATCTTTCCGGATTTCCAGCTTCTCGATGCGGCTGGGCCACTCGCGGTTTTCGACATAGCGGCTCGTGAATATGCGCCGCGTTCCTATCGACTGCGGGTAGTTGCTTACGCGGCCGGGCCGGTGACCAGTTCGTCAGGCGCGCAGTTGATTGCGGAGTCCTTCTCCGACGGTCCGCTCGACACGTTGATCATTGCTGGAGGCTGGGGGACACGAGAAGCCTCCGCCTGTCCGGAGACACTGGCCTTCATCCGTGCGACCGCAAGCCGGGCGGGTCGGATTGCAAGCGTGTGCTCTGGAGCATTCATTCTCGCGGCTGCCGGCTTGCTCGACGGTCGTCGTGCCACCACGCATTGGAGTCGTGCGGCCGAATTGGCTCGCGCCTACCCACAAATCCACGTCGAGGCTGACCGCATCTTCACCCGCGACGGCGCGGTGTGGACTTCGGCTGGAATCACCGCCGGCATCGACCTCACGCTCGCACTGGTCGCCGACGATCTGGGTGAGGCCGTCTCCAAGCGAGCCGCGCAGCAGCTTGTCGTCTACTATCGTCGCCCTGGTGGGCAATCACAGTTCTCAGCGTTACTCGAAGCCGATCGCCCAGGCAGCCGATTTTCATCGTTGCTCGCCTGGGCGCGAGAAAGGTTGGACGAACGCCTTTCGGTCCAGCGGCTGGCCGAACGCGCAGCGATGAGCCCCCGCCATTTCGCTCGTGCTTTCTCCGCTGAAACCGGAATGACGCCCGCCAAGGCGATCGAGCGTTTGCGACTCGAAGCGGCGCGCGAGCAAGTCGAGAGCGGCGCAGAGCCGATCGAGGACGTCGCCACCTGCACCGGCTTCGGCGACCCAGAACGTATGCGACGCGCCTTCATTCGTGCATTCGGCCAGCCGCCGCAGGGGTTGCGCCGAACCGCCAAGATCGGACGCTACTGATGATGCCGGCGCTCACCGAATCTCCCCGACACGTATGATCGAGATCATATTGGAACGAGCTTGCTGTCGAATACCGATCGGGCAACTAAGGAGAACCTCATGTTAACCCGACGCCAACTGGTCCACGGCAGTAGCGTTGTGACCGGCTGTGCCATCTGCGCCGCTCTCGCATCAAATCGGCCTTTCGCAGCTGGCGCGACGGACCCAATGATCCCCTCCAAAATCGACGGTCCCGGTTATTCGCTTTGGTTCATCGGCTCCCAGCGCCAAACGATCATGACCGGCGACCGCGTCGCTCATCTCGATTTGCGGACGCTTAGAGGCCGGCACCATCTCTACGGTATCGGCCCAATCGAAGGATTGATGGGCGAAGTGACGATTGCGGACAGCCGGCCATCCCTCGCGCGCGTAGGGGCGGACCACCCCGTCCATGTGGCGGAGGACTTCGAGGCGGGAGTGCCGTTCTTCGTTTGGGCAGAAGTCGCTGCTTGGGAGACCCAAGACCTGCCACAACTGCCGACATACGCGGACGTGGAGAGACTCGTCGGCCGAGCCGGTGCGATGGCAGGACTGACCCAGGCATTTCCATTCGTGATCACAGCGAGGCCGGAACTGATAGACTTCCATATCGTCAACGCAACACCCGACACATCGCCTGGCACGGAAGCTCATCAGAAAATTCAAATCCCCTTCGAGCTAAGCGGCCAGGATGTGAAGCTTGTCGGCTTCTGGTCGAGCCAGCACCAAGGGGTTTTCACGCCGATGGGAACAAATATCCATACTCATTTTCAGACGGTCGACAACAAGGTCTCGGGTCATGTGCAGGGTCTCAGACTCTCACAGGGGATGACACTGAACTTGCCTAAAGGTTAATGAACAAGTTCGATAACGAGAGCCTGTAGCGATTGTTCGGTGCGCGGCTAGCATCTCAGTAGCGCGCGACGTTCCCGGCCGCCCGAACTTTATTTCAGATGGTGCGAAGCCAGGCGGGGTTAAACGTCATCCCAGGAGTTCTCGCCCGGCTCAGCTGCTCCCCCACCGCGCGCGTGTCGGGGTCATGGGTTAATCTGCCGAAAGGTTGCAGTCTCGCTCACTCGTAACCGCAGCCAGAGCGCGACAGCCACAAGGACGGCGCTGACGACGAATAACCCGCCTGGTCGACAGCATGCCAGGTTTCCCGGGGCAGCCGATGAGCCGGGCTGACGTCGAGCGGAAATTCCGCAGCAACGTCGCCAAGCGCTGGCCGCAGGACCGGACAGACGCTGTCTTGCAGGCGCTGTGGGCGCTCGATCGAACGGACGATCTGCCTTCTTTACTGAACCAGCTTGCGTTGCAGACATAACTAAAGAGGCGTCGCGGGCTCGCATGTCCCATATGGGTCAATCGCGTGGTTTCGCGATGTCCGCAAAATGTCCGGTCTTCCCTCAAAAGCAGTCGCCATGCGCCGTGCCGCGAACGGTAGCGAAGGGCCATGAGGAGACATCACGAGGCACGATTTCAATCTTGAGGGATCGGCGTTCTTGCCAATGCCCTTGGAAGAGCCTGTGATCAGCACCGCCTTGTCTCGCAATCCTAGCTCCATCGGGCGTCCCAGCAGCGAGAGAAGAGAATGACCAAGTGTCGCGTAACCGCATTTGTTGCACCTCGCCAACGTACATTATCGTACAAGCCCGACGGCGCGCGGCAAGGCGAGAGTGATTTCAGGAATGAACCCGATTGCGAGCAGCACCAGCATCTCGAGAGCGAGGAATGGCAGCACCGCGATCGCCACGCGCTCGAGCGACACCTTGGCGATCGGCGCGACGACGAACAAGATGAGGCCGATCGGCGGATGCAGGATGCCAAGCAAGAGGCCGAGCATCAGAAAAATTCCATACTGAATCGGGTGCATGCCGAGCCCGTCGACGCAGACCGGCATGAGGAGCGGTCCGAGAATGATCATGTTGGCGACCGCATCCATGAACATGCCGACAATGATGAACAACAGAATGACAAGCAGGATCAGCATCGACTTGTCGTTGGTCACGCTGGTCATGGCCGCGAGCACCATCTGTGGCAGACGGTAATAGGTAACGATGTGGCCGAACACGACGGCCGCAGCAACGATGAAGAGCGAGTTCGCGGTGACGCGAACGGTTCCTGTAAGCGCTTCGCTGAAGCGGGCGAACGTCAGCGTGCGGTAATACAGCGCGCCGATGAGGAGCGTGTAGATCACCGTCACGGCGCCGGCCTCCGTCGGCGAGAAGATGCCGAACATAAGGCCGCCCAGGATCAACGCTGGAATGATGACGGCCGGACCGGCGTCGCGCAGGCTCGCCAGCAGCGAGGGTATTCCTTCGAAACGATGCACTTCACCGTAACCCTTCCAGATGGCGCCGACGAAACAGACGAGCATAAGGAGGATGGCGATCAGGGACGCCGGAATGAGACCCCCGATGAAAAGGCCGCTTACGGAAATCTGTAGCTGCCCTCCGATGATGACCAGCGGAACGCTCGGCGGCACGATTGCGCCAATCACCGCGGCGGCCGCAACGATGGCCGCGGCGACCTCGCGTGGGTAGCGCCCGCGGACCATGCCTGGGATCATGATCGGTCCGATCGAAGCGGCATCGGCTATGGCAGATCCGTTGATGCCGCCGAAGAAGATCGCGGCGACGACCGACACATGGGCGAGCCCGCCGGGAATCCATCCAACCAGCTTGAGCGCCAGATCGGTCAGCTTTTCGGTGAGATTGCACCGATTGAGAAGCTCACCGGCGAGCACGAAGGTCGGCAGCGCCAGCAACGAGATCGAGTCGACCGCACCAAACATGTCATTGGCGAGCATCATCCCGGGAATGCGCGTGTCCGAGAAGGTCAGGAAGAAGGCCGAGGAAAGCGTGAGACTGAATGCGACTGGCACGTTCAGGAAAAGAAGGATCGCGAACGGAAGCGCGAGATAGAGGAGAAGCAGATCCATGGGCGCTAAACCGCCTCGCCCGGACCGTCGGCGATTGCGGCGCGGATGTCTTCTATAAGGCGCCGCAGCGCGAACAGGCACATCAAGGCCGCACTGATCGGGATGCAAAGCTTGACCCAGCGCGAGTTGACGCCGGTCGATTGGGAGACGATGTGGAAAGTCCCGAGCACGATCTGCGTGCCGTACCAGGCCAGAAACAAGACCCCGAAACAGGTCGCGAGGCTGCCGCAGATCGCGCCGACGCGGCGCAGTGGGGCCGGCAGCAGACTGAGGAAGAACGGTATGCTGACATGCTCACCGCGTCGCGTCAGGGCCGCGGCGCCTAGATACACGACCCACACCATGCACCAAGCGGCAACCTCCTCCGACCAGATCAGCGATTGGTTGAGCACGAAGCGGAACACGATCTGAGCCGTCAGTATCGCCAGGATCACCACCACCAGGATCTTGGCAATCGACATCGACAAGGACTCAAGCAGCGCGAGGATGCGGTCGACCTGCATCGTGCGGGTGGGTCGCGCCGACTCGCCGCTTGTCGTTCCGCCCACGGCCGTGCGCCTTTCTCAGTGCAGCGCCAGCAAGCCCTTAATCACTGCCGCATCGACGTTCTTACCGATGGTCTCCCAGAGTTCCTGACCGGGCTTCCGCCACTGCGCCATCTCTGCCTCGGAGGGTGTGTAGACCTTCATGCCTTTGCCTTGCAGCTTCTCCGTGAAGCCGCCTTCGGAGGCGCGATCCATCGAGTTTGCTTGATCGGCCGCCTCCTGCGCGGCGGCCATGAAGTCGCGCTGGATGTCGGGTGCAAACGAGTCCCAGGTCGCTTTGTTGAGCACCTGGAACTGAACGGCGAAGACCGCGCGCACCGCGGTGGCAAACTTGAGCACCTCGAACAGGTTGAAGCCATAGGTCCATATCGGCTGCACATGGATGCCGTCGACCACGCCGTTCGAGAGTGCGTTGTAGGTTTCCGTCCACGCCATCGGGGTCGGATTGCCGCCCCAGCCGCGGACCAGCCCGATATCGAATGGGGAACTCGTCGTTCGGAATTTGAGACCGTTCACCGCAGAGGGGACCTGGGTCTCGCGCTTGTTGTTCCACAGCAGCCTGAAGCCGCCGGCCCCGACTGGCGGCATCACCTTCAGGGGAAGCTTGGTCTCGAATTTGGCCGCCTGTGCTTTCCACAGGTCTGAGGCGACGATTCGCATGAACGCATCCCAACTCGGGATCGCGTAGGGGAGATCGACGAACGCGAAGGCGTCGGAAAAGGAGGCGAACTGCGCCGTCGTGTTGCTCGTGATGTCTATGTAACCGATTTGCACGGCCTCGAGCTGTTGCGTGTCGGTCCCCAGCGTCGAGCTTGGCTGTACCTGGATGTCGGACTCGATGTTGTATTTGTCCTGCAGGATTTTCCCGATCCTTGCGATCGACTCGTAACTGGGGTCGCCAATCTTGGAGTTGAGGCCTGCGATGATCGGCTTCGGCAGCCGACGTTTCTGTTGGGCCTGCAGGATCGCCGGTGATACGATGAGAGAGGCGGCAAGGCCCCCCGCACTCGTCAGCAGCGCGCGCCGCGACGGCTTCGAAAGGCGAAGGATGCCGCGCATGGATTTATTCGGGGTGAGGTTGCATCGTATCTGTTTCATTTCGAAACCTTTCAAGAGGCTAGGTTTGGGCCGATTGGCTGTCAATTCACTCCATCGAGCGGCGCATGGACGTGGTCTCAGAGCAAAGTCGGCCACCGCGACGTTGCCGGGTCCAAGCGTCTAGTTCCCGGGTAAGTGGTAAATTTCCTCGAAGAACAGGTCTTTCCAGTCTGCCGGCTTCACCTTGATGGATCCGACTTTGTACATGAACTCTGCGAATACCATCGTGCCGCTGGGCGTCAGAGAATATCTCAGCGCCGGATCTCCCAGGATCTCGATCAGCTCACCGATGGTCATCTTATCGCGCGATGTCTGCAGATAGAGGGCCGCCGCCTGCTTGCGGTCGCTTGCAACCGTTCCACTCGCCTCGCCAAGCGCATCGAAATAGGCCTTGACGGTCTTCGGGTTGGCATCCCGGAACGACTTCGTGGTGTAGGCCACGATATTGGTGTTCACGCCGCCGAGAATGTCCGTCGATCGCAACACGACCCTGATCTTTGAATCTTTCAATTCGCGGTTGGCGAATGGCGGCACCGTGAAGTGCGCCATTATCTCGGTCCTGCCCGAGAGCAGGGCGGTCATCGACTCGGCTTGCGGCATCGTCACGGTCAGTGGGTCAAGGCGAGCGAACTCGCCCGCTCCGAATTCCTTCTCTGCCGCCATCTGCAGGAGGATTGCGACCTGGCTTGCTTTCACCGCGGCAACCGAGATCCGGTCCCTTTCGCTGAAGTCACGAATCGTCCGGACATTCGGGTTATTGGTCGTCAGGACTGAAGGCATGTCGCTCACGGCGGCGAGCCCGCCGATCTCGCTCCGCGTGCCGCGCGCCTTCGCCCACAGCGTGAGGAACGGCGGCACACCACCATTGGCGAACTCCAAATTGCCGCTGAGGAGCGCATCGTTCATCACGTTGCCGCCCGTTGAGTCCTGCCAAACCACCGTCACGTCCTTCAGTCCGTTCAACGCGAGGTGCTTCTCCAGCAGCTTGCCGGCTTCCATGACATACAACGGCAGGAAGGCGAGGCCGGGCGCCCGACCGATACGAACGACTGACGCTTCGGCCGATGCCGGCATGACGCCGGAAAGGAATAGGGCGAGGCCCAAGAGCGTCTTTTGCAACATGGAATGCGCTTTGCTTGCCGTCGGTTTTCCAGGGTTGAGGTTTTCAGACAGCGAGGAGGTCGATAAGACCGTCCACCGTTTCGACGCGATCGAGTGCCCCGGCGGCCGCCAGCACGGCATCCGCGCGACGAACATCGAACGTGCGGGCAACGCAGCGCCGGAATTTCTCCTCGAGTTCGGCGTCGCTCATGCCCTTTTCGATTTCTGCAAGCGTGACAATTTTGTGCGCGGTCACCGTCTCGCCCGACTTCGTCACAGCGTGAATGCGGCAGTTGCGTTCGGCTGGCGTGGCGCGCGTAAAGGCATCGAGCACTTCGACCTCCGTGCGGCGGATGAGACCAAGCACATCGGCGTCGAGGAAGCGGTTATTCTCGAAGCTATCGGGCGTGATACCGCCGTCGATCAGCGCGCAAATCACTGAGAACAGCATCGAATGGTCAGCCGTCTCGCGCGTCTTCGGCTCCCAAAGCTCGCGGTCCTTGACCGCGCCTTCCCAGGCGGACTTGTAGGTTTCGATCTTGAGCGAGGCGATGTCGCTGGCCGCGACCTTCGCTCTCAGTTGCAGCGCCGTCATGATCGGCAATTGGCAACTGTCGCGGACCGGAAAGGTCTTGATGTTGGTCTGCACAATGCCCCACGGCCCATCCTTGCTGCCCGGCCCAAACGAGACGTCATAGGATTTGCCGGCAAGCGCCTGGTTCCAGATTCCGAAAATGCCCTCGAACGGCCTGAACGGACCTGTCATTCCTTCCGCGGCTAGGAGCGCGGCGAACACGCCGTTGCGTGCCCCGTTCGGACCCGCACACCCCTTCCACATCGACAGCTCGCCAGCGCGCGTCTGATAGGTGCAAAGATTTGGGGTAACGGCGAGCGAGAGTGCATGCGCCATCGCTTCGCGTTCGAGGCCGATGAGTTTGCCGGCGGCCATCGCGGTTGCGATCGCGCCGGTGACAGGTTGGTCCCAACCGGCCGTGTTGAACGGCACAATGTCGGTGAACCGACACATGATCTCGTAGGCGACAGCCAGCGCTACGACAACGTCACGGCCGGAGCGGCCAAAGGCCTCGGCAACGCCGACGATGCCCGGGAGATAATCGGACGGGTGATGGGCATCCTTGGTGCGCCAAGCGTCGTTGAGGTCGAGATAGCGAACCATGACGCCGTTCGCGAAGGCCGCCATATCGATCGTCGTAGGGGTCAGCGGTCCCCAAAGGCGCGCCGCGCGGCCGCCCGTCGTCGTCGGTGCGAGACGCCGGGCGATGCGCGCCGGCGGCGCCAGATAGGCCGCCATAGCGACACCGATCGAGTCGATCACCCGCATTTTCGCGGCCCGCACCGCCGCCGGTGGCAAGTCTTCGAAGCGAAGTCCCAAGGCGAAATCAATGATGCGGCCTTCGAGGGCGTCGATCTCCATCATGCGGCTCTCCCGGACGAATGCGGTTGCGTCTGCGCGAACGCCTGCTCGGCGAAGGCAGCAGCGGATATCAGTCCCGTGCCGGCGGGTGCCGGATCGACGAGCTGGAGGCCGAGTGGCATTCCGTTCGGACCCGCCGTGACGGGCACCGTGATCGCGCCAACATGCAGCAGCGACCAAAGCCGATTGAAGATCGAGCTGCCGGTCGAGGCGAGCCCGGCTGGCGCCTCGCCCGCTGCGGGTGGGCCGATCAGGATTTCGCCAGCAAAGGCCGCAAGCTTTGCCTTCGCGCGCGCCACGACCGCTTGCGCCGGTGCGAGTTCGTCGCCGGCGATGCGTTCGCCGCGCTCGATAAAGCCGCGCAAGCTGTCGCTCAGTCGCGCACGTCGGTCAGGATCGAACGTCGCGAAGCCGCGCGCCACTTCGACCGCCATGACCACACGGTGTGCGGCGTCGAGTTCGGCTGAATAGGCCGGCAACTCGGATTGGCGCACACTGGCGCCAGCAGCGCGCAGCGCCAGGACCGCGCCCGCAATCGCCTCGATCATTGCGGGCTCGGTTTCGGCCGGGGTCGGCCGGAGCAGCGCGAAGCGAGGAGCCTCGGATAGCGTGGTGGAAAACGCGCAATCCTCCATGATCGCGGCGACCCGCGCGATGTCTGCGACCGTGCGGGCGTGCAGCCCGATGGTGTCGAGGCTCGGCGCCAGATAGCGGAGGCCTTCGCTCGGCATCCATCCGTATGGCGGCTTGTAACCGACGATACCGCAATACGCGGCCGGGCGAATGGTCGATCCGCCGGTCTGCGTCGAGAGTGCGATCGGAACGTGGAAATCCGCAACCGCCGCCGCTGAACCGGACGACGATCCGCCGGGCGTGCGCGCGAAATCATGCGGATTGCGGGTTGGCCCTGGTTCCGTGAAGGCATACTCGGTCGTCACCGTCTTGCCGACCACGATGGCCCCCGCCGCTTCGAGGCGCTGTACGGCTTTGGCTGTCACGGTCGCGATGCGCCCGGCCTCCAAAGGCGAGTTGCATCCGGTCGGCCATCCCGCAACGTCGATCACGTCTTTCACGCCGACGGGAAGTCCAGCAAGCGGTCCGGCAACCGGCGCCGCGTCGATCCGATCCGCGGCCGCGCGGGCCCTTTCAGAATCAAGAGAGACCCAGGCCTGAATCATTGGCTCACGCTCCTCAATCCGGGCGAGGCATGCGTCGAGCCAGGCGCGTGCATTGAGACGGCCGTCAGCACACAGCGCTAGCGCGGCGGTTGCGCTCAGGCGTGCAGCGTTATCTGGCGGGGCGATCATCGCCGGCCTCGCCGCCGCGCGGCCGTCGCTTCCTCGTCGACGGCGCCGGCTTGTGTGTCGATGACGACGCCGTATTGGTTTGCTGCCTCGTCCACATCGATGATGTCGTCCAGCCAGTCGGAAAGAACACGAGCCGGGTCGCGCTCACGCGGATCGCCATAGCCCGCGCTCGACGGGCCCATCACGCGGAGAACGTCTCCCGCGGCGACCTTGCGGCCAGAGACTTTGGACGGCCATTCCGCTTCATTCGCTGTGCCCGGATTGAAGGTAAGGCGCGCACCGAGGCCGTCTCCGCCGCCGAAGATTCCATAGGGTGGTTCGAGGATTCGGTCGCCATTGCAAGAAAAGAAACCGCCGACGAGGAACCGCATTTCGCGAACGTGCCCAATACCGCCGCGAAAGCGACCAGCGCCGGGCGCTTCGTCGCGCAGCTCATAGCGCTCGACCCGCAAAGGATAGTGGAGCTCGATCTCTTCGCAAGGCACGTTGCGCGTGTTGGCCATCAGATTGTCGACGGCGTCCAGTCCGTCCTTGGTGGCACGGGCGCCGTAGCTTCCCTCGTTCACCTCGACGCAGACCCAATATTGGTTCCGCGCGGAGTCAAAGCCCGAATAGGAGACGCTCATCACTGTTGCCGAGTTACCGGCTGTGGCCTTTTCCGGAATAACGGGCGCCATGGCGCGGATCACGCAATCGATCACGCGCTGGACTTGCGCCATGCGGGCCGAACATGCACGCGGAAACCGCGGATTGAAGATCGAGCCAAGCGGCGCCACAACCTTGACGGGGCGGAACATGCCTTCGTTCTGCGGCACAAAATCTCCGCTTGTCGCTTGGTCGAGCAGCAGAGTGCGGATTGCATAGTAGCAAGCGACCTTGAGCGAGCCCTCGAAAGGAACGTTGAAGCCGGTCTCGGTTTCATCGGCCGAGCCAGTGAGATCGATGGTGATCTCTGTGTCGCGCTTGCGCACCGTGACCATGACCTTGAGCCGCTTGTCCCAGTTACGCCCATCATGGTCGAGCCAGCTCTCGGCAACGTAGTCGCCGTCTGGGATCTTTGCGATCTCGGCGCGCAACCGTGCCTCGGAGAAGTCCATCCACTGATCGGCTGCGCCGAGCACGGTCGCGACGCCATAGCGTCGGACAAGTTTAAGAAAGCGGTCGCGCCCGAGTTGCGTGGCCGCGATCATCGCTTCGATGTCGGCGGCGTTGTGCTCGGGCGTGCGTACGCTATCGCGCAAGATCGACCACACCGCCTCGTCGCGTACGCCGCGCGCGAATAGCTTGATACCGTTGTAGAGCGTCCCCTCGGCGAACAAATCCACGAGATCGATGTTGAGGCCCGGCACGGCCGCCCCAACGTCGATCAGATGCGCGGTCGCGGCAGCAAAGCCGAGCAGACGACCGTCGTGGAAGATCGGCGCGGCGACGCCGAGATCCGGCGTATGCGAGGCGCCGTGATAGGGATGGTTGTGGATGATGACGTCGCCGTCGTTAATCTGCCCCTCCAGCTTGCGCATGAAGCCGCGTATATAGAAGGGCAACGAGCCGATATGCATCGGCGACGTCTCGCTCTCGCAGAATTCGCGGCCGTCAGCTCCGAAGATGCCGCAGCCGATATCCTCGGACTCACGGATGATGCTTGAATTGGACATTCGGTAGAGCGTCTGCGCCATTTCCTTGGCGATGGCGTTAAACGCGCCGCCGAGGACACGCAGCGTCACGTGGTCGATCGCGGGCTCGTTGCGGACAGCGTTCGGGCCCGGAGTCACGACTGCGCCTCCTCGACTTGCGTGATGACGAGATTGCCGAAGCGGTCGACACGCGCCGTGAAGCCGGGGGGGATCATCGTCGTCGTGTCCATCTGGTCGACGATTGCCGGCCCGTCGAGGCGATTACCGGCCTTGAGCGCCGCACGCCAATAACGCGGTGTGTCGAGCGCCTGCGCCTTGCCGCTCACTTCGAAGACGACAGGTGCAACGGACACCCTCGCGGCAGAACCCGGGGCCTCCACGCCCTGCTCGATCGGCCTCGGCACAAGCGGCGGAATGGCGCCGGTGCCGACGACGCGGGCATTGACGATTTGCACGTCGCGATCGGCGTATTCGTGATTATAAATGCGTCGATGTTCGGCGCCGAAGGCGCGCGCCAGCCGATCGAGGAAGCTTTGATCGATCGCTCCCGTGGGCGCCGGAGAGCGGAGTTCATAGCCCTGGCCGCGATAACGGCAATCGGCGAAGCGCGTGAGGCGGATGTCCTCGTCCTTGAAGCCGTCGGCGATAAGCTGATCGCGCAGGCCGGCTTCGATCTCGGAATAAGTTGCCGCCAGCAGTTCGAGGTCCGCCGTTGAAACGAACTGCATCGTGGTGCGGCTCTGCTCGTAGGCTACATCGGTCGTAAGCAGGCCGAGGGCCGATGTCAGGCCCGGCGCGGTCGGAATGACGACCGCCGGAATGCCCAGTTCCCTGGCGATGTCGCAGGCGAACAAAGGGCCCCCGCCGCCGAACGCGACCAGAGCGAAGTCGCGTGGGTCATAGCCGCGCCGGACACTGTTGATCTCGATCGCCTGCACCATGTTGTGGGTCAATATCTTGATTGCGCCGAGCGCCGCCTCTTCGACACTTTGGTCAAGAGGCTTCGCCAGGTTCTCGGCGATGGCGGCAGTTGCAAGCGCGGCGTTGAGCGGAAGGCGGCCGCCGAGAAACGAGGCCGGGTCGATGCGACCGAGAGCCACCAGGCAATCGGTCGCCGTCGGTTCCGAGCCGCCGCGTCCGTAGCAGCAGGGACCTGGTTCCGAGCCGGCGCTGCGCGGTCCGACCTGGAACTGTCCGCCCGCACCGAGGTAAGCAATCGAGCCGCCGCCGGCGCCGATCGAGTCGACTTCCGCCATCGCCACCATGGCGTGGTAGTCGCCGAGCCGCGTGTCGAGGATGTGCTTGTAGAGGATCTCCCCGCCAGGCGCGACGCCGATATCGGCGGATGTGCCGCCAACATCAAGCGTCACCACGCTGTCGAAGCCCGCCGATTTCCCGACCCAGATGCCGCCGAGCAACCCCCCGGCGGGGCCCGACATCAGCAACATCACGGGCCGTTTGGCCGCGCCTTCATGCGTCGCCGCACCGCCGGAGGACTGCATGAGATGAAGGCCAGCCTTCACGCCCTTTTCGGCGAGATGACCGGCGAGGCGGCCGAGATAGACCGTCACCTTGGGCCCGACATAGGCATTGAGCGCCGTTGTCGAAAACCGCTCGTACTCCCGGTACTGTGGCACAACCTCGTGGCTAAGCGACACGAAGACGCCGGGCGCCTCTTCGGCGATGATCTCGCCAACGCGCCGTTCGTGGGCGGGGTTGAGGAACGAGAACAGGAAGCAGACCGCAATCGCCTCCACGCCTTCGGCGACCAACTTTCGCACCGCCGCGCGCGCGGCTACCTCGTCGAGCGGCACGAGCACATGGCCGGGCGGTACGATCCGCTCCTTGACGCCGACACGCCGGCGGCGCGGCACGAGCGGATGCGTCTGCCACGGCAGGTCGAGCTGCAGGCTGAAGGTTTGCGGTCGCTTGTGGCGCGCGATGTGAAGGATATCGCGAAAGCCTTCCGTCGTGATGAGGCCGGTCTTGGCGCCGTTGTGCTCGAGCGCGATATTGGTCGCGACCGTCGTACCGTGCATGAAATAGTCGATGGCTGTCGTATGGACGCCCGCCATGCCGCACAATTCGACCAATGCCTCCACCGTGCCGATGGAGGGATCGGCAACGGTCGTTGGAATCTTGTGCACCGTGATCGCGCGACGTGCCTCATCGATCAGGACGAGGTCGGTATGCGTGCCGCCGATATCGACTCCCACTCTAAGCATGCGGCCGTCCTTCCCGCTCAGAACAGCCGGCCGCGCCAAGCGACGCCGCCATCGACGGTCAGGATCGTGCCGGACACGAAGCTCGCGCGATCGGACGCGGCGAACACGATCATGTCGGCGACTTCCTTCGGCTCTGCGGCGCGGCCGAATGGCAGAGGCTTGACGAGATCACGCCAATTGTCGGGATTGCCGGTGCGATCTTCCGCTTTGCGCTGCATCAGTTGAACCAGCCGCTCGGTCGCGGTGGGGCCGGGATTGACGCCGAGCACGCGCACGCCGTGGTCAGGGCTCACGGCGCCGAGCGCACGTGTGAAGCCCATCAGCCCGGTGTTGGCGATGGTCCCGATAATGATCTCCGGATCGGGCCGCTCGCCGCAGTTGCCGATGACATTGACAATCACGCCGCGGCGGCGCGCGCGCATTGCCAGATAGATTTCGCGGGTGAGGTTGACAGTCGCGATGACTTTCAGGTCGAGGCCTTCGCGCCAATCGGCGTCGGTGACTTGCTCGATCGGCCCGGTCGGTGTTGCGCCGGCATTGTTCACCAGGATGTCGACATCGCGGCAAACGGCGGCGAGCGCCATCACCTCGCCGAGCTTCGAGATGTCGCCTGGATGGATAGTCACGGGCACTTGATAGGTCGAGCGCAGTTCATCGGCCGCTCGCTTCAAGTCCTCGGGCGATCGCGCTGCGAGATGCAGCGCACAGCCGGCCGCTCCGAACGCTTCAGCGGCAGCCCGCCCGATGCCGCGCGAGCCGCCGGTGACCAGAACGCTCTTTCCCCGCAGGCCGAGGTCCAAATCACGGGCTCCTTCCGGAATGGATCGACGAGGTGGAACGCTATCTTAGTATACAATTTTCCCGCAAGCGCTAAGTCGATGCATGGACCCCGCATACACATTGATATAGCAGAAGATGCAGCACAACCGTCGGTAAGGCGTCCACGATGCGAATAGCCGGCGCGGACCGAGGCGGTGTGTTCACCGCGTTGACAACCGAAATTGTATACGTTGTGATGAGGCGCACAGTCCCGAAGAAACCGGGCGGCGCAGGAAGGCTTCGATGCGTAAGACGCAAATCGGGCCCACAAGCACCAAACTATCGCGGCGCAATCTGCTTCAGCTCGGACCAGCGGGCGGTACAACGCTCGCGATGCGGGCGGTCGTGCGCGCGCAGGGCACGCGGCGCGACGTCAAACCGACCGTCAAAAGGCCCCGATTCAAGGAGCACGCACGATGACCGATCCATTCGACCCTATCTCAGATGGCCGGATCGTGTACGAGAGGGTGATCTCCGGCGGCGTCGCGATCTTCAGGGCGGATGTCGGCTATGCGATCGTCGGCCATACGGAGCCAGCCATCAAGCGCATCTACGAGGCAAAGCAACGCAGCTTCTCGAAGCCATGCGGCATGTTTGGCTCCTTCGCGATGTTCGAGGAGGTGATCGATATCGGTGAAAGGGGCCGTGACTTCGTACGCGCCGTCATTTTCGACAATGGTCTTCCGCTTTCGATCGTCGCGCCCTTCCGCTCCAGTCATCCGCTTTTTCGCTCCGTTGCGCCATTCGTCATGGCGAATTCGTCGAAGGCCGGAACGATCGATATCCTGATGAATGCTGGTCCCACGCATGACGAAATCGCCCGACTCGCGCTCGAGACGTCAATGCCGGTGTTCGGCTCCTCAGCCAATCGCTCGCTCACGGGTAGCAAGTTCGTGTTTGATGATGTTGAGTCCGAGGTGCGCGCCGCCGGCGATCTTGCACTGGACCGTGGTCGCTGCAAATACTGGAACGACCAGGGCCTGGGCTCAACGATCATCGATCTGCACGACTTCCAGCCAGTACGCATCGGGATCGCGTTTTCCGAGATCAAGACAATCGCCGCAAGGGCGTTCGGCATCGATATACCCGGGCAAGCCAAAGCTGCCTGACGCTGAGACCCTGCCCATGTCCACTTCGGCGGAACGTGCATACAAGTACATTCGCTCCAGCATTCTTTCCGGCCACTATGGCGGCGGAAAGCGATTGAAGGAGCAAGAGATCGCGGGCGCGTTGGCGATCTCGCGCACGCCGGTGCGCGACGCGATCCGGCGGCTGCATTCCGACGGTCTGATCGACTTCGAACCGAACCAAGGTGCACGGGTCGCTACATGGTCAAAGGTCGATCTCACCGAGATTTCTGTAATGCGCGCATTACTTGAAAGCTTTGCGGCAGAGCTCGCCGCGGTCAAGATCGGCGATAAGGAACTCGATGAGCTAGGAACGCACACCGATGCAATGCAGAAAGCCCTCGACGGCGATCAGCCGCGCATTGACCAGATCAGCGCTTCGAATCTCGCCTTCCATCAGGGCGTCGTGCTCGCCGCAGGCAATGCGCGACTCCTCCTGATCATCGAAGGACTGTGGGTTCTCCCGCTGGTGGCACGGAAATTTGCGCTGTTCGATCGGTCGAGCCTTGAACAGAGCATCAATCATCATCGAGAGATCATCAGGGCGCTGCATGCGCACGACGGCGCCTGGGCATCCGCGATCATGCGCGCGCATATTCTTGCTGCGCGCGGCTATGACGGTATGCTGGCCGGCATGACAGAAGATGACTAGCCGATGAGTAACGAGGTCGTTCGCTGCATGTTGCGCGTCAATTTGCTGTTCGTGCCGAGTAGTTCCCTGCAAGCTTCTGTCAAATTCCCTGCTCATGGTCACGAGGCCGCAACACAAACTGCAATGCAGGCATATGGAGATAAGACGTGAACTCCGATCGCCTCGTAGCCATGCTGCCCAAGGACGGCAAGCATTTTATGATGTGATTCCAAGGCAACAACGTCGGCTTCGGGTCAATCGCTTCACTTCTGTGATGTCTACGACATGTCCGCTTTGCCCCCGACAACCGACATATCGCTGCACCACAGCGAAACGACGCGATGGGCCATGTATGGACGGCGCCC
>PLJS01000314.1 GCA_003140315.1 Hyphomicrobiales bacterium
GGCGCGGCCTACGCGCAGGCCGATGACGCGATCCGCGCGCTGGTCGAGAAGAGCGGCGTTCCGTTCCTGCCGATGAGCATGGCCAAGGGTCTTCTGCCCGACACGCATCCGCAATGCGCGGGCGCGGCGCGATCGACGGTGCTGAAGGATTCAGACGTCGTGATGCTGATCGGCGCGCGCCTGAATTGGCTCCTGTCGCACGGCAAGGGCAAGTCCTGGGGCGAGGCGCGCAAGAAATTCATCCAGATCGACATTGAGCCGAAGGAGATGGACTCAAACGTCGAGATCGTCGCGCCGGTCGTGGGCGACATCGGGTCGTGCGTGTCCGCGCTGCTCGAAGGCATGGGCGGCAACTGGCCGGCCCCGCCGTCCGATTGGACCGGCGCGGTCGCCAAGAAACGCGAAGAGAACATCGCCAAGATGGCGCCGCGGCTGATGAACAACAACGTGCCGATGGACTATCACGGCGCGCTCGGCGTCTTGCGCACCATCGTCAAGGAACGGCCGGACGCCATCCTGGTGAACGAAGGCGCCAACACGCTCGATCTCGCGCGCGGCATCATCGATGTGTATCAACCGCGCAAGCGTCTCGACGTCGGCACCTGGGGCATCATGGGCATCGGCATGGGCTATGCCATCGCGGCAGCGATCGAGACCGGCAAGCAGGTGCTTTGTGTCGAAGGTGACAGCGCGTTCGGCTTCTCCGGCATGGAGGTCGAGACCATCTGCCGCTACAACCTGCCGGTCTGCATCGTCGTCNNAAGGGCTCGCGCTACGACAAGATGATCGAGGCCTTCGGCGGCGTCGGCGTCAATGCGACGAGCCCCGATGAGTTGAAGCGCGCCGTCAACGCCGCGATGGATTCAGGGCTTCCGACGCTCATCAACGCGGTGCTCGATCCGGCGGCCGGCAGCGAGAGCGGCCGCATCGGCAACCTCAACCCGCAAAGCAAGCTGAAGAAGAAATAGACATCCGGAGGGACGTGAAATGGCCAAGACGCAGAAGAAGGCGGCCAAGCCCGCCAAGAAGGTAGTCAAAAAGGCCGCCGTGAAATCGAAGAAAGTCGTCAAGCTCGCGGCGAAGAAGCCTGCCGCAAAGCAGAACGGCAATGGGCACGCGAAGCCTTCGACCAAGCCGTGGGGCGCGGCCGGCAAGGCGCTCGAGGGCGTGCGCATCCTCGACTTCACGCATGTGCAGTCGGGCCCGACTTGCACGCAGCTCCTCGCCTATATGGGGGCGGACGTCATCAAGGTGGAGCGGCCCGGCGTCGGCGACATCACGCGCGGGCAGTTGCGCGACGTGCCGAACGCGGACTCGCTCTACTTCACGATGCTCAACGGCAACAAGCGCTCGATCACGATCGACAGCAAGCATCCGAAGGGCAAGGAGATCCTCGATCGCCTCATCAAATACTGCGACGTGCTGGTCGAGAACTTCGCGCCCGGCGCGCTCGACCGCATGGGGCTCACCTTCGAATACATCCACAAGCTCAACCCGCGCATGATCGTCGCCTCGGTGAAGGGTTTCGGCCCCGGCCCCTACGAAGACTGCAAGGTCTACGAGAACGTCGCGCAGTGCGCCGGGGGAGCTGCCTCCACCACCGGCTTCCGCGAAGGGCCGCCGCTGGTCACCGGCGCGCAGATCGGCGATAGCGGCACCGGCCTGCATCTCGCGCTCGGTATCGTGTCGGCGCTCTACCAGCGCAACCGCACCGGCCGCGGCCAGAAGGTGCTCTGCGCCATGCAGGACGGCGTCCTCAACCTCGCGCGCGTGAAGCTGCGCGACCAGCAGCGCCTCGCGCATGGACCGCTGAAGGAATTCAGTCAGTTCGGCGAAGGCGTGCCGTTCGGCAAGGCGACGCCGCGCGCCGGTAACGATTCGGGCGGCGGCCAGCCGGGCTGGATCCTGAAGTGCAAAGGCTGGGAGAACGATCCCGACGCCTACATCTACTTCATCACGCAGGCGCCGGTGTGGGGCGCGATCTGCGACCTCATCGGCAAGCCGGAGTGGAAGACCGAGCCCGACTACGCGACGCCGAATGCGCGCCTGCCGCGCCTGAAGCACATCTTCCACGTCATCGAGCAGTGGACCATGACGATGAGCAAGTTCGAGGTCATGGAGAAATGCAACGCAGTCGACATTCCGGTCGGGCCGATCCTATCGATGAAGGAGATCGCCGAGGAGCCCTCGCTGCGCGCGACCGGCACCGTCGTCGAGGTCGATCATCCGACGCGCGGCAAGTATCTGACGGTCGGCAACCCGATCAAGCTGTCGGATTCGCCGTGCGAGGTGGAGCGCTCGCCGCTGCTCGGCGAGCACACCGAGGAAATCCTCGGCAAGGTGCTGGGCTATTCGGCGAGCGAGGTTGCGGAGATCAAGGGTTCGGGCGCGATCTCGCCGGCCGAGAAGGGTGCACGGGCCGAGGCGGCGTAGCTTTCTTTCTTACCCTCCCCCTTGTGGGGAGGGTCGCTCGCCAGAGCGCAGCGATGGCGAGCGGGGTTGGGGGTCCGGCGAGAGGCACCGTTGGTGCCACACGCGCTACCCCCCCCTCCCTAACCCTCCCCCCGAAAGGGCGTTTACGCCCGTCTTCGACGGGCTACGGGGGAGGGAACACCACTGAGTTCGGGGAGATAACATGCGTATCGTCGTTCACGGCCAGCAGGCGTTCGGCAAGGCGGTGCTCGAAGCGCTGTTGAAGCGCGGCGAGGACGTCGTCGCGGTCTATGTCGCGCCGACCAAGCCCGGCGCGAAGCCCGACCCGCTGCTTGAGGCCGCCATGAAGGCGAGCCTGCCGGTGTTTCAGCCCGAGTCCTACAAGAAGCCGGAAGTCTGGGAGCAATTCCGCGCGCTCAAGCCCGACCTGCAGGTCATGGCGTTCGTCACGCTGTTCGTGCCGCAGGATTTCCTCAACATCCCGACCCACGGCTCGATCCAGTATCACCCCTCGCTGCTGCCCGCCTATCGCGGCGCCTCCGCGATTAACTGGCCGATCATCAAGGGCGAGACCGAAACCGGCCTCTCGATCTTCTGGCCCGACAACGGGCTCGATACCGGTGATGTCCTCCTTCAGAAGAAGACGCCGATCTCGTATACCGACACCCTCGGTACGGTCTACTTCGATCGCCTGTTCCCGATGGGCGTCGAGGCGATGCTGGAATCGGTCGACCTCGTGAAGGCCGGCACGGCGCCGCGCATCAAGCAGGACGACGCGAAGGCGACCTATGAGGGCCGCTGCGGCCCCGGCAATGCCAAGATCGACTGGGGCAAGCCGTGGGAGCAGATCGACCGGCTGATCCGCGGCTGCAATCCGGCGCCTGCCGCCTGGACCACGCTCGATGGCAACACGGTGAAGATCTTCGACGCCAAGCCGATGCCCGCGCGCGACCCGAAGGGCATCGCCGGCAAGCTCGGCGAGATCGTCGCGGTCGAGGCCGACAGCATCACCGTCGTCTGCGCCGATGGGCGCTTCAAGGTCACGCGCGTGCAGGCCGATGGGCCGAAAGTGGGCGCGGGCGAATGGGCCGAAGCTGCGAATGTCGCCGCCGGTGCGCGCTTTACATGATGCGCTTGCCCGCTTCATCGTACTCCGTCACGCCCGGCCTTGTGCCGGGCATCCACGTCTTGCTTGTTGAAGCAAAGACGTGGATGGCCGGGTCAAGCCCGGCCATGACGAATGGATAGTTTCGCTACTCAAACTCCCTCCTGACGGATCATCAATCATGCCCGCCTCGCAGCATCAGTCACCGAAATCCGACATCGAAATCTCGCAGAACGCCACCAAGCGGCGCATCCTCGACATCGCATCCGAAAAGCTCGGCATCGCGGCCGAAAATCTCGAGCCCTATGGCCACTACAAGGCCAAGGTCTCGATGGATTTCGTCAAATCGCTGAAGTCGAAACCGAACGGCAAGCTGATCCTGGTCACGGCGATCTCGCCGACGCCGGCGGGCGAAGGCAAGACGACGACGACCGTCGGCCTGACCGATGCGCTCAACCACATCGGCAAGAAGGCGATGCTGTGCCTGCGCGAGCCTTCGTTGGGCCCGTCATTCGGCATGAAGGGCGGCGCGGCGGGCGGCGGCTACGCCCAGGTGATCCCGATGGAGGACATCAANNCTCCACTTCACCGGCGACTTCCACGCCATCACGTCGGCGCACAATCTGCTCTCCGCGCTGATCGACAACCATATCTACTGGGGCAATGCGCTCGGCATCGATAGCCGCCGCGTGGTCTGGCGCCGCGTGATGGACATGAACGACCGCGCGCTGCGCGAGATCGTCTGCTCGCTCGGCGGCGTCGCCAACGGCTATCCGCGCGAAGCCGGCTTCGACATCACGGTCGCGTCCGAGGTGATGGCGATCTTCTGCCTCGCCAACGATCTCGACGATCTGAAAGAGCGCCTTGGCAACATCATCGTCGCCTATACGCGCGACCGCAAACCGGTCCGCGCCAAAGACATCAAGGCGCACGGCGCCATGACAGCGCTGCTGAAGGAGGCGATCGCGCCCAACCTGGTGCAGACGCTGGAAGGCACGCCCGCCTTCATCCATGGCGGCCCGTTCGCCAACATCGCGCATGGCTGCAACTCGGTCGTCGCCACCACGACCGCGCTCAAGCTCGCCGACTATGTGGTGACGGAAGCAGGCTTCGGTGCCGACTTGGGCGCGGAGAAATTCCTCGACATCAAATGCCGCAAGGCCGGGCTTGAGCCATCCTGCGTCGTCATCGTGGCGACCATCCGGGCGCTCAAGATGCATGGCGGCGTGAAGAAGGAAGACCTTAAAGTCGAAAACCTGAAAGCGCTCGAAACCGGCATGGCGAACCTGCAGCGCCATGTCGAGAACATCAAGAAATTCGGCCTGCCCGCGGTCGTGTCGATCAACCGCTTCTCGGCCGACACCGACGCCGAGATCGCGCTGGTTAAGGAGAAGTGCAAGGCGCTCGGCGTCGAGGCGCTGATGGCCGATCACTGGGCGATGGGCGGCGAAGGCGCAGCCGATGTCGCGCGCGCGGTCGTGAAGACCATCGACGCCGGCGAGGGCAAGCTGAAAATTCTCTATCCCGACGAGATGCCGCTGTTCGAGAAGATCCGCACCATCGCGAAGGAAATCTACCGTGCGAACGACGCGACCGCCGACAAGTCCGTGAAGGACCAGCTCAAGACCTGGGAAGATATGGGCTTCGGCAAGCTGCCGGTCTGCATCGCCAAGACTCAGTATTCGTTCTCGACCAATCCCGACACCAAGGGCGCGCCGATCGATTTCTCTATCCCGGTGCGCGAGGTGCGGCTTTCGGCCGGAGCCGAGTTCGTCGTGGCGATCTGCGGTGAGATCATGACCATGCCGGGCCTGCCGAAGGTCCCCGCCGCCGACTCGATCGATGTCGGCGCGGATGGCAAGATCGTCGGATTGTTCTAACTCTCTTCGCCTCATCCTGAGGAGCGGTCCAAAGGACCGCGTCTCGAGGATGGGGCGCGGCGCGGCTCCATGCTTCGAGACGCATCGCTTTGCGATGCTCCTCAGCATGAGGCCGTAATAAAACTGACCAATAAACGGAGACGAATGATGTTGAAATTCTACTACAGTGGCGCGCCGAACCCGACCAAGGTCGCGCTGTTTCTCGAAGAAGCCGGCCTTCCCTACGAGCCGATCGCCGTCGATACCCGCAAGGGCGACCAGCACAAGCCGGAATTCCTGGCGATCAATCCCAACGCCAAGGTGCCGGCGATCGTCGACGGCGACGCGACCGTGTTCGATTCGAGCGCGATCCTGCTTTATCTCGGCGAGAAGACCGGCAAGTTCATGCCCGCGAAAACCGACAAGGCGCGCGGCGAGTTGCTCTCATGGATGATGTTCGTCGCCTCCGGCGTCGGGCCCTACTCCGGCCAGTTGGTGCATTTCCGCAATTACGCGCCGGAGAAGAACGAATACGCGATCAATCGCTACGCCTTCGAGGCGCAGCGCCATTTCGGCATCATCGACGCGCGTTTGGCTAAGAACAAATACATGCTCGGCGACACCTACACGGTCGTCGATATGAATGTGTGGGGCTGGGCGCGGCTCTTACCGAATGTGCTGGGCGAAGGGGCGGCGGCCAAATTCCCCAATCTCAAGCGTGTGGTTGACGAGATCAATGCGCGGCCCGCGGCGGCGAAAGCCATCGCGCTCAAGGACAAGCACAAGTTCAAGACCGACATGGACCAGGAAGCGCTCCACGCGATGTTCCCGCACATGAAGATGAAGGTCGCCTGACCTCGCGACCCCGCGGAAACGAAAACGGCGCGGCAAAAGCCGCGCCGTTTGATTTTGCGCTTGCGTGACAGTCAGAAGATCTTGACCGCGCTCTCGAGCGTCTTCCACACGCCCCAGGCGAGCGGAATCCCGACGAAGGCCCAGAACAGCGCGGCCTTGATGTCGAATCCGCCTTTATCGATGCCGAAGGAACCGGACGGCACCGCCGCCGCGCTCGCGTTGGCGGCCTGCAGTCTCGCGACCTCGTCCGCGCTCATATGCCATTTCTTGTCGACCGGCTTGACCAGGTAATTGCAGATCAGGCCGATGACCAGCATGCCGGCGAGAATGTACATCGTGGTGTTGTAGAGCTGGTCGCGCGGCACGCCGGCGGCGAGCTGGAATTCGCGGATGTAGTTCACCACCACGGGGCCGATGATCCCTGCCGTGGACCACGCCGTGAGCAGCCGCCCATGGATGGCGCCGACGAACTGCGTACCGAACATATCCGCGAGATAGGCCGGCACGGTCGCGAAGCCGCCGCCATACATCGAAAGAATGATGCAGAAGGACGCCACGAACAGCGCCTTCGAGCCGATCCCGGCCGCCCACGGCGTGATCGCGTAGAGCGCGATGCCGAGCAGGAAGAACGTGTAGTAGGTGTTCTTCCGGCCGATATAGTCGGACAGCGACGCCCAGAAAACGCGGCCACCGATATTGAACAGCGAGATCAGTCCGGCAAATCCGGCCGCGATCCCCGCGATGATGACGCGTTGGTCCGGAGAAAGTGCGTTGAATCTGACGTCAGGCAGTCCGATCAGCGAACCGGCGAAGATTTCCTGCAGCATGGGCGACGCCATGCCGATCACGCCGATGCCGGCCGAGACGTTCAGGCACAGCACCCACCAGATCAGCCAGAATTGCGGCGTCTTGTGCGCGTCCTTCAGGTGCACGTTGTACTGCGAGATCATCGCATTCGCCTTCTCGGGCGGAGTCCAGCCCTCGGGCCGCCAGCCTGCCGGCGGAACTCGGTAGCTGAAAGCGCCGACCATCATGAAGAAGAAGTAGATGACGCCCATGGCGACGAAGGTTTCCCACACGCCGACCGAGGTCGGCGTCTTGAAATAGTTGATCAGGAGATTCGCGAGCGGTGCTCCGATCATGGCGCCGCCGCCGAAACCCGCGATGGCAAACCCCGTCGCCATGCCGCGATGGTCGGGAAACCATTTGATCAGCGTCGAAACCGGAGAAATGTAGCCAAGACCGAGCCCGACGCCACCGAGGACGCCGGCGCCGAGCCACATCAGCCAGAGTTGATGCGTGAAAACGCCGATGGCGCCGACCAAAAGGCCGCCGCTCCAGCACAGCGCGGCGACGACGCCGGCCTTGCGCGGTCCGACGCGCTCCAGCCAGCCGCCCCAGAGTGCGGCGGAGACGCCGAGCACGACGAAGAACAGCGTGAACATCCAGCCAAGGCTGGCGATGCGCCAGTCGCATGTCGTCGTGAACAACTCGGCTCCGAGCGACATGTCCGGACACGCCTTGGTCGCCGTGAGCCCGACCGCGCGCGAGAGCGGCAGCCAGAACACGCTGAAGCCGTAGGCCATTCCGATGCACAGGTGAATTGAAAGCGCGGCCGGCGGCACCAGCCAGCGATTGAAGCCGGCCTGCGCGATGATGCGCTCGCGATCGAGAAGGCCTACTCCTGGGCTGCCCGATAGTGTTTGTCCGATTGCCGACATTTGCATCCTCCCCTGCCCTCTTTTTTTATGGGCGGTCGGGACGCGGATTGCACACAATGGCGGACCCGAACCGAGCACCGTTCATGAGCAAACGTTGAAAGACCCACAAAAGACAATCAAGTTTGAATTTCTATGTTGCGATTGCAAACTTCTATGAGAGACGCGCCTTGTGGGCGCGCTTTCGGGGTGCCCGCGAACCCTGCGTCAAGCGCGGCGAGCCCGCCCCATCGCCAAGAGCGCTCGCCGCTCGCCGCGCCACCGCGACCAGAGCGGCGATCAAGGGGGTCATCGGTTCGCGCGCCGGCACGACCAGGCCGATGGTATGCGCGGTCTCGGGGTCGGTGATCGGGATTGCGCGTAGCACGTCGGTGAGGCCGAGTGTCTCGGCGAGGCGTGCCGGCATCACGCTCGCCCAGCGGCCGGTGCGGACGTGCGAGTAGAGCAAGATCATCGAATTCGATTCAAGCGAAGGCTGCGGGTCGCCGCCGGCGTTGCGCAGCAGCGCCTCGATGATGCGGCGGTTCTGCATGTCGGGTGTCAGCAGGCACAACGGCACTTTTGCGACCTCGGCCCAGGTCACGCTCGACCGGTCGCCGAGCGGTGCATCGGCCGCCGTCAGGAGCTGATAGCGTTCGGCGTAGAGCGGAACCGCGGTGACGCGGCCGAGCGGCTCGTTGTCGAGATAACTGAGCCCGGCGTCGATTTCGAGATTGTCGAGAAGCGTCAGGATCTCCGACGAACTGCGCGACAGCACGGTGAGCTGCACGTCCGGATGGCGCTCACGATAGGGCGTCGTGAGCTTCTCCACCATCGCCAGCGCGGTCGGGATCGCGGCAATGCGCAGCCTGCCGGCAAGCCCGTGCTTGAGCGCATGGACTTCCTGCCGCATGGCGCGCGTGTCGCCGACGATGCGCCGGGCCCAATCGAGCACGCGCTCGCCCTCGGCGGTCAATCCGATGAATCGCGATCCGCGCTGCACCAGCAGCACGCCCAGCGACTCTTCGAGCTGCTTGATTCCAGCGGAAATCGTCGGCTGGGTGACGCCGCAGGCCTCCGCGGCGCGGCCGAAATGCCGCTCGCGCGCCAATGCCAGCAGAAAATCGAGCTTGTCGATCAAAAGGCGGATCCCTCACGCAACGAAGCGTCGCGCTTAATGAATGCCATTATGCGATCGTATGATAGAGAATATCAATCAATCGATGGCAATTGACGGGCTGTTTTTGATCGACCAGATCGGGTTTATTCTAAACAGGACACCGTCAGGACACCAATGAACGCCCCTGTGAAGCCACCGGCCGGCGGCAACGGCGCAGGCCGCAAGCGCAGGCCGCCGAAGACCCCGAAGGGCCGGCAGATCGACCCGCACGCGCTCGACGAGGTGCGCGTGCTGCTCGGCGAGCGGCCGCGCCGGCGCGACCTGCTGATCGAACATCTGCACCTAGTCCAGGACGCCTACGGGCATCTCTCCGCGGCGCATCTCGCAGCGCTCGCCGCCGAAATGAAGCTCGCGCAGACGGAAGTCTACGAGGTCGCGACCTTCTATGCGCATTTCGACGTCGTGAAGGAAGGTGAGACCCCTCCGGCGCCGGTCACGGTGCGCGTGTGCGACTCGCTCTCCTGCGCAATGGCGGGATCTGAAGATTTGCTTGACGCGCTACCGGGAATACTCGGCACGGATGTGCGCGTGGTGCGCGCGCCCTGCATGGGCGCGTGCGATCGCGCGCCGGTCTGCGCGGTCGGCCATGTGCAGGTGATGCAGGCGACCGAAGAGTCCGTGAACGACGCAGTCGCGCAGGGCACGCATGCGCATCCACATACGCCGCAGATCGATCTCGCGGCGTATCGCGCGGACGGCGGCTATCGGCTGCTCGGCGATTGCGTCAGCGGACGGCGCACGCGCGAGGAGATCATCAAATCGGTCGATGACGCCGGCCTGCGCGGCCTCGGCGGCGCGGGTTTTCCGACCGGGCGCAAATGGGGGCTGGTGCGCCAGTCGCCTGGACCGCGCCTGATGGCGGTGAACGGCGACGAAGGCGAGCCCGGCACCTTCAAGGACCGGCATTACCTCGGGCTCGATCCGCATCGCTTCATCGAAGGCATGCTGCTCGCCGCCTGGGTGGTCGAGGCCGCCGACATCTACGTCTACATCCGCGATGAATATCCCGAGCTCATCATGATGCTCGAGCAAGAATTCGCCCGCGTCGCGCAAGCCGGACTCGCCAAGCACGCAACCATTCACCTGCGTCGCGGTGCCGGCGCCTACATCTGCGGCGAAGAATCCGCGATGATCGAAAGTATCGAAGGCAAGCGCGGCCTGCCGCGCCACCGCCCGCCCTACGTGGCGCAGGTCGGATTGTTCGGACGGCCGACGCTCGAACAGAACGTCGAGACGCTCTACTGGGTGCGCGACATCGTCGAGAAGGGCGCGGCGTGGTTCACCAGCCACGGCCGGCGCGAGCGCAAGGGCTTCCGCTCGTTCTCGGTCTCGGGCCGCGTAAAGAAGCCGGGCGTCGTGCTGGCGCCCGCGGGCGTCACGGCACGCGAACTGATCGAGGAATATTGCGGCGGCATGGTCGACGGCGAAACCTTCAAGGGCTATCTGCCGGGCGGCGCCTCGGGCGGCATCCTGCCGGCCTCGATGGCCGACGAGCCGCTCGACTTCGGCACGCTGGAAAAATACGGCTGCTTCATCGGCTCGCACGCGGTTGTCATCCTGTCCGAGAAGGACGACATGAAGGCCGTGGCGCTCAACCTGATGCGGTTCTTCGAGGACGAGAGCTGCGGCCAGTGCAC
>PLJS01000171.1 GCA_003140315.1 Hyphomicrobiales bacterium
CCCGGCTTTTTGAGATCGTCGCGCATCGGCTTCGACAATAGCCAACGGGTTTGGGTGTCGGCGGTTGAGCGGACGCTAGCCAGTTCGTTCGTGTCCCGTCCAGCAAAGCGCGACGCGAGGCTTGCGATTGCATAGCCGCCATCGAGGATCATTTGCGTCGCGGTGTAGCGGAGGCCGCCCGTTAATCGTTCATGCGGTCTGCCGTTCTCCCCGATGAAGGTCTCAAATGTATCTGGCGCAGTCAGCATTTCGCGGATATTTTCGAGATTGGCGTTGTCACCATGTTGGAGTTTCTCCCACATGATGAGACCGACGATCAGGCCTTGTGCGGAGTTCGACCAATGCGGGTCCTTGGACTCGATCTGGATGAGCGCTTCGCCGAGTGCCGCCGCGTCATCGTAGAAATAGGGCGATTCAGGATCGAGCGCGGCAAGCGGATTAAATCCGGCGGAACCGAGGCCAAGCACGTTGAAGGGATTGAGCAAGACAACATGGCTGACCGTGCTGCGATAGTCAGCCGTGGTGGCGGCAAGTTCGCCTTTAGGATCGAACGCCACAATCGAACGATCCGTGAGTGTCAGCAGATTGGGAACAAGAAAGCGCGTCCCCTTGCCAGTGCCGTTCGGGCCGAACAGGAGCCAGTGGCGTTCGCCCTTATAAGTGATGAGGTCGCCAACATTTTGCGTGGCTTCCTCGTAGTGGCGACCGAGGATAAGCCCTTCTTTGTTTTTGATCATTGCGTTCTCCTATTCTGAAAATGTCCGATCATTCAGGGGCGCACGTATGTCGTCATGCGCCGCAGCCTTTGCTTCCTGTTCCGATGCTGGTTCGGCAGCCCCATACACTTTGGTGTTGCGTATCTTTGGCAGCGTGTCGGCACGCCGCCAGAGCCCGAAGAAGTCGGCGCTAGCTCCCAAAGCGGCGAGGCCGAGAGCGATGGCGATCAGATTGAGCAGGGGTAAGCCGTTTGTCGCCGTTGATAGGGCGAGGTCTGTTCTCACAGCGACCCAGAACAACATAGCGCCGCCTCCGATTAGGGAGGCGACGCCCAGCGAGAGTCTTAACCATCGCGTTACGGAAGGATGGCTCATTTTCCCATGAACCGCCTTAAGTCGATGGGGCGGTCATCGGTAACCGTTCGGGCAACCGATTCCGCTATGATCCTTTCCGCAAGGGCTTTGGCTTCGGCTTGGGCAGCCAGCGCCGCTGCTATGCGCGCGTCAGCTTCAATCTTTTGTGCTTCGGCAGCTTTGGCGCGGAGTTCCTGTTCTTTGATCTCATACTCTTTCAGCCGAAAGGATTCCGTCGTCGTAAGCTTGAGGCCACGCTTGGCTTTGGCGCGAATGTCATCGATGCTTTCCGTTGCGGNNCTTTGGTGCGTATGTCATCAATGCTTTCCGTAGCTGCCACGGCGAGCGCCTGCTTTTGCTGAGCATCCGCGTCGCTTTGATCGACCTGCGTTGCGAGTAACGCTTCCGCACCGGTCACAGGTGCGCCCGTTCGCATCGCAGCCCGTGTTTTGGCAGGATCGACCGCTTGCGCTTCGCTCTGCGCCGCCTGACCCAAGAATATCCGTGCGGATTGCAGCGCGTGGTTGGCGTCGATCGTCAGTTCGGAGGCGGCAAGGACACCAAGGCCGAACACCACCGGAATTTTGACGTAGACCGGGATTTTCCCCCAGATGGCGCTGATGGCACCACCGGAACCAAGACCAAGAAGTGATTTCATGATTGCAGTTCCTTTCCTTACTCGGCGGGGACGGGCATGACGCGTGGACGCGGACGTTCGAAGCTCTGCATGGGCTCGGCTTCCAACGGTTTTTCTTCGTCACGCCAAAGAGCGAGCAGCAGCCCGAGCATCACCAGCGGCAGGATTTCGATGACGATGGCGACGACCCAGGCCAAGGGAACCGGGTTGCTGAGAATGGCCCNNCGGCCCGTTTCACATCAATCGCCTCGAAGACCGGAATATCGACAGGGCGGCGTTGCTTGCTGATGGTAAGCGCTGTTGTTTGAACATTGCGCACGGATTCGTCGATCACACCGCGCGCATAGTTCGGTGCAAGTCCATTCCCGAGACCAGCGAGGCTCGGCGCGAAGCGAATTGCATTTGCGGCGGCGATGGCACTCGCCGCATTGGCCGTGGCCTCCTGAAACAGCGCCGCGTCACGGGCTGCGCTCGCCCTGAAAGCTTCGCGGATATGGTCGCGGGCGCGGGCGAGGAATTCGTCGCGCTCCTCGCCCTTGGTGTCGAGCGCGGTACGCATCGACGCCATGCTTGCGGCAGCGTTCTTCAGCGCGGTGTAGACAACCTTTTGTCCCACTTTGCCGGAGAGGATGCCGTTTGAACCTTCGGCGTTAGCCGTTTTGTCGAGATTGCTCGCAGCGCTAACGAGGTCGCNNTGTTGCGCTCCGATGCCGCGTTTCCTGCGGCGATGTTCATTGTAGTTGTAAGGCGTTCGAGATATTGTTGCTGATAGGCTTGCATCGCGGCGTTGCCGCCTAACATGGAAGCTAAAAACCACCCCGAGCAACCGACGCCGATTAGAAAGAGAACAACGCCGAAGCCGAAGGCAATCGCCCTTTCATGAACTTCACGCGTATCTGCGGCGTAGCCGAGGGCCACATGCCAGCCTGCGGTCAGGAGGATTGCGACTACTGCCGCCGCAACGAACGGCAAGGCGATGTAAGCGCCGCCGTTGGCGAAGGCTTCCGACGAAATGCCTAGGCCGACCGCGAAGGCCGCTGCGCACGAGGTCGCGAGGGCGGCGACACGCGCTAGGGTCAGATGTTCATGAGCTGTAGGCCGATGGTAGGCCATGATGGACACTCCTCAGTTGGCGCGACGCTTGTCGCGCTTCTGGGAGCATCGTAGAGGCAATGATCGAATTGAGTTAGATTATGATCGAATACAGTTCGATCACATTTTCGTTACTGAGATGGTGCGTTCGGTTTTCGCCCGCCGTAACCGCGTGCGATGAGCTTCAGTCCCTGCGCAGCACCGGCATCGATCTCACGCCGCTGCCGGTTCTTGATATAGCCCTCGACCGCAATCATCAACGACCGGTCCTGCCGTCTCACCATGTCTTTTTCGATTTCTCCGGTCGGTGAGATTTGATCCGCCCAGACGCGCTTGAGAAACGCTGGCGCAGGCAGGAATTGGAGTTCGGGGTATTTTGCGCGATCATCCCACTGCGGGCGCTTGACGGCGGCGGCGAGTTTCTTTCNNTCGGCAGCAGTGTCAGACCACATCTCGGGCGGAATTTTCTTCGCCTTCAAATAACGCAGTAAGGGCTCGTTCAGTCGGCCTTCGTCTTTCTGCTCCAGCGTGCCGGGTACACGTGCCATCTTACTGGCATCAGATTGTTTTGCAATCTTGTCGTGTATTGGTTGACGGACTACAACCGAAGGCGCGAAGAGG
>PLJS01000250.1 GCA_003140315.1 Hyphomicrobiales bacterium
TCGGCATCGACAACGACCTGATCGTCGGGGCGGACGAGGAGGTCTTCGAGATGAACAACGGCTGCATCTGCTGCACCGTGCGCGGCGATCTGATCCGCATCATCGACGGGCTGATGCGCCGTAAGGGCAAGTTCGACGCGATCATCGTCGAGACCACGGGCCTCGCCGATCCGGCGCCGGTGGCGCAGACCTTCTTCGTCGACGAGAACGTCGGCAAGAAGACCAAGCTCGATGCGGTCGTGACCGTCGCGGACGCCAAGTGGCTGCGCGATCGGCTACGCGACGCACCCGAGGCGAAGAACCAGATCGCCTTTGCGGACGTGATCCTGATCAACAAGACCGATCTGGTGAACGCCGAGGAGCTGCGCGAAGTCGAGGCGCGCATCCGCGGCATCAATCCCTATGCGAAGGTTCATCATACCCAGCGCGCGCAGATTCCGCTCGAGGAGGTGCTCGGGCGCAACGCCTTCGATCTCGAACGCATCCTCGAGATCGAGCCGGCGTTCCTCGAAGCTGACGGTGATGGCCATGACCACGATCACCATCATGACCATGGCGACGGGCATTCCCATTCGCACGGTGGGCTGAAGCACTATCACGACGAGGAAATGCAATCGATCTCGCTCAAGTCCGACGCGCCGCTCGATCCCGACAAGTTCTTCCCCTTCATCCAGAACCTCACGCAGGCCGAGGGACAGAACATCCTGCGCTGCAAGGGGATCGTTTCGCTCAAGGACGATCCGCAGCGTTTCGTATTCCAGGGCGTGCACATGATGCTCGACGGCGACCATCAGCGCGAATGGGGGGGCGACGAGAAGCGGCAGAGCCGCGTGGTGTTCATCGGCCGCAATCTGCCCGAGGAGAAGATCCGCAAGGGTTTTGAGAGCTGCGTGGCGTGACGTTCTTCATCCCTCCCCTCTGGGGAGGGATGAGGCTGGAGCCGCATGATCGACATCCAAACCATCCCCTCCGTCGTCGACCGCTCCAAGCCGGTCGCTGCCGGCGCGCCGGTCATTGCGGCGCATTTCCTCAAGGGCATGGCCGTATTCACCCTCAGCGAGGAGACGCTGCTGTTCGTCGCGCCCGATGGCGCCGAGAAGCGCGTCGCGGTCCACGCCGGCGGCATCCTGGCGGTCGCCTGCGACGGGGAGCGGATCGTCACCGGCGGCGATGACGGCAAGGTCGTGTCGACCGATGCGGACGGCGCGAGCGTGACGGTCGCAGCCGACGCCAAGCATCGCTGGATCGACCGCGTCGCGATGGCGCCTGACGGCGCCATCGCATGGAGCGCCGGCAAGCAGGCGTTCGTGCGCACCGCCAAGGGCGAGACGAAATCGCTCGACCTGCCGTCAAGCGTCGGCGGGCTCGCTTTTGCGCCGAAGGGCCTGCGGCTCGCGGTCGCGCATTACGGAGGCGCGAGCCTGTGGTTTCCCAACGCGCAGGCTGCCCCCGAGGCGCTCGCCTGGAAGGGCTCGCATCTCGACGCGACCTTCAGTCCGGATGGGCGCTTCGTCGTCACCGCCATGCAGGAAGCGATGCTGCACGGCTGGCGTCTCGCCGACGGCAAGGACATGCGCATGTCGGGCTATTCGGGCAAGGTGCGCTCCTTTGCCTGGACCGCCGGTGGCAAATGGCTCGCGACCTCCGGCTCCGAACAGCTCATCCTCTGGCCGTTTTCCGGCAAGGACGGCCCGATGGGCAAGACGCCGCGCATGCTGGCGCCGTCCGACAAGCGCGCCGACGTCGTCGCATGCCACCCGAGCCAGGAGATCGTCGCGGTTGGGTTCGAGGATGGCGTTGTCCTGCTCGCGCGCATCGACGACGGCGCGGAAATCCTGGCGAAGCGGCCGGGTGCGGCGCCGGTCGCGACGCTTGCCTGGAGCCAGGATGGCGCAAAGCTCGCGTTCGGGACGGAAGACGGCGAAGCGGGGATGTTGGATTTGGCCTGACGGCTCACGCCGCCGAGTTATACAATTCTATCTTTGTTTGATCTACTTTGATTTTAGCTTATAAATTGTGAACTGCTATCGTGCATACCGCGTTGACGGAGGCTAAGTTGCGTGCGGTGGCGCCGCTGCGCTGCCGCTCTCGGAACCGAACACATCAGCGGCGGAGCCCTCAAGCTGCGCCTTCCACGATGTGACCTGATTGGGATGGACGTCGAACTGCTCGGCAAGCTGAGCCAATGTTCGATCACCCTTGACGGCGGCAAGCGCCACCTTCGCCTTGAAGGCCGCTGTGTGGTTCCGGCGTGCTCGTCGCTCATGGTCTCTCCTGATTCGCGGGCCAATCGTGCCCGCCGTCAGGCAGAAACTCCACTTAGCGTCCTGTACAGATTTCCGGAGCCGGCTCTTTATTCGACGAGGCCTGGTTTGTAACGAGAAGTTTGTGTCCAGAGAGTATGCGGAATTTGGATTTCGTTACTTTCCTTGATGAAGAAGGCCGGCTGACGTCCGAGATGTTGGGGCAGGCGATCGCGGAGTTCGCTGCTCCGAAGACAGGCTTGTTTGCTCACTCACTCGACATGGAATTCACTGGCCGGATAGCCTTTCAACAGGTGAAGGAGTCTTTTCTGACAAAGAATGACTTTGGATGGGACAATCATACTCATGCACTGAGCGTCCTAGGCCACCGAATTCTCGGAAACTCTGGGGCCGAGCATACGCTTGCGTTGGATCGCGGATTGAAGACGCTGCTTGGCGCTCCAAACGCGGAGCTTATCTACAATCCATTCTGGTTTGAGGGCGTTGAGTCGGAAACGAGGTGCTGGCAGAAGTTAGTGTTAGTAATGAGTTGATACTGCAAAGAGTGCCCAATCCATTCGATATGCGGGGGGCCTATCGTCGATGACATCTATAGATGGAGAGACAATAACTATATTGGAGATTATCGAAGCTGGATTGCTTCACAAAATATTCCAAGGGATCTATCCAAGATTAAGGAGCTGAGTGAGAAGATTGAGAGGGATACGTTTAATGCGATGCGGCGTGCATTACTGGAGAAGACAAATAAATCAAGACTATATAAGTCAATAGCAAAAAGTGCCTTTGGCGAAATTGTTGGTCATATAATTCCTGGTTCCTCATTGGTATTAGAGGTCTCCAAAGCGTTGCGGGAGGAGGCCAAGGTCCGTGAGGATAGGTGGCGCGCTTTCCTCCTATCTCTAGACAACTCTAACGAGCCTACCTAATTCAATGCATTCGAATCAGATCACATATTGCCGCAGCGGCGGATAGCCGTTGAAGCCGACCGACGAATAGGTCGCCGTGTAGGCGCCGGTCGCCTCGATCAGCACCTTGTCGCCGATCGCGAGCGACACCGGCAGCGGGTAGGGGTTCTTCTCATAAAGCACGTCGACCGAGTCGCAGGTCGGGCCGGCGATGATGCAGGGCGCCATCTCGTCGCGGTCGTGCGGCGTACGGATCGGGTAGCGGATCGATTCATCGATCGTCTCGGCGAGCCCATGGAACTTGCCGATGTCGAGATAGACCCAGCGCACCTCGTCCTCGGGGCTGCGCTTGGCGACGAGCACCACCTCGGCTTCGATCACGCCGGCATTGCCGACGAGGCCGCGGCCGGGCTCGATGATGGTCTCGGGGATCGCGTTGCCGAAATGCTTGCGCAGCGCGCGGAAGATCGCCTTGCCGTAGCTCTCGAGCTTCGGCGTCTTGCGCAGATACTTGGCCGGGAAGCCGCCGCCGAGATTGACCATGGAGAGTGTGATGCCGCGCTCGGCGCAGCCGCGAAAAATCGCCGCCGTCGAGGCGAGCGCGCGGTCCCAGGCTTCCACGTTGTGCTGCTGCGAGCCGACGTGGAACGAGATGCCGAAGGGGACGAGACCGCGCCTGTGCGCGAGCTCGAGCACATCGGTCGCATAATCCGGCTCGCAGCCGAACTTGCGCGAGAGCGGCCATTCGGAGCCCGAGCCGTCGCAATGGATGCGGCAGATCACGCGCGAGCCGGGCGCCGCGCGCGCGACCTTCTCCACCTCGGCGTCGCAGTCGACCGCGAACAGCGTGACGCCGAGCCGGTGGGCGGCGGCGATCTCGCTCTCCTTCTTGATCGTATTGCCGTAGGAGATGCGCTCCGGCGTGCAGCCGGCCGCCAGCACCATCTCGGTCTCGCTCACCGAGGCGACATCGAAGCACGAGCCGAGCTCGGCAAGGAGCCGCAGGATCTCCGGCGCCGGGTTCGCCTTCACCGCATAGTAGACGCGCGTGTCGGGCAGTGCCTTGGCGAAGGACAGATAGTTGTCGCGGACCACGTCGAGGTCGACCACGAGGCAGGGTCCTTCGTCTTTGCGTGCTTTGAGGAATTCGCGAATGCGTGCGGTCATTTCGTGCTTTCCCTAGCCGGAATGCGCGAGCGCTCGCCCGCGGCTTAAGGTGAACCCCCTGCGATGTTCGACGCCTCCGCTGGATGCGGAGACGCAATCACCACGGCGATGGTTGCCTTAGTCCGGATAAGGGAAGGACCCGTTCCGCACTGTTGGCAAAGAAGGACAAGCCTTTTCAGTCAACCGGCATTCGCGCCGGGATCCAAAAAAGCCCGCTCCGTCGTTGCTTTAAGCCGCGTCCCCCGTCGAGCACGGGGTGCACCGGTTTCGCCTCCGGTTGCCGATCGCCTTGATGCTCATCTGGACCCGTGGGTCCTTCAGAACGTCTAGCAGGGAAGAGATGTCTCTTCCGTAGGCGGCTGTCCGGCCTCTTGTCCGGACCCCACCGATCGACACGCAGCCACAGGCACGTGCGAAATTGGGCAAGCGAGAAATAAGTGATTCAATTCCGGTGCGCAAGCAATTTGGTTCCGCGCGGCGGGGAAATCACAGCGAATTGCGAGGCGCGCTGCCACGTTTCGGCCGTTAATGAAAAATTGATCGGGCGCGGGCCGCGCGTTACTCGCGCGCGGTGAACGGCTCGATGCGCATGCCGGAGCGGATGAACGCCGCCATCACGACGATGCCGAGCGCGAAGAACAGGATCTGCAGCGCGTAGGTGCCGTAGTCGCCGAGCCCGAACAGATTGCCGAAGGCCCAGCCGCCCGCGAAGGCGGCGCCGAACACTTCAGCCGAGATCAGGATCGCGGCGGAGAGCACCGTCGAGACATTGATCCAGTTGATGCGGCGCGGGCCGCGGGGCCGTCCGGTGGCGTCGAGCATGGGCGCAATGAATACCAAAGTGGTGGAGGGATCAAGTGCGGCTGGGTGAGGTTGCGCGCCAACGACAACGTCAGGGCACCGTCCTTGCTCACGCCGCGGCGCGTTTGCGCTTGGCCGGGCGAGAGGTCGCGGCGGGCGCAATCTGGATGCGCATGCCCAAGGCCTGCATGACCTTGGTCATGGTGGACAATTCGGGGTTCCCGTCGCCGCTCAGTGCGCGATAGAGGTTCTCCCGCGATAGCCCGGTCTCCCGGGCGATCTGTGACATCCCCTTCGCCTTGGCGACATGCCCAATCGAGGCCGCGATAAAGCCAGGGTCTCCGTCTTCGAAAGCCGCATTGAGGTAGGCGGCGATCGATGCATCGCTGTCGAGGAACTCAGACGCGTCCCAGCGCGTGGTCTTGAGGGGCATTATCGGTTTCTCCGTTAGAGCTCTTTGGCTAGCGCCTTGGCCCTCTTGATGTCCGCATCCTGGGTTCGTTTGTCGCCGCCGCAGAGCAGGATCACCAGGGTAGAACCTCGCGCGGCGTAATAGACCCGGTAGCCGGGGCCGTAGTCGATCCGCATCTCGCTGACGCCGCTGCCGACGGATTTCACGTCGCCGGGATTGCCATGTTCAAGCCGGCTGATACGCGAAGCGATGCGGCCTTTTGCGTTCTGATCGCGCAGATTCGCGAGCCATGCAGAGAAGATCGCTGTCTTGCGCACCTCGACCATATGTAGTTTATACGCTACAGTCGAGCCAAGCCGGGGTCAAGAGCTTCGGCGGCGGTCTCGGCCGTCTCGCCTGAATGCTTGCCGGGACAGTGCGGCTGACTACATTGAGCCCCGATCTCATTTGAAAGCCGAACATGACAAACCCGCAATCCGCCGCCGTTTCCGACAATCCGCTGCTTGGCGCATGGACTGCCCCGTTCGGCGTCCCGCCATTGGAGGGGATCGCGCCGGCGCATTTCCGCCCGGCATTCGAGCTGGCGATGGCGGAGCACGGCGTCGAAATCGCCGCGATCGCCGCGCAGGCGGTCGAACCGGACTTCGAGAACACCGTCGCGGCGCTGGAGCGCTCGGGACGGACACTCGCCCGGGTCTCGAACGTGTTCTACGTGCTCGCCGGTGCGCATACGAACCCCGACATCCAGGCGATCGAGCGCGACATGTCGCCGCTGCTCGCCCGGCACTGGAACGATATCCATCTCAATGACGCGTTGTTCGCCCGCCTCGATGCGCTACATCGCCGCGTTGCCGGCCTCGGCCTCACGGCCGAACAGGCGCGCGTCCTGGAGCGCTACCATTCGCTGTTTCGCCGCGCGGGTGCCGGCCTCGATGCGGCGGCAAAGCAGCGGCTGAAGGAGATCGCCGAGCGGCTCGCGAGCCTCGGGACGCACTTCGGCCAGAACGTGCTCGCCGACGAGCAGTCCTACACGCTCCCCCTCGACGGCGAAGCCGATCTCGCCGGGCTGCCGGAGTTCGCGCGCGCCGCCGCGCGCGGGGCCGCTGCCGAACGGGGCTTGGCGGACACGCACGTGGTGACGCTCGGCCGCTCCAGCGTCGAGCCGTTCCTGCAATTCTCAGGCAGGCGCGACCTGCGCGAGAAGGTGTTCCGCGCCTGGATCGCGCGCGGCGATCATTCCGGGGCGACCGACAACAACCCGGTCATCGCCGAGATGACCGCGCTGCGCGACGAGCGCGCGCGATTGCTCGGCTATCCGAGCTTTGCGCATTACAAGCTCGACGACACCATGGCCAAGACACCGGATGCCGTGACCGGACTGCTCGATGCCGTCTGGGCCCCGGCACGCCGGCGCGTCGGGCAGGAGCGCGACGCGCTGCAGGAGATGGTCGCCGCGGAAGGCGGCAATTTCGCGCTCGCGGCGTGGGATTGGCGCTTCTATGCCGAGAAGCTGCGCAAGGCGCGCTACGACCTCGACGAGAGCGAGATCAAGCCGTATCTGCCGCTGGATCACATCATCGAGGCGGCGTTCTACACGGCGAACCGGCTGTTCGGGCTCGCCTTCACGCTGCGGGCGGACGTGCCGGTCTATCATCCCGACGTGCGCGTCTGGGAAGTGACCGGCCCGGATGGGCGCCACGTCGGTGTCTTCTTCGGAGACTATTTCGCGCGCGCGTCCAAGCGCAGCGGCGCCTGGATGACCACGCTGCGCGAGCAGGAGAAGCTCGACGGCGAGGTGCGCCCGCTCGTCCTCAACGTCATGAACTTCAACAAGGGCGAGGCGGGCGAGCCGACGTTGCTGTCGTTCGACGACGCCCGCACGCTGTTTCATGAGTTCGGGCACGGCCTGCATGGCCTTCTCTCCGACGTGACCTATCCGCTGATCTCCGGCACCGGCGTGCTGCAGGACTTCGTCGAGTTGCCCTCGCAGCTCTACGAGCATTGGCTCGACCGGCCGGAGGTCCTGCAGCGCTTCGCCCGCCACTACCAGACCGGCGCACCGATGCCCGAGGCGCTGATGGACCGGTTGCTCAAGTCGCGGACCTTCAATCAGGGCTACACGACGACCGAATATCTCGGCTCGTCCTATGTCGATCTCGACTTCCATCTCGGCGGCGCGAAGGACGCGCACGCGGTCGAGGCGGAAACGCGCGAGCGCATGCGGATGCCCGAGGAAGTCGTGATGCGGCATCGGCCGCCCCACTTCCAGCACATCTTCTCCGGCGACGGCTACGCGGCCGGCTACTACAGCTATCTGTGGTCGGAGGTGCTCGACGCGGACGCTTTCAACGCCTTCGTCGAGGCAGGCGACGTGTTCGACCCGGGCGTGGCCCGGCGGCTGCGCGACAACGTCTACGCCGCCGGCGGCGCGCGCGATTCAGCCGAGGCCTACAAGGCATTTCGCGGGCGGATGCCGACGGTCGATGCGCTGCTCAAGCGCCGCGGCCTGACCGAAGACGCCGCATGAACCTCTACACCGCCGGGCACCGCCGCAGCGTCGCGGCTGCGCCGCATCATGCGGCCGCGGAAGCGGGGCGCGCGATCCTCGGCGAGGGCGGCAACGCGCTCGAAGCCATGGTGGCGATGGCGGCGACGATCGCGGCCGTCTACCCGCACATGAACCATATCGGCGGTGACGGCTTCTGGCTGGTGCGCGAGCCGTCGGGCCGCGTGCGCGCCCTGATGGGGGCTGGACCGGCGGGCGAGAAGGCGACGCCTGCGCTCTACCGCGAGCACGGCTACGACACGATCCCGCCGCGCGGGCCGCTCGCGGCGCTCACCGTGCCGGGCGCGATCGGCTCATGGATGCTGGCGCTGGAGGGTGCGAAGGCGCTGCGCGGCCGGCTGCCGCTCGATGTGCTGCTCAGCGACGCGATCCGCCACGCGCGCGAAGGCTACAAGGTCACGCGCAGCCAGGCACGCCTCACCGCCGAGAAGCTTTCCGAATGCAAGGATGCGCCGGGCTTCGCGGCGACCTTCCTCGTCGACGGCAACGCGCCAGCCGAAGGCGCAACGCTGAAGCAGACGGCACTCGCCGCGACGCTCGACCAGCTCGCCAATGCTGGGCTCGACGATTTCTATCGCGGCGACGTGGGGCGCGAGATCGCGGCCGACCTCGAACGGATCGGCTCGCCTGTGACCCGCACCGACCTTGAGCGCTACGAGGCAAGCGTCAAGGAACCGCTGAGCGTCGTGCTGCAATCGGGCACGCTCTACAACACGCCGCCGCCGACCCAAGGATTGGCCTCGCTGATGATCCTTGCGCTGTTCGAGCGCCTGCGCGTCACCGAGGCCGAAAGCTTCGCGCACGTGCACGGGCTGGTGGAGGCCACCAAGCGGGCATTCCTGGTACGCGATCGATACGTCACCGATCCCGCGGAGTTGCCGCACCCGCCCGCGCGGTACCTGGAAAGTTCTTTTCTCGATGCCGAGGCCGAAAAGATCGACATGCGCAAGGCGGGGCCGTGGCCGGCGCCACGCCAAAAGGGCGACACGATCTGGATGGGCGCGGCGGATTCCTCCGGGCTCGTCGTCTCCAATATCCAGTCGCTCTATTGGGAGTTCGGTTCGGCCTGCGTGCTGCCTGCCACCGGCGTGCTGATGCAGAACCGCGGCGCGAGCTTCTCGCTGGAGAAAGGCGCGCTGAACGCGCTCGCGCTCGGACGCAAGCCGTTCCACACGCTCAATCCGGCGNNGCCGCGCTGGCTGCTCGGCCGCACCTGGGGCTCGGCGCACACCAATCTGCGGCTCGAATCGCGCTTCGATGAAAGGCTGACCGACCGGCTGCTATCGGCCGGCCACGATGTGGAGGTGCTCGCCGAGCCCTATTCCGACACCATGGGTCACGCCGGCGCCGTTGTGCTGCATGCCGACGGCACGCTTGAAGGCGTGCATGACCCGCGCGCCGATGGCGGCGCTGTCGGACTATGACCTGATGCGGTCGTACCAGCGCGGCTCGGGCGTGCCGCGCATCGAGGCGAACAACATGCCGAGCGCAAAGCCGATGCCGACACTTAGCGCGACCATCGCCTTGGGATGCCGGCCGACTTCCTCGCTCACCATGTCGTCGATGTCGCTGGCCGTATCCTGCACGCGGGTGACGGCGTCCTGCGCCATGTCGCTGGCGCTGTCGTAGGCGTCGGACGCCGCGCTCTTTGCCTGCGAGGCCGCGCTGGACGCCGCGCTCTTGGCCTGCTCGTAGACGCCGGCCGCCTGCTTGCCGGTCTCCTTGGCGGTCTCGTCGATCGCCTGACCGGCACCTTTCATCGACGTTTCGAAATTGGAATTGGCCATCGAGCCCTCCGGGACTGTGTTCCAGCAAGGAAACTCGTTCGGCCCGAAAGAGTTGCATCGCCCCTTCTGGGCGGCCGGGCCGGCCACGATTGCGACGAAATGCCTCTATTCCGCCGCGTTCGGTGCTATGGTCCGCGTGGCGACGTTCTGGGCCCGCTGATGATCCGAATATGCTGTTTCGCTCTGGCCGCGCTGGCGTTGCTCGCCGCCGCACCGGCGCAGGCTCACCCCCACGTCTGGGTCACGATGAAGAGCGACATCGTCTATGCGGCGGACGGCACCGTGACCGGCGTGCGTCACGCCTGGACCTTCGACGACATGTTCTCGGTCTTCGCCACGCAGGGGATGGAGAGCAAGGAAAAGGGCAAATTCACCCGCGAGGAGCTCGCGCCGCTCGCGCAGGTGAATATCGAGTCGATGAAGGAATACGACTACTTCACGATCGCCCACGCCAACGGTAAGCAGCTCGATTTCACAACGCCGGTCGACTATTGGCTCGAGCTCAATGACGGGCTCTTAACGCTGCATTTCACCTTGCCGCTCAGTAAGCCGGTCAAGGCGAGTGAGCTTCAGGTGGAAATGTACGATCCGACCTGGTTTGTGGATTTCGCCTTCGCCGAGAAGGACCCGGCACACCTCGTCGGTGCCCCGACAACCTGCCAGCTCGCGGTCGCCCGGCCGGGCGAAACACAGGCTCAGCCGCAAGCGCGGCTCGGCGAATCCTTCTTCCAAAACCTTGCGCCCGGAAGCAATTACGGCGCGCAGTTCTCCAACAAGATATCGGTGAAATGCCCGTGACATCCTTGGCCGGGAGGCGCAAGGCGACGAGACTCCTGATCTGTCTGGCGGTCGTGGCTGCGGCTTTGGCCGCGCTCGGCGTGCTCGATGCCGCGCTGGCGCAAGGCAGCCCGTTCGGCGCGCCGCGCGCACCCGTGACGCCGCCGGCCGACGGCATCACCGGATGGCTGCTTGGGAAGCAGGCGGAGTTCTACCGGCTGCTCTCCGGCACGATCCGCGCCGCCAAGACCGACGGCAGCGCAGCGTGGCTGTTGATGGGCCTCTCCTTCGCCTACGGCATCTTCCACGCGGCGGGGCCGGGCCACGGCAAGGCGGTGATCTCGTCCTATCTGGTGGCCAACGAAGAGACCTGGAAGCGCGGCGTCACGCTCTCCTTCGCGTCGGCGCTGGTGCAGGCGCTGGTCGCCGTCCTGGTGGTCGGCATCGCGGCGGCACTGCTCAACGCCACTGCGAAGACCATGAACAACGCCGTGTGGTGGATCGAGATCGTCAGCTATGGGTTGATCGCCTTGATGGGCGCCCGGCTTCTCTGGACCAAGGGTCGCGCGTTCATCAGCGAATGGCGGCTCTTGCGCGCGCCGAAGACCCTCGGTGCCGCCGCGACGGTGGCGCACGAGCATTCGCACGGTCATCATCACCATGATCACCCGCATGACCATGATGACCACGATCACGCCCACGATCACCACGACCATGCCAGCCCCGTGCATGGCGAGGCCGGCCACGTGCACGACGACCACTGCGGCCACTCGCACGGGCCGACTCCTGACGAACTTGCGGGTCCTGGCGGATGGAAGCGCGGCCTGGTGGCGATCTTCGCGGTCGGCTTGCGGCCCTGTTCGGGCGCGATCCTCGTGCTGGTCTTTGCCTTGGCACAAGGCATCTTCTGGGCCGGCATCGCGGCGACCTTCGTGATGGGGCTCGGCACGGCGATTACGGTGGCGGCGATCGCGACGCTGACCGTGTCGGCGACGACGTTTGCCGCCCGGATCGCCGCAACGCGTACCGGCTATGGCTCGCTCGCCTTGCGCGGCGTCGAGGTCGGTGCCGCCGCGGTGGTGCTCGTGTTCGGCCTCGCGCTCCTCGCTGGCTATATGGTGACCGAGCGCATGGTCGGGATTTGAGCCCGGTCACCACACGCTGCTGCATCGCAGGTGGCGGGCCCGCGGGCATGATGCTCGGCTTCCTGCTGGCGCGCGCCGGCGTCGACGTCGTGGTGCTGGAAAAGCACGCTGACTTCCTGCGCGATTTCCGCGGCGACACCGTCCATCCTTCGACGCTTGAGCTGATGCGCGAGCTCGGCCTGCTGGATGAATTCCTCAAGCTGCCGCATCAGGAGGTCTCGCGCCTGACGTTCCAGATCGGGGCCACGCGCATTCCGCTGGTCGATTTCAGCCGCGTGCCGACTTACTGCAAGTTCATCGCGCTGATGCCGCAGTGGGATTTCCTCGACTTTCTCGCCGCCCACGCCAAGCGCTATCCGGCGTTTCATCTCCACATGAAGGCGGAAGCGACCGACCTTATCATCGAGAACGATATCGTCACGGGTCTCTGCGCAAAGACGCCGGACGGCGATCTTGAGATCCGCGCCGATCTGGTCGTCGGCTGCGACGGACGCCATTCGACGGTGCGCGAGCGCGCGGGGTTCGTCGTCGAGGACATCGGCGCGCCGATCGACGTGCTCTGGTTCCGCCTGTCGCGCCGCGAAGGCGACACCGAGGAAACCACCGGCCATATCGAAGCCGGAAAAATGATGATCATGCTCAATCGCGGCGACTACTGGCAGTGCGCCTATGTGATCCCCAAGGGCGGCATCGATGTCGTGAAGCGCGAGGGCCTGCCGGCGTTCCGCGCGCGCGTGCTGGAGCTGTCGCCGTTTCTCGCCGACCGCATCGGCGAGATCAAAAGCTTCGATGACGTCAAATTGCTCACGGTCGCGATCGACCGGCTGCGCGAATGGCACCGGCCGGGCCTCCTCTGCATCGGCGACGCCGCGCACGCGATGTCGCCCGTCGGCGGCGTCGGGATCAATCTCGCGGTGCAGGACGCGGTCGCGGCCGCCAATATCCTTAGCGGACCGCTGCGCTCCGGCACCGTCACGCGCGAGCACCTCGCCGCCGTGCAGGTGCGCCGCGTGTTTCCGATGCGGGTCATCCAGCGGATGCAGGTGATCGTTCAGAACAAGCTCTTGTCGCCCGCGCTCTCAAGCAGCGAACGGCCGAAGCCGCCTCTGCTGCTGCGGCTGATCGCGTGGCTACCGCTCCTGCGCCGTATTCCGGCAAGGCTCGTCGGCGTCGGCGTGCGGCCGGAGCACATCCATACGCCGGAGTGTGCGGTCTGAATACGCTCAGCTCTCTCCTTTACCCTCCCCCTTGTGGGGAGGGTCGACGCGCGAAGCGTGTCGGGGTGGGTGTGGCGCGACCGTGATCCAATCGCGCGACCCCCACCCCTAACCCCTCCCCACCATCAGGGCGTTCACGCCCGTCTTCGACGGGCTATTGGGGGAGGGGAACAGAGCGGTGCGCGTGGCTACCTGAACCGCGGGATAAAGCCCTCGCCTTTCGCGTCGATATGGCAGAGATGCGGCGCGCCGAAATGGGTGGGCGCCAGCAGCGCGCCTGATCCGGCGCAGTCCTCCAGAAGCTTCAGCCGCGAGCGGGCCGCGGTTGTGGGATCAAGGCACGCGAAGCTGTTCCAGGTCGGATGATAGACCTGGATCGCGTGGTGGATGATGTCGCCGGAGAAGAACGCCTGGGCGTTCTGCGAGGCGAGTTTGATCAGGACGTGGCCCGGCGTGTGGCCTGGCGCGGGCTCGATCTTGAAATGCTCCTCGATCGCGGCCGCGCCGTCGACGATCTGGGCCAAGCCCGCTTCGACCACCGGAAGGACGCTGTCGCCGAAAGCCCCCATGATCGCCGGTCCCTTTTTGGGATCGCGCTCGATCGCGAGGAAATAGTCGTAGTCGATCTTGCTGAACACATAGCGGGCGTTCGGAAACGTCGGGACCCACCGGCCGTTGTCGAGGCGCGTGTTCCAGCCGACATGATCGACGTGCAGGTGCGTGCACATCACCATGTCGATCTCCTCCGGCCGCGCGCCGGCCGCGGCGAGCCGCGAGAGATACGGCGTGTCGAGTTGGTTCCAGAACGGCCGCGCAGCGCGCGATTTGTGGTTTCCGATGCAGGTGTCGATCAAGATTTTCTTGCCGCCGATCTCGATCAGCCAGGAATGGATGCTGAGCTTGAGATAACCGGTCGCCGGATCGTAGTGGTTCGGCACCATCCAGGAAAGATGCTCGGCGACGAGCTCGTCGCGCCATCCGGCGAAGAATTTACGCGCCTCGAAAAAGAAGCCGTAGGTCTCCTCGATGCGCGTGATCTTGGCCGCGCCGATCGTCGCCGTCGTCATGCTGATGCCGTTGATTGCGTTAGTCGTGATGGTGGAAGTCGTGCGGTTGCAGCTCGATCGGCTCGCCGTGCGGCGTGCGATCCGCCGCGTGGTCCCAGGCGTGCTGGTAGCGCGCAAGCGTTACGGCGTCGGTGACGCCCTTCTCGGCGACGAGACGTTCGAGCGCGTTGAGCCAATGTCGATAATAGGTCTCGCCGGTGTCGGGATCGCCAGCGGCCTGCGCGCGCTTGATCTCGTCGGCGAGCGTCGCGGCCCATTCGGGCCAGGTAAATATACGGCGTTCATGCAGCGCGAGCGCCATCGCGAAGGCCTGCGCCTCCCATGGCTCGCGGAAGACCGGGCCGTCGGTGTCGTGGGGGATGCCCGGCACGGCCTCGCGTGCGCGCTGCGCGGCGTCAGTGCCCAACTGGTCATCCCGGCCGAGCGAGCCTTGCGAGCGAGAGCCGGGACCCATAACCACGAACCTCTAGACGAGTGACGGAAAAAGATCTTCCCAGTGGGGATTGTCGCGTTCGATCAGCTCGATTTTCCAGTCGCGCTTCCAACGCTTGAGGCGTTTCTCACGAAGGATCGCCGACCCCGGATCGTCGTAGACTTCATAATAGACAAGCTTATCGACCCCATGTTCTTTGGTAAATCCAGGAACAAGCTTCTGCTTGTGTTCGTAAACGCGTCGAATGAGATCGTTCGTGACGCCGATATAGATCGTGCCGTGCTTGCGGCTCGCGAGAATGTAGACGTAAAAATGTTTGTCCATCGGTAGAGTCGTGGTTATGGGTCCCGGCTCTCCCCCGGCTCAAGGCCGGGGTCGGCCGGGATGACCAGCTAAATTGGCTCCAGATACGGCTCGAAGGCGTCGATGGAGATCTTCACCGTCGGGTCCGCGTCGGCGCCCCAAAGCTCCGCCGAGTCGAATACCACCGTATAGAGCCACTGCGGATTTTCGCCGGCTTCCATCGAGGCGGAGTCCGGAAACACGTGGCAGCCATGATCGCGCTCGACGATGCCGACATGGCCGCGCACGTATCGCGGCAGCCTTGTGTGCGTGGCTGGATGGATGTTCCTGGCGCGCACACGGTCACCGGCCTTGAACTTCGCCGGCGCCGGTGCCGGACGCCCGAATGCGCCGCGCACCATGATGCGTTCGACCTGGTCGGCCGTGAACTTGCCGCGCCGCGGGGCCTTGGTTTCCTTGAGCGCGTGGCCCGCTTTCACCTCGTCGGCATCGACGAAGCCCTTGTCGACGAGCAGGTCTTCGAGCCCGAGCAGCCACTTCTTGTAATACGAGCTCGACAGATAGACATGCGGCGGCAGCGCCTCGCGATAGAAGCGCGAGGTGTCGATGTTGAACGCGCCCGCCGCGCCCATGGCGCGCACCAGTGCCAGCACCCGGCCTTCCCATTGTTCGTGAAACATCGGCTCGTTCGGCTCGGCTTCGACCTTGCCGAAGCCGTCCATGCCGCCCATGTCGTGCACGCCGTTCATGACGGCGAGCCCGGCGCTTTCGGGAAGCCGGTGCCGATCATCGAGTCGCGCGTGACCAGTTCGGCGAGTTGTTGCTCGCTCCAGCCTTCGGTGCCGTTCGGGCGCATCGGCAGCACGAGGAAGCGGGTCTCGGCCGTGGAATCCCACACGCGGATTTCGGTGTCGCTCGGAAGCGTGACTCCGAAATCCGCCAGCACGCCGCGCGGGTCCTTCACGGCGCGCGAGCGATAGGGCGCGGCCTTGTACCAGACCGGCGGCAGCCCGAGCATCTCCCACGGATAGCAAGAGCAGAGCGTGCACACGACCATGTTGTGGCGCTCGGCCGTGTTCTCGACCGCGACCAGATGATCGCCGACGCGGCTCACATGGCCGAGCGTGCCGATGGCCTTGGTGGCGTCCTTGAGCAAGGCCTGGCGGAATGCCGGGTCGGTCCAGGCCTTGGCGACGACGCGCGCGCCGTTGTGCGGCCCGATCTTGGTCTCATAGGCCTCGATGATGGCGTCGAGCGCGGCGGGCTCGACATAGCCCTTCTCAGTCAGGATCGATTCCAGCGCGCGCACCCGGATCTGCATCTCGGACAATTCCGAGCCGTGCTCGTGATCATGGTGGTGGTCGTCGTCGTGCGGGTGATCGTGGTCTTGCGCCATACGGGGCTCCGTCGATCCGTTTTGCGCTAGTATATAGCATGACGCTTTCGCATTTCATCGCCCTTGCCGGCCGCATCGACCGCCTGAATACGGCGATCGGCCGCGCGGCCTCGTGGTGCGCGCTTGGCGTTGTGCTGATCGCCTTTGCGGTCGTGCTGCTGCGCTACGTGCTGGGCGTCGGCTCGATCTGGCTGCAGGAATCGATCCTCTACGCCCATGCGGCGCTGTTCCTGCTGGCGGCGGCATGGACCCTGAAAGAGAACGGCCATGTGCGGGTCGACGTCTTCTATGCGGATGCGTCGCTGCGCACCCGCGCGCTGGTCGATTTCTTTGGCGCGTTGCTGCTGCTGCTGCCGTTCACCCTCGCGCTGATCTGGCTCGCGCTGCCCTATGTGGGGCGCTCGTGGACGATCCTGGAACGCTCGCGCGAGACCAGCGGATTGCCGCTGGTGTTCCTGCTCAAGACGCTGATCCCGGTGTTTGCGCTGCTGCTGGCATTGCAGGGTGTGGCGCAGATGATACGAGCGCTCTCGGTTCTTATCCCTCCCCCGCTTGCGGGGAAGGGTGGTCCGCGAAGCGAACCGGGTGGGGGCTGATGCCCCTTCCCGAACTCCTCGCGATCCTGATGGTCGTCGCGGTGTGCGGCCTGCTGATGGCCGGCTATCCGGTGGCGCTCACGCTCGGCGGTGTGTCGCTTGCTTTCGCACTGATCGGCCACGCGCTCGGCGCGATGGACTTGGCCCTTCTCGGCGCGCTGCCGGCGCGCATCTTCGGCGTGATGACCAACACGACCCTGCTCGCGATCCCGCTTTTCATCTTCATGGGTGTGATGCTGGAGCGCTCGGCGATCGCCGAAGACCTGTTAGAGACGATGGGTCGGCTGTTCGGATCGCTGCCCGGCGGCTTGGGGATCTCGGTCGTGCTGGTCGGCGTGCTGCTCGCGGCCGCCAAGGGCGTGGTCGGCGCGACCGTCGTGACGATCGCGCTGGTCACGCTGCCGACGATGCTGCGTCACGGCTACGATCCGCGGCTTGCAGCCGGCACGGTCGCCGCCACCGCGACGCTCGCGCAGGTGATGCCGCCCGCGACGGTGCTGGTGCTCCTCGGCGACCAGCTCAACAATGCGTTCCAGGCGGCGCAGCTCACAGCCGGGAATTTCGCACCGGAGTCGGTTTCGGTCGGCGACCTGTTCGCAAGCGCGATCGTTCCGGCATTGATGCTGGTGGCGCTCTATATCCTGTTTCTTGTTGCGGTCGCGGTGTTGCGGCCCTCGGCCGTGCCGGCGATCGCACCGGAGCCCGGCGCACCGGCCGGCGTCGCGCTTGCGCTCAAACTCGGCCGCGTGATGGTCGCGCCGGTGGCGCTGATCGTCGTGGTGCTCGGCTCGATCCTCCTCGGTCTTGCAACCCCGACCGAGGCCGCGGCCGTCGGTGCGGTCGGCGCGATCCTGCTCGCCGCATTGCGCGTCGATGGCGCACCGCGCTGGCCGGCGCTGCTGTGCGTCGCGGCCTTCGCGGCGCTGCTCGCGTTGCGGGCGGTGTTCGACACCCGCGCCGTGCTCGGCTTCGGGCTCGCGCTTGTTCTGATGCTCGCGCTGGCGGTCGGCCTCGTGTTCGCGCTTGCTCAGGTCGCTCGCGCGGGCTTCCTTGCCGCGACCTTGACCAAGACCACGCAGATGACCGCGATGATCTTCCTGATCCTGATCGGCGCCACCTTATTCAGCCTCGTATTCCGCGGCCTTGGCGGCGACGACATGGTGCACCACGCGCTCTCCGATCTGCCCGGCGGCGCCAGCGGCGCGATCCTCGCCGTGATGCTGGCGATGTTCCTGCTCGGCTTTGTGATGGACGCCTTCGAGATCATCTTCGTGGTGGTGCCGATCGTGGCGCCGCCGCTATTGCTCATGGGCGCGAACCCGATCTGGCTCGGCATCATGATGGCGGTGAACCTGCAGACCTCCTACATGCACCCGCCGCTCGGGCCGACGCTGTTCTTCCTGCGTGGCGTCGCGCCGCCGGAGATCACGACGCGCCACATCTATGTCGGCATCATCCCGTTCGTTCTGATCCAGCTTTTCGCGCTGGTCGTGCTCTGGTTCGTGCCGGGGCTTGCGACTGCGCTGCCGCGGATGCTGAATGGCGGCTAGGGAGGCTTCGCATGAAAGCCGGCGACTTGTTCGATTTGACGGGACGCGTCGCGCTGGTCACCGGCGCGTCGAGCGGGCTCGGAGCGCATTTCGCCGAACTGCTGGCGGAGAACGGCGCCAAGGTCGTGCTCGTGGCGCGGCGCGCGGACCGACTTGAAGCGCTGAGGCGGAAGATCGAGTCGGCCGGCGGGCAGGCGATCGCCGCCGAGGCGGACGTGCTCGATCGCGAGGCGATGAAGCGCGCCTTCGACGCAGCCGAGACGGCTTTCGGGACCGTGACGATCCTCATCAACAATGCCGGCGTCACGCATGCGGATCGCGCCGTGGAGATGAGCGAAGAGGTCTGGCGCCGCGTCACCGGCACCAATCTCGACGCGGTGCTCTATTGGGCGCAGGAGGCGGCGCGGCGGATGCTGCTGGCCAAGAAGCAGGGAGCCATCGTCAATATCGCGTCCGTTCTCGGCTATGGCGTTTCCAAGGGCGTTGCGGCCTATGCGGTCGCCAAAGCCGGCGTGATCCAGCTCACCAGGGCGCTGGCGCTGGAGCTCGCCTTCAAGGGCGTGCGCGTGAATGCGATAGCGCCGGGCTTCATCACGACCGAGATCAACAGCGAGTATCTGGCCGGCAAGGGCGCCGAAATGACGCGCCATATCCCGGTCGGCCGGCTTGGCGAGACACGCGATCTCGACGGCGCGCTGCTGCTGCTTGCCTCGGACGCGAGCCGCTTCATGGCAGGGACCACCATCGTGGTCGACGGCGGGCAGATGCTGGCGCTGCCGGGCGCGTGAGCCTTATAAAAGTCCGAAATCCCGGGACGGAACGAGTACGCACTCTCACCCGAAATCGCCTTGTCACGAAATTTGAGGCTGCGCGGGCTCGGCCCCTCCGCTAGAGTTGCGCGGGGCCTTCCTCGGGACGGCAATCGAGAGTTTTTATGCAGGAGGTTTCGAGTAGCACGCCGCGCCGGCTGTCCATCCGTGGCTATCTGATCCTGCTCGTCGTGTGCGTCATGGTTCCGGTGCTGCTGTTCGCCGGCGTCCTGTTCGCGCGCTACTACATTTCCGAGCAGGCGCGCATCGAATTGGACCTGCAGGACGACGCGCGGCAGCTTGCGCTGACGATCGACCGCGACCTCGCCGGGCTGCAATCGACCTTGGAGACGCTCGCGACCTCGCAGCGCCTGATCGAAGGTGATTATGCGGGCTTCCATCAGCAGGCACTGCGCGTGCGCGAATTGCTTGGCGTCAATGTGCTGGTGCGCGATCTCAATGGCCAGCAACTCGCCAACACGCGCGTTGCCTATGGCACGCCGTTGCCGCGTGACAACGTTCCCGGCGACGATGAAGTCGTCAAGACCCGGCACTCGGTCATCCCCGGCATCATCCTCGGCACGGTCGCGCAGCGGCCGCTGTTCACGATCACGAGCCCGGTCGTGGTCGACGGGCGCGTCCTCTACTTCCTCAACCTCAGCCTGCTGCCCGAGCGCATGGCCGATCTCCTGCGCCAGAGCCTCGAACCCGGCCGGCGCGCCGGCATCGTCGATCGCTCCGGCAAGGTGGTGGCGCGCACCGAGGATCCCGCGCGCGTGACGGGCATGCCCGGCGCCGAAGACTTTGTACACGCGACGCAGGTGGGCGACGGCATTTGGCGCGGAACCAATGTGGTCGGGGAACGCGTGCGGAGCGCCTTTACGCATTCGAAGCTGTCGGGATGGACCGTGTATGTGAGCCTGCCCGAGCAAGCCATCCTCAGTTCGATGCAGCAAACCGTGCTGGCGCTCGTCGTCCTCGGGCTCGTCCTGATCGGCATCGCGATGCTGCTCGCCTACTGGATGGGCGGAAGACTTGCGGGCTCCATGGGGACGCTCGCCACCCAGGCGGCGGCGCTCGGCCGCGGCGAGCCGGTCGAGCCACGCCGGCTTGCTGTCGGCGAGATCGACGATGTCGGCCGCGAACTGGTCGACGCCGCGGCAAAGCTGCACGAGCGAGGGGCCGAGCGCGACAGGGCCGAGGCCGAATTGCGCCGCTTCTCGGAGACCCTGGAACGAATGGTCGCCGAGCGCACGCAGGCGCTGGTCGCCGAGATGCGTAGGCGCGCCGAGACCGAAGGGCAACTGCATCAGGTGCAGAAGATGGACGCGATCGGCCATCTGACCGGAGGCATTGCGCACGATTTCAACAACATGCTCGGCATCATCCTCGGCAATCTCGATCTGGCGCGGCGGCGGCTCGCGAAGGGCGAACCTGGAATCGACAAGTTCCTCAACAATTCGCTCGAAGGCGCGCGCCGCGCCGCCACGCTCACCCAGCGGCTGCTCGCCTTCGCGCGTCAGGCGCCGCTCGCGCCGCAATCGGTCGACGCCAACAAGCTCGTCGCCGGGATGTCCGACCTCTTGCGTCGCAGCCTTGGCGAGATCGTCCAGATCGAGACCGTGTTGGCGGGCGGATTGTGGAGAACGCATGCCGATCCGAACCAGCTCGAGAGCGCGATCGTCAATCTGGCGGTCAACGCGCGCGACGCGATGCCGGAGGGCGGCCGGCTGACGATCGAGACCGCCAACGCTTCTCTCGACGAGCAGTACGCTGCCCAGCATGCCGGCGTGACGGCGGGCCAATACGTGATGGTCGCGGTGACCGACACGGGGACCGGGATGGCGCGGGAAGTGCAGGAAAAGGCCTTTGATCCGTTCTTCACCACGAAAGCGAGCGGGATCGGGACCGGCCTGGGCTTAAGTCAGGTCTACGGATTCGTGAAGCAGTCGGGCGGCCACGTCAAAATTTATAGCGAGCACGGGCAGGGAACGACGATCAAGATCTACCTGCCGCGCTATTTCGGGCCCGATCTCCTCGCGGGCGAGACCATCGAGCGGGCCGCGCCGCCGGCCGGCGACGGCGTCACGACCGTGCTGGTCGTGGAGGACGAAGCCGGCGTGCGGCGCTATTCCTCGGACGCGTTGCGCGAACTTGGCTACCGGGTGCTCGAGGCCGAGAATGCCGGGATCGCCCTCAAGCTGATCGACGCCAATTCCGACATCAAGCTCTTGTTCACCGACGTCGTCATGCCCGAAATGAACGGCCGGCGGCTTTCGGAAGCAGCCCTCGCCCGGCGGCCCGAGCTCAAGGTCCTGTTCACGACCGGATATACGCGCAATGCCATCGTGCACAACGGCATGCTTGATCCCGATGTGAACCTGTTGTCCAAGCCGTTCACGCTCGATCAGCTCGCGCGCAAGATCGCCGACGTGCTGCGGGGACAGACATGAAGTTCTACGATTGCACGACCGCGCCGAGCCCACGCCGTGTGCGCATCTTTCTCGCCGAGAAGGGCCTCATCCTGCCGACCGCGCAAGTCGACCTGCGCAACGGCGAGCAGTTCACGCCCGCCTTCCGCGCCATCAATCCCGACTGCACCGTGCCGGTGCTTGAGCTCGACGACGGCACCCTGATCGCCGACGCGGTCGCGATCTGCGGTTATCTGGAAGAGCTTCACCCCGAGCCGCCGCTGATCGGCGCGAGCCTCCAAGAGCGCGCAGTCGTGACCGCGGTCAATCGCATGATCGAGCGCGACGGGTTCCATGCGGCTATGGACGCGTTCCGCAATTTTACGAGAGGTTTCAAGGGACGAGCGCTGCCGGGCCGGCATGATTACGAGCAGATTCCCGAATTGGCCGCGCGCGGGCGGTCGCGCGTGGAGCATTTCTTTCGCGACATGGATGCGCGGCTCGCGTCTCGCGAGTTCGTCGCGGGCGAGCGCTTCACCATCGCCGACATCTCGACGCTGGTGCTGACCGATTTCGCCGGCTGGGTGAAGCTCGCGATCCCTGAGGATTGCGCGCACCTGCGCCGGTGGTACGGCGCCGTGTCCGCGCGGCCGAGCGCGAAGGCGTGAGGGCAGGGACGTGCCCCTACTCATCCCCCGATGGCCCGCATGTGCGATCGTCGTATTCGCGCTGACCAGCCTTCCGGCTGTCGCCAGGGCCGAGGATGCGTCCGACGAGCCACCCGTCGAGCGCGGCAAGGTCGAAGCTTTCGGCGCGACCGGGCGTCTTTTCGACACCGACGGGAGGAGCCGGTTCTTCTTGTTGTCGCGCCAGCCTTTCGCGGCAGAGCACGGTGCCGGATTCTCGGGCGAGTTTCGCATCGTGACACAGGGTGCGACGCCTGCGCAGCAGACCAGCGACTATGAAGTGATCTGCGACTCCACGCGCACGGGCTACCATCCTCTGCGGGTCAAAGGTCCCGGTGGCACACGGGACTCCTACGTCTTGCCCGACGTGTCGCACCGCCCTGCGACGGGAGGCGCGAGAGCGATGTACAATTTGTATTGGGCGGCATGCCGCAAGCAGTTCGGCAAGTTCCGGTAGCCGAAGCCGCGCAAATTCACCGGCCGAGGCCGTTGCTGCGTTGCGCCAAATGTCGCGCGAGGCACCGCAGCGGCAACTTCGTTCTGACCGGCATGCCGGAAACGAAATTGACCGCTCAGTGCCGAAATGTCAGCATTGCTGACACTTTTATTCCGGCGAGTCGGCGCCTAGATGTCACCAGGGCGGCGTTATGGTGTTAGCGGTGACACGGCCGGCTTTGCGCATTAAGCCTTGGCAGACTGCGTCTTGGAGGCCCGCGCAATGACGCTGAAGAACGTCACGCTCGACGACAAATACGATCTGGCGCAGAGCCGCGTGTTCGTCACGGGCTACCAGGCGCTGATCCGCGCCTGCCTGATGCAGCAGGAGCGCGACCGGCTCGCCGGGCTGAATACCGCCGGCTACGTCTCGGGCTATCGCGGCTCGCCGCTCGGCGGGCTCGACCAGCAGTTCATGCGGGCGAAGCCGCATCTCGACAAGCACAATGTCCTCTTCCAGACTGGCCTGAACGAAGATCTCGCCGCGACCGCGCTGTGGGGCACGCAGCAGGCCGAGTTGCGCGGGGAGGGCAAATACGACGGCGTGTTCGGGATGTGGTACGGCAAGGGCCCGGGCGTCGACCGCACCGGAGACGTCTTCCGCCATGCCAATTTCGCCGGCTCCTCTGAGCACGGCGGCGTGCTCGCCCTGATGGGCGACGACCACACGGCGGAATCCTCCACCACTGCGCACCAGTCCGAATTCCACTTCGTCGATGTCATGATCCCGATCCTGAACCCCGCGGGCGTACAGGAGATCATCGACTACGCGCTCTATGGATGGGCGATGTCGCGCTATTGCGGCTCATGGGCGGCGCTCAAATGCATGCACGAGACGGTGGAGTCGACCGCCGTCGTGGACGCGGGCCTCGATCGCGTGAAGATCGTCATTCCGGGCGATGACGAGTTCAAGATGCCGCAGGGCGGGCTCAACATCCGCCTGGTCGACGGCATCCTCGACATGGAAGCGCGGCTGCACGACTACAAGCGCGACGCCATGCTCGCCTTCGTGCGCGCCAACAAGCTCAACCGCGTGGTGATCTCGGGCGGACGCAATCCGAAGATCGGCATCATCACGGTGGGAAAAAGCTATCTCGACGTGCGTCAGGCCTTCGATGAGCTCGGCATCGACGAGGTGAAATGCAACGACCTCGGCATCAAGGTCTACAAGGTCGCGTGCCCGTGGCCGATCTCGCGCCGCGAATTGCGCGAGTTCGCCGAAGGGCTCGAGCTCATCATCGTGGTCGAGGAGAAGCGCTCGCTGATCGAAGTGCAGGTGCGCGAGGAGCTTTACGGCTCGGCGAACCAGCCCGTGGTGATCGGCAAGCGCGACGAGCAGGAGAACTGGCTGTTCCCCGTGAAAGGGGCGCTCGATCCGAACGAGATCGCGATCGCGGTCGGCGAGCGTGTGCTCAAGCGTGCCCACAATGACGAGCTCGCAACCCGCGTCTCGCGCTTGAAGCAGGGCCAGAGCGCTGTCGCTGCGATGACCGACGTGTCGGCGCGCACGCCCTATTTCTGCTCGGGCTGCCCGCACAATTCATCCACCGTCGTGCCGCAGGGCATGCGCGCTTACGCCGGCATCGGCTGCCACTTCATGTCGCAGTGGATGGATCGCAATACGCTCGGCTGGACCCACATGGGCGGGGAGGGCGCGAACTGGATCGGCGAGGCGCCGTTTTCCAAGCGCAATCACGTGTTCCAGAACCTCGGCGACGGCACCTACAACCACTCCGGCTATCTGGCGATCCGCGCGGCCGCCGCTTCCGGCGTCAACATCACCTACAAGATCCTGTTCAATGACGCGGTCGCGATGACCGGCGGCCAGCGCAATGACGGCGGCCTCACCGTGCCGATCATCGCGCGTCAGGTCGCGGCCGAAGGTGCCAAGAAGATCGTCATCGTCACCGACGAGCCATGGAAGTATCCCAAGGATGCGAACTTTCCCAAGGGTGTCACGATCCATCACCGCGATGACCTGATGGCGGTGCAGACCGGCCTCGCCGACGTGCCCGGCCTCACGGTGCTGATCTACGACCAGACCTGCGCGGCCGAAAAGCGGCGCCGCCGCAAGAGGGGGCAGTTCCCGGATCCCGATCGCCGCGTGATCATCAACGAGCTCGTGTGCGAGGGCTGCGGCGATTGCGGCGTGCAGTCGAATTGCGTGTCCGTGCAGCCGCTCGACACCGAATGGGGCCGCAAGCGCACCATCGACCAGTCGGCCTGCAACAAGGATTTTTCCTGCCTGAAGGGCTTCTGTCCGTCCTTTGTCACGGTCGAAGGCGCGAAGCTCAAGCGCGGCAAGGCGGTCGAGGCGCCCGCGAACCTGCCGGCTCTCCCCGAGCCCGCGAGCCCTGAGATCGGCCAGACTTATTCGATCATCGTCACCGGCGTCGGCGGCACCGGCATCGTGACGATCGGCGGCGTGCTCGGCATGGCGGCGCATCTGGAAGGCAAGGGCATCGGCATCATCGATCAGGCGGGCCTCGCGCAGAAGGGCGGCGCGGTCTACAGCCACATCCGGATCGCCAAGCGTCCCGAGGACATCCACGCCATTCGCGTCGCGGCCGGCGAATGCGACCTCGTGCTCGGCGGCGACATGGTGGTGGTCGGCAACAAGAAGGTGCTCTCGACCGCGAAGCTCGGCGGCACCACGATGGTGGTCAATACGGCGGAGATCCTGCCCGGCGATTTCACTCGCAATGCCGACTTCTCGCTGCCGACCGAGCGGCTCAAACGCGCGATCAGGACCGCGGCGGGCGCCGAGAGGACCCGCTTCGTCGATGCCACGCGGCTTGCGACCGCGCTGCTCGGCAATTCGATCGGCGCGAACATCTTCATGGTCGGATACGCCTATCAGCTCGGTGCGCTGCCGCTGTCGGCGGAGTCGATCGAGAAGGCAATTGAGTTGAACGGCGAAGCCGTGCCGATGAATCTGGCGGCGTTCCAGTTCGGGCGGCGCGCGGCGTTCGACCCGGCTTCGGTCGAGGCGCTGGTGAAGCCTGCGCCGGAATCAGCGAGCGACGCGCGGCGGCTGTCGCAAAGCTTCGAGGAGATCGTGGCGCGTCGCGTGCAATTCCTCACCGCCTACCAGAACGTGGCCTATGCGGCGCGTTACAAGAAATTGGTGGATCGGGTACAGGCTGCCGAGGCCACGAAGGCGCCGGGCAAGAGCGGTCTTGCCGAGGCGGTCGCGCGCTATGCCTTCAAGCTGATGGCCTACAAGGACGAGTACGAGGTCGCGCGGCTTTATGCGGAGCCGTCATTCCTCGCGCAGGTGAAAAACGAGGTCGCGGGCGACATTCTCCGGCTCAAGTTCCACCTCGCCCCGCCGCTGCTCGCGCGCAAGGACAAGGTGACGGGCGTTGCGAAGAAGATGACGTTCGGGCCGTGGATGCTGCCGGCGTTCCGCGTGTTGGCGAAGTTCCGTGTCCTGCGCGGTACGGCATTCGACATCTTCGGCTACTCGGAGGAGCGCCGCACCGAGCGCAAGCTCGTTTCCGACTACGAGTCACTGCTGTCCGAGATCATGATCAAGCTCACGCCGGAGAACCATCCCATCGCGGTCGGGCTCGCCAATGTCCCGGAGAAAATCCGCGGCTTCGGTCACGTCAAGGCGCGGCATCTGGTGGCGGCGAAGGCGGACGAGGCGGCGCTGCTGGAGCAGTTCCGCTCCGGCCAGGCGCCGGTGCTCAAGGCCGCGGAATAGTCTCGCGTTCTCGCCTTGGTTCCCGTTGCAGGACTATGCGACGAGGACGGCCGGTGCCCCGCCTTCGAATAGCTTCACGGCGTCCTCGCGCGGCATCGGGCGAGCCAGGTAATAACCCTGCGCGGCTTCGACCCCGAGCGCCCGCAACGTATTGAGTTCGGAGGCCGTCTCGACGCCCTCGGCGACGATGCGGCTGTTGAGCTGGTGCGCGAATCCCACCAGCGCTTGCGCGAGCGCGCGGCGCGCCGGGTCGAGATCGACGCTGCGAGTCAGCGCCATATCGAGTTTGATGATGTCCGGCCGCAGGTGAAGGATGTGCTGCAGGCTGGCATAGCCGGCTCCCGCATCGTCGACGGCCAGGCGAAGGCCGCGCGCGCGCAACGGCTCCATCGCGTTGAGCAGTTTGTCATAATCGTCGACGCGCGCGTGCTCGGTGATCTCCAGCACGATCCGATCCGTCTGGAACCCATCCAGCGCGCTTTCGAATTCGCCGCTCTGGATGGTTTCCGGAGACGCGTTCACCGACAGGTAGGCCTGCGGCGGAAAGGACTGAAGTGCCAAAAGCGCCAAGTGGATCGCGGCGCCTTCGAGCGCCGTCCCGAGGCCGGTTTCGGCCGCTTCGCTGAACCACTTGTCGGGCGAGCGCGCGGGCGCGCCGGCGAAGCGGGACAGGGATTCCACCCCGATGGGCTTGCGCGTTTCGATGTTCCAGATCGGCTGGTAGACGATCGAAAGCGCCTGCCCGTCGATCGCGTTGCGGATGCGCCCGTGCTTCTCTTCCGCTTTCTGCGTGGCCGTGCGATCGCGATTGATCTCGAAGGCGGCGAGATCGGCGAACACCTTCATCATTTGCAGGTCGCGCTCGTGCAGCGAGTGATCGGGCGCGAAACCGAGGCAGCAGAACATGCCGTAGAGCTCGCCATCGGGCAGCCGGATCGGGACGCTCATGTGCTTGCCGACCGGCACGGCCTGCGTGATCGGCAGCGCCACCGCGATCGGCTCGGCTGCGGTATCCGGAATGATCTGCGGCAGGCGCCCTTCAAGAATATGCCGGCAATAAATGTCGTCGAGCGAATGCGAGTCGCCGACCTTGATCTTGGCATCCAGACCCGGCGCATCGACCTGGCGAAACACCGCGCGGTTGTCTACGAACTCGGAAACGTAGGCGACTTCCATGTCGAGGTGCGAGCGGATCGCCTGCAAGGCGCGCTTGACCACCCGTCCGCAGACCGGGTGTCGCCCGCCGCCGAGATCAGATTGTAAAGGGCGTCCTCGGCTGCTTCCGGCATCGTGCACTCCCGTGGGTCAAGGACACGTAACGGCTGAGATCGCACATCGGGCATCGCCGTCGCGGTTTTCGTCGCGTCATGGATAAAAAAACATGACCGGCGCAGCGGGCAGATGATGGACAGTCGTAAACCGGCACTTGTATCGGTGCGCGGAGATGTCGTTTGCGGAGCAATTGGCCGCGGATTCCCGGCTGTTCTCTTCGGCCGATATCTCTATGCTTTGGTAAAATGTCAGGGCTAACGGGAGAGACGCCATGCGGCCGTTCGAAGGCATCCGGGTAATCGACATTACGCACGTGCTGGCGGGGCCGTTCGCGGCCTATCAGCTCGCTGTGCTCGGCGCCGACGTGATCAAGGTCGACGATCCGAACGATCCGGATCAGAGCCGCAGCAGTGGCACCGACAAGGAACTCAATCGCCGCCAGATGGGGACGGGCTTCCTGACGCAAGCTTCCAACAAGCGCGCCATTACCCTCGACCTCAAGACTGAGCGCGATCGCGATATCCTGAAGAAACTGGTCGCGACCGCGGATGTGTTCGTCGAGAACTACCGGCCGGGCGCGTTCGAGGCGCTCGGCCTTGGCTATGAGGTCCTATCGAAGATCAATCCGCGCCTGATCTATGCGTCGTTCTCGGCGTTCGGCCAGAATGGTCCGCGCGGGCAGCAGACGGCCTACGATCACGTCATCCAGGCGACCTCTGGCATCATGGCGATGACCGGCACCAAGGACGTGAACCCGGTGAAGTTCGGTTCACCGGCGATCGATTACGCGACCGGCATGACCGGCGCCTTCGCGCTCTCCGCCGCGCTGTTCCAGCGCGAGAAGACCGGCAAAGGCCAGCGCATCGACATGGCGATGCTCGACGTCGCGATGATCCTGATGAGTTCGCATCTCACCGGCTATCTGCGCAACGGCGTGCATCCCAAGCCCCACGGAAACCGCCATCCGCACGCGACCAATGGCGCGTTCCAGACCAAAGACGGCATCGTGATGCTCGGCGCGAGCAACGTCCGCCAGCAGAAGCGATTGTGGACGCTGCTCGACCGCGCCGAGATGATCAAGAAGACGAATGATGAGCGCGACGCCGACCACGCCAACGAGATCGCGGTGCTGGAAGAGGTCATGCTGACGCGTACCGCCGACGAGTGGGAGGAATTCCTGCAGGCGCGGCATGTGCCGGCGTGCCGCGTACGCACCATGGGCGAGGCGGTCGCCGATCCGCAGATCGCGACACGCGGCATTTTGCATCGCCACGAAGGCGCGACCGGTGTCGAGGGAGCTTTCAATGTGCCGATGGCCCCGTTCAAATTTGCGCATGGCGGCCCGCGCATCGATACCCCGCCTCCGGGACTCGGCGAGCACAATGAACAGGTGTTCGCGGAGCTAGGCTACGGGCCGAAAGCGACCGCCGCGGAGTGAAAAACTCATGAGATATTCGCCGATGCGGCTCGTCGCAGCCGCCTTCCTGCTTCTCGCCTTCATGGCGCCGCTTGCCGCTGAGGATTATCCCGATCATCCGATCCGCCTGATCATTCCGTTCCCGCCGGGCGGCAGCAACGACGTGGTCGGGCGCCTTGTCGCGAAGCAATTGTCGATCAGGCTCGGGCAACAGGTGATCGTCGACAATCGCGGCGGGGCGGGCGGCGTGATCGGCACGGAAGCGGCGGCCCAAGCCGCGCCCGACGGTTACACGCTGCTCGTCGTTTCGCTCGCGCACGCCGTCAACCCGTCGCTCTACAAGCTCAATTACGATCCGATCAAATCCTTCGCGCCGATCTCCATCATGGCGACAGGGCCGAACGTGCTGGTCGTCAATCCGGAGCTGCCGGTGCACTCGGTCAAGGAGTTGCTCGCGCTCGCCAAGGAAAAGCCGGGCGCGCTCGACTACGCGTCGGCCGGGGTCGGCAGCTTCCAGCATCTCGGCGGCGAACTGTTCAAGCTCGTCGCCGGCGTCGATCTTCAGCACGTGCCCTACAAGGGCGGCGGCCCCGCGATGCAGGACGTGATCGCCGGCCACGTCAAGATCATGTTCTCCTCGCTGGTGCAGACGACGCCGTTCATCAAGTCGGGCCAGTTGCGCGCGCTCGGCATCGGCAGCCGGGACCGCAACCCGATCCTGCCTGACGTGCCGACGATCGCTGAAGCCGGCGTGCCCGGCTATCAGGCCGACAACTGGTGGGGGATCGTGGCTCCCGCCGGCTTGCCGCAGCCGATCGTCGACAAGCTCTACGCCGCCGTCCAGGAGGTGTTGAAATCGCCGGAGCTGACGGAGGCCTTCGGGCGCGAGGGCGCGGCCGCCGTCACGATGACCACGCCTGAGTTCGCCGCGTACATTCAGAGCGAGATGGCGAAGTGGGCGCGCGTGGTGAAGGAAGGCAACATCAAGCCGTAGTGCGGCGCGCGAGCGTCATTTCGGCGCGGCGGGCGCAAACTCCATCCCGCTCTCCAGGATCGCGGCTTTCGCCGCGGGCGAGATGAGGTATGCGATCAGCGCCTTCCCGGCGTCCGGCTCCTTGGCGCCGGTCGCGATGCCGGCCGCGAACAGGTTGACGACCTGCAGCTCGGCCGGGATCGGGCCGACGATGTCGATACCCGGAAACGGACGAAGCTCGCTCACCGGCTGGAAACCGATCTCGGCTTCCCCGCGTGCCACGACCTTGGCGACCGGCTCGGCCGGGATCTTGCGCGCCTTGTCCTTGATCGCCTCGTAGACCCCGATGCGCTGGAACAGCGTCGTGGAGAGATAGACGCCGCTCGCTGAGTCCGAATAGGCGATCGACTTCGCGGCGAGCAGCGCCTTTTTGAAATTCTCGACCGTCGAGATGCCGGGTTTGGGCGCGCCCGACTTCACCGCCATCGCGATCGGCGACCAGGCGAGATCGGCACGACCTTCGGCCATCACCTTGCCGCTCTTGATCAGCTTGTCGAGTGCATAGCCGACCATGATTACGACATCGGCGTCCTCGCCGCGCGCGAGCCGGTTGGGGATCGCCTGCGGCGTCTCGCCCATCGAGGGGCCGCCGACCGTCGTCACCTTGTGGCCGGTCGCGCGCTCGAACTCCGGCACCAGCTTCTCGTAGGCGGCGGAAAAGCCGCCCGAGATCATCACCTTGATGTCGGCCGCGCTCGCGGCGCCCGGGAACAGCAGAATACCGATCAGCAGCCCGCGCGCGAAAGACGAAATGCGCATGCGATCCTCCCCTTGGTTTTGCGCGATGTTAGTCGGATGCGGCGGCCTGCACTACCGGCAAAAACCTGTGCTAGCCTCGCGTCAACGCTGCCAAAAAGATCGGGGAGGACATCATGACCACGCGCAGGAATTTTCTCAGGGGCGCCGGTTCCGCGGCCGGCATCGTGTTCTGCGGGTGCGGACTGCCTACGAGCGCGCATGCCGAGAAGCCGGCCGCCCGCCTGCCGATCATGATCAAAGGCAAGCGGATCAAGACCATCGACGTGCATGCGCATTGCTTCTTCCAGCAGGCATTGGATCTCAGCGGCGACAAGGTCGAGAACGTCGTGGCTCCCGTGAAGGGCATCCCGGAGCACTTCATCGTCGTCGAGAACCGGCTCAAGGAAATGGACGCGATGGGGATCGACATGGAGATCCTGTCGATCAATCCGTTCTGGTATCGCAAGGAGCGCGACGTCGCGGAGGCCGTCACCAAGCTTCACAATGAAAAGCTCGCCGAGCTGTGCGCGCAGAAGCCGGACCGTTTCGGGGCGTTCGCGTCGCTCCCGCTGCAGTTCCCCGATCTCGCCGTGCAGATGCTGGAGACCGCGGTCAAGAAGCAGGGCCTGAAAGGCGCCGCGATCGGCGGCAGCGTGGTCGGCGAAGATTTTTCATCCGAACGATTTCACACCGTTTGGCGGAAGGCCGAAGAGCTCGGCGCGGTGCTGTTCATCCACCCGCAGACGCAGCCGCAACTCGCCGGGCGCTACAAGGGCAATGGCTGGCTCTCGAACACGATCGGCAATCCGCTCGACACCACGATCGCGCTCCAGCATCTCGTCTTCGAGGGTACGCTCGACAAATTCCCCGGACTCAAGGTGCTGGCGGCGCATGGCGGCGGCTTCCTGCCGTCCTATGCGATGCGCGGCGATCACGCCTGCTTCGTCTCGCCGCCGGGCTGCAACCCCGACATCAAGCTGAAGAAGAAGCCGTCGGAATATCTCAACCAGCTCTATTTCGACGCGATGGTGTTCTCCGCCGAGGGTCTGCGCCATCTCGCGGCTCAGGTCGGCGTCAGCCAATTGATGCTCGGCACCGACCATCCAATCCCATGGGAGGTGCATCCCGTCGATCACGTGTTCGCCACGACCACGCTGTCCGACAAGGACAAGGCCGCGATCCTCGGCGGCAACGCCGCAAAGCTGTTCGGGATCAAGACGAACGGGATCGGCTAGCCAACGCCGCGCCGCCCGCCTGCGGCGTCAGGCATGCCGAACCGATCGCCTCCGTTCTGCGACCAATGAAGGCATCCCCCGCGTACGGGGCGATCACGCGGAGGCCTTCATGGGCGGTGGCGACAAGGGCAAATGGGGCAAGTGAATCCTGGTGAACGCGGTCATTGCCGCATGGATCGTCTACGACATGGCGACGGCGACCGAGGCGCCGAGACAGGCCGTCATGATCCTTGAATATGCCCTGCTGGCCTGCGCGTTGTTCGGGCTGGTCGGCTCGGCGGTGAAATACATGTCGGAGGCGTGAGCTCCGCGATTGGCTGCGCTTCAATCATCGTCGAACGGGAGACCGTTGTCGTCGGCGTCGACGCCGCGCTTCGGGTCCTGCGTGTAGACCATGCAGCCGGCGCGGAACGCCCGCGAGTTGGTGACCTCGCACAAGCGCGGATCTTTTACGTGGCCGCGCTCGGCCCAGAGATAACCCCTGATATAGCCGGCGCAGGTCCGCCGTTTGCATTCGTATCCGCCGAACGAGCGCGCGTCGGCCGAGGTTGAGAAGAGTAGCGTGCCGGCAAACGAAATCGCCGCGCAGATGGATATCGTCTTGTGCATCGTGCCCCCGATACCGTGACCCAGCTCATAGCTTGTAGTCCGCATGAAGCGAAGCGCAATGCGGGGCTGCTTCGCGATGGCGCGGCCGCTCCCGGATTTCGCTTCGCTCAGCCGGGCTACGCTCTACTTCGATGTAAACTCCCTCCGCACCTCGTCCTTGAACTTGAGCCCATGCCCCGGCGTTTCGGGCGCGGTGATGAAGCCGTCCTTGATCACCGGCATCTCGACCCAGAGATCGTCGAGCAGCCCCATGTTCTCGGCCCAGATGCCGTTCGGGATCGAAGCGAGCAGGTGCACATTGAGTTCGGGGAAGAGATGCGGCGCAATGGTGATGCCCCAGGTATCGGCGAGCGTCGCAATTTTCCGCAAATCCGTCATGCCGCCGCGCATCGGGTCGGGCTGCAGGATCGGCAGGCAGGGGTTTGTGAAGAACGGCCGCAGGTCGTAGCGTGTGAAATGCGTCTCGCCGCCGACCACGCGCATGTCGAGCGCGGCGGCGATGCGCTGGTAGCCGGCGAAATCGTCCGCCGGCACCGGCTCTTCCAGCCAGTAGATATCGTATTCCTCGAACTTGCGCCCCATCTCGATCGCGACGTCGGCGCTCCAGCCCATGTTGACGTCGATCATGATGTCGATGTCGGGCCCGACGGCCTCGCGCATGCGGCGCACGTTTTCGAGATCCTGCGCCGGCGTATGCACATGCGCGACCTGCATCTTGATCGCCTTGTAGCCCTGCTTCACGTAGGTCAGCGCCTTCTCGATCATCCCGTCGCCGCCGGCTCCGCGGAAACAGCCCGAGCCGTAGATTGGAATTTGCGAGCGGTAATGCCCCCACAGCCGGTGCAGCGGGAGGTTCGCGCGCTTGCCGACCGCGTCCCACAGCGCGATGTCCAACGCCGACATCGCCATGCAGGCGATGCCGCCGCGGCCATAGGTCATGGTGGTGGTCCACAGGTCCTTCCAGATCGCCTCGACGGCGGTTGCGTCCTTGCCGATGACGCGCGGGATCACGCATTCGTCGAGGAAGGTCGCGATGGTGCGCAGGCCGGGCCGGAAGTGAAACAGATAGCCCATGCCGGTGACGCCGCCGGCGGTTTCCACGTCGACGATGAGAACGCCGCGGTCGGGCCCGAGCGCATGGCCCTTGATCCACTCCGGGTTCGCCCAAGGCATGCGCAGGATCGTCACGCGCACGTCGCGGATGGTCATGTCGGGAGCGTCGGTCATCGGGCGTTTCCTCAGGGCTTGTGTCGCGTTGAGCCACACTATACGCGTGCCGCGCTGCCCAAGTCAGCGCGGGACGGAGATGTCGCGCATGCATTCCGCGGTGCGAGGGGCCGGGCGCGACGAAAGGCCAATTGTTTAGGCGTGCCCAAGCCTTGACCCCATTGGGCCGGTCATCTCATATGCCGCCAACGATTGTCCGCCGGTCAACGGTGGCGGGGCGAACGGTGCGGCGCGATATTTCGGCCGAATTCATGCGGCCGGCATGCGCGCGCTTTACGAGGGGAGGCATCGTGGCGATCGATGGCGCGGCCGATGCGGACACGTTTCCGAAGCTCCTGATCCATAACGCGGCGGTGCTCGGCGGCCGCACCGCCATGCGCCACAAGGACCTCGGCATCTGGCAGTCATGGACCTGGTCTGAGATTCTCGAGGAGGTGCGCGCGTTTTCGGTCGGGCTCGCCGAGCTCGGCGTAAAGCGCGGCGACAAGTTCGCTATCATCGGCGCGAACCGGCCGCGGCTCTATTGGGCGATGTGCGCCGGCCAGGCGCTCGGCGCCGTGCCGGTGCCGATCTATGCGGATTCGGTCGCCGACGAGATGGCCTATGTGCTGGAGCACGCCGAGGTCACGCTCGCGGTGGCGGAGGACCAAGAGCAGGTCGACAAGGTGCTGTCGATCTCCGAGCGCACGCCGACGCTGCGTCACATGGTCTATGACGAGCCGCGCGGCCTGCGCGACTACGACCGCACCAGCCTCTCTTGGATCAGCGACGTGCAGAAGGTCGGGCGCGAGAAGCTCGCCGCCGATCCCGGTTGCCTCGCGCGCTGGGAGGCGGAGGTCGCGGTCGGCAAGGGCAGCGATCTCGCCGTGATCCTCTACACCTCCGGCACGACGGGGCGGCCGAAGGGCGTGATGCTCACCTTCGACAACACCATCATCTCGGCGCGCAACGGCAACCTGTTCGACAAGCTCGACGAGCACGAGGAGACGGTCGCCTATCTGCCGCTCGCCTGGGTCGGCGACCACCTGTTCTCCTATGCGCAGCATTATGTCGCGGGCTTCTGCGTCAATTGCCCCGAGGCCGGCGAGACGATCATCGAGGACCGCCGCGAGCTCGGCACCACCTACGCGTTCGCGCCGCCGCGCGTGTTCGAGAACATGCTCACGCTCACGATGGTGCGCATGGAGGACGCGAGCGCGCTCAAGCGCCGCATGTTCCACTTCTTCATCGAGCACGCGCGCAAGTGGGGCGAGAAGATCCTCGACAAGCAGCCGGTGCCGCTCGGCGCGCGGCTTATCTATTCGCTTGGTGAATTTCTGGTGTACGGCCCGCTGAAGAACCGGTTCGGGCTCTCGCGCATCCGTGTCGGCTACACGGCGGGCGAGGCGATCGGGCCGGAGATCTTCCGCTTCTATCGCGCGCTCGGCCTCAACCTGAAGCAGCTCTACGGGCAGACCGAAGCATCGGTCTACATCACGGCGCAGCCGGACGGCGAGATCTATGCCGACACGGTCGGCAAGCCGAACATCGGCGTCGACGTCAAGATCGCCGAGAACGGCGAGGTGCTGTTCAAGTCGCCGGGCGTGTTCCAGGGCTACTACAAGGACCCCGAGAAGACCGCCGAGACCAAGACGGCGGACGGCTGGGTGCGCACCGGCGACGCGGGCTTCTTCGATCCGAAGACCGGCCACCTGAAGATCATCGATCGCGCCAAGGACGTCGGCCGCCTCGCCGACGGCAGCCTGTTCGCGCCGAAATACATCGAGAACAAGCTCAAGTTCTATCCCAACATCAAGGAGGCGGTCGCGCTCGGCGACAAGCGCGACGATGTCTGCGTGATGTTGAACATCGACATGGTCGCGGTCGGCTCGTGGGCCGAGCGCAACAACGTCGTGTACGGCTCCTACCAGGAGCTCGCCGGTCATCCGAAGGTCTACGAGATGCTTAGCGTTCATGTCGAAGAGGTGAACAAGTCGCTGTCCGGAGAGCCCTTGATGGCGGGTTCGCAGATCAAGCGCTTCCTGGTGTTGCACAAGGAGCTCGAAGCCGACGATGGCGAATTGACCCGCACCATGAAAGTGCGCCGCGGCTTCATCGGCGAGCGCTATGCGGCGCTGGTGCGCGCGCTCTATGACGGCTCGCAGGCGGCCGACATCGCAACCGAGGTGACGTTCGAGGACGGCCGCAAGGGCACGATTTCGGCGCGTGTCGCGATCCGCGACATGAAGACCTATCCGGTGCCCGGGAAGGCGATGGAGAAGGCGGCGTGAGGAGCACACGCTCCGTATACCTCCCCCTAAAAGGGAGAGGTCGGTTCGCGAAGCGAACCGGGTGGGGGTCGCTTTCGAGCTCTGTGGCAATCGCCCCCCCCCCCGCCGCTTCGCGGCGGACCCTCCCCTTTCAGGGGAGGGATAAATGAGATCTCCCACCGGCAACGAGATCGCGGCCGGCGAGGTAATCCTGGCGGTTGAGAACGTCTCGCTTGCGTTCGGCGGCGTGAAGGCGGTCTCGGATATCTCCTTCGACATCCGCAAAGGCGAGATCCGCGCGATCATCGGGCCGAACGGCGCCGGCAAGACGTCGATGCTCAACGTCATCAACGGCTTCTACACGCCGCAGCAGGGCCGCATCACCTACAAGGGGCAAACGCGCGCGAAGATGCGCCCGCACGAGGCCGCGATCGGCGGCATCGCGCGCACGTTCCAGAATGTCGCCCTGTTCCGCGGCATGACGGCGCTCGACAACATCATGGCGGGGCGTTCGCTCAAGATGCGCAGCAATCTGTTCTGGCAGCTCTTGCGCTACGGACCCGCGATGACCGAAGAGGTCGAGCATCGCCGGCGCGTCGAAGACATCATCGAATTCCTTGAGATCGCGCATATCCGCAAGGTCCCGGTCGGCGTGTTGCCCTACGGCTTGCAGAAGCGCGTCGAGCTCGGCCGCGCGCTCGCGATGGAGCCGGACCTCCTGCTGCTCGACGAGCCGATGGCCGGCATGAACCTGGAAGAGAAGGAGGACATGTCGCGCTATATCCTCGACGTGAACAATTTTTACGGCACCACGATCGCGCTGATCGAGCACGACATGGGCGTGGTGATGGATCTCTCCGACCGCGTCGTCGTGCTCGACTACGGCCGCAAGATCGCAGACGGCACGCCCGACGAGGTGAAGCGCGACCGGGCGGTGATCGATGCGTATCTCGGAGTTGCACATTGAAGAATCTGGCGCACTGAGGACGACCGGTGGACATTCTCTACAAGATCTTCATCGACCCGTTCATGCAGATGGGCCAGGCGCCCGACCTGCTGGTGCAGACATTGTGGGAAGGGCTCGTCGCCGGCGTCCTCTATTCGCTGATCGCGCTCGGTTTCGTGCTGATCTTCAAAGCCTCCGGCGTGTTCAACTTCGCCCAAGGCATCATGGTGGTGTTCGCGGCACTGACGCTCGTCGGGCTCTACGCGCTGCTCGGGCGCTGGGGCCTGCCGGCGGGCCACCTGACGGCCTTTATCGCGCTCGGCCTGACCATCGGGGTGATGTTCGCGCTTGCCGTGGCGGTCGAGCGGCTGATTCTCAGGCCGCTCGTGAACCAACCCGACATCATCCTGTTCATGGCGACGTTCGGGCTGACCTATCTGCTGATCGGGATGGGGCAGATCGTGTTCGGCGGCGAATCCAAGGTGATGATCGCCGAGGAGCTCTATCTCCCGCGCGGCGCGATCGACTTCAAGCTGGCCGGCGGCTTCGTGTCGCTGCAGAAGATCGACATCGCGGCAGCGATCATTGCGTCCGTCATGGTGGCAACGCTCGCGATCTTCTTCCAGAGGACGCGCATCGGCCGCGCGCTGCGCGCAGTCGCCGACAGCCACATGGCCGCGCTTTCGGTCGGCATTTCGCTCGAACAGATCTGGGTCGTGGTCTGGTTCGCGGCCGGCATCGTGGCGCTCACCACCGGCATCATGTGGGGCGCGCGCTCGGAAGTGTCGTTCGCGCTGGAGATCATCGCGCTGAAAGCGCTTCCCGTTCTGATCCTCGGCGGGTTCACGTCGATCCCGGGTGCGATCGTCGGCGGCCTGATCATCGGGATCGGCGAGAAGCTCGGCGAATTCTATTGGGGCCCGCTGCTTGGGTCAGGCATCGAGAGCTGGCTCGCCTACGTCATCGCGCTGTTGTTCCTGCTGTACCGGCCGCAGGGCCTGTTCGGCGAGCGGATCATCGAGCGGATTTGAGGACACGATGCTCTACCGCGAAGCTGGCCAGTACAAGACGAGCTACGCCGCCGACGAGGCGGTGTTCGCGCTGCGCGAGGACCGCATCGGCCTCATCGTGGTCCTGTTCGTGGCTTTCGTCGTCGTGCCGCTCACCAGCCACGACTTCATGCTGCAGGCGGTGCTGATCCCGTTCCTGGTTTTTTCGCTCGCCGCGATCGGACTCAACATCCTGACCGGCTATACGGGCCTGATCTCGCTCGGCACCGGCGCCTTCATGGGGGTCGGCGCGTATGCGTGCTACAAGCTCACCACGCTGTTCCCGAGCGTCAACATCATCGTCTGGGTGATCGCATCGGGTTTCTTCTCGGCGGCCGTCGGCGTCCTCTTCGGGCTGCCGTCGCTGCGCATCAAGGGCTTTTACCTGGCGGTCGCCACGCTCGCTGCGCAGTTTTTCCTGTCGTGGTGCTTCATCCGCGTGCCCTGGCTCTACAACAACAACATCTCCGGCGCGATCGAAGTCCCGACCCGGACCCTGTTCGGCGTTCCCGTCACCGGCGCGACCGCGACCTCGCTCACGCGTTATTTCGTGGTGCTGACGATCGTCGTCGCGATGACGTGGTTTGCCTCAAACCTCGTCCATGGACGCATCGGGCGCATGTGGATGGCGGTGCGCGACATGGACCTCGCGGCCGAGCTGATCGGCATCCGCCTCCTGCCGACCAAGCTGCTCGCCTTCGCGATCTCGTCGTTCTACTGCGGCGTTGCCGGCGCCCTGATGGTGTTCCTGTGGTATGGCGGCGCGGAGTCCGCCGTGTTCGACGTGAACCAGAGCTTCTTCATCCTGTTCATGGTCATCGTCGGCGGGCTCGGCAGCCTGACCGGCTCGTTCTTCGGCGCCGCGCTGATCTTCATTCTGCCGATCGCGCTGCGCGTGGTCGCGCCGGCGCTCGGCTTGCCGCTGCATCCCTCGACGGTGGAGCAGCTCCAATATGTGATCGTCGGAGCGCTGATCATCTTCTTCCTGATCGTCGAGCCGAACGGGCTCGCGCGGCTGTGGCAGATCGGAAAGCAGAAACTGAGGGTGTGGCCTTTTCCGTACTAAACGTGCGAAACTTCACGCAATTCCGAGCCGCTTCCGGCGGCCGGTCGGCTCGGCAAGGCAACTTGTGGGGCACTCGATTGAAGACCTGCAGCGCGAGCTGCCGGCTAGAATAAAGGGAGAGAAGCAATGCGACTAAAACATCTTCTGTTGGGAACGGCGCTGGCGGTTGCGGCCGCCATGCCGGCGAGCGCGCAAGAGGGCATCTACATCCCGCTCTTAACCTACCGCACCGGGGCGTTCGCGGTCTCGGGCGCGCCGATCGGCAGCGGCATGGCCGACTATCTCAACATGCTCAACGAGCGCGACGGCGGCATCGGCGGCGCCAAGCTGATCGTCGAAGAATGCGAGACCGGTTACGACACCAAGAAAGGTGTCGAATGCTATGAGCAGGTGAAGTCGAAGAATCCGGTCGTCATCAATCCGTACTCGACCGGCATCACGCTGCAGATCATCCCCAAGGCCGGGGTCGACAAGATTCCGATCCTGTCCATGGCCTATGGTCTCTCGGCCTCGGCCGACGGCAACAACTTCCCCTGGATCTTCAATCCGCCGGCGACCTATTGGGACGGCGCGTCCATGTTCGTGAAGTATATCGGCGAGAAGGAGGGCGGCCTCGACAAGCTCAAGGGCAAGAAGGTCGGTCTCGTCTATCTCGACGCGCCGTTCGGCAAGGAGCCGATCCCGCTGCTGGAGTCGCTGGCGAAGGATTACGGCTTCGAGCTGAAGCTCTATCCGGTCACGGCGTCGGAGGCGCAGAACCAGTCGTCGCTCTGGCTCAACGTGCGGCGCGACCGCCCGGATTGGATCTACATGCAGGGCTTCGGCGCGATGAACCCGACCGCCGTCAAGGAAGCCATCAAGATCAACTATCCGATGGACCACTTCGTCGGCGTGTGGTGGGCCGGCGGCGACGACGACGCGCGTCCGGCGGGTCCGGGCGCCAAAGGGTATCTGGCGCTGAGCTTCAACCAAACCGGCACCAATTTCCCCGTGATCCAGGACATCCTCAAATACGTCGTGGACAAGGGTAAGAGCCAGTTGCCAAAGGATAAGGTCGGCGAGACCTTCTACAATCGCGGCGTGCTGAACTCGATCATCATCGCCGAGGCGATCCGCAACGCGCAGAAGATCACCGGCAAGAAGGTGATCAATGGCGAGGATCTGCGGCGGGGTCTTGAGACGCTCACCATCACGGCGGCGCGTCTGAAGGAGCTCGGCGCGGAAGGCTTTGCGGCGCCGATGGCGGTGTCGTGCCAGGACCACAACGGCCACAACGCGGCCTTCATGGCGCAATGGGACGGCACGAAGTGGGTGAAGGCGTCGGACTGGATCGCTCCGCTCAAGGATAAGGTCAATCCGCTGATCGATTCAGCCTCGAAGGAATACGTCGGAGCCAACGCCGGTTGGCCGAAGCGCACCGAGCCGTGCGACAAGTCGAGCTGATCTTTCTTTACCCTCCCCTTGTGGGGAGGGTCGCTCACCGAGTGTAACGAGGTGAGCGGGGTGGGGGTCGAGCGGCGTTTTCACCCAACGACCCCCACCCCGGCTTGCTTCGCTCGCCGACCCTTCCCACAAGGGGGAGGGTAGGAGCCCGTGATGACTGCCACAGCGCACACCACGACCGTCCCCGCTGCGACGGACGCCATTCTCACCGTCACCAACATCGAGGTGATCTACGATCACGTGATCCTCGTGTTGAAGGGCGTATCGCTCGGCGTGCCGAGGGGCGGCATCGTGGCGCTGCTCGGCGCCAATGGTGCCGGCAAGACCACGACACTCAAGGCGATTTCCAACCTGCTGCACTCCGAGCGCGGCGAGGTCACCAAGGGCGCGATCGTGTTCGACGGCGAGGAGGTGCAGGCACGCTCGCCCAACGAACTCGTGCGGCGCGGCTGCGTCCAGGTGATGGAGGGCCGGCACTGCTTCGGCCATCTCACCATCGAGGAGAATCTCCTGACCGGTGCGTTCACGCGGCGCGATGGCAAAGCGGCGATCCGTGCCGACCTTGACCTCGTCTATTCGTATTTCCCGCGGCTACAGGAGCGGCGCGCCTCGCTCGCCGGCTACACGTCGGGCGGCGAGCAACAGATGTGCGCGATCGGCCGCGCCCTGATGGCGCGCCCGAAGATGATCCTGCTCGATGAGCCCTCGATGGGGCTCGCGCCGCAGATCGTGGAGGAAATCTTCCAGATCGTGCGTGACCTCAACGAGAGGGAAGGCGTGTCGTTCCTGCTCGCCGAGCAGAACACGTTCCAGGCGCTCAAATACGCCAAGTACGGCTACATCCTGGAGAATGGCCGCGTCGTGATGGATGGCGAGGCCAAGGCGCTGCGCGAGAACGAGGACGTGAAGGAGTTCTACCTCGGCGTCGCCGAAGGCAAGCGCAAGTCGTTCCGCGACGTGAAGCATTACAAGCGCAGGAAGCGCTGGCTGGCTTAGCCGTCACCCAGAGGTGCGAGCGAAGCGAGCCTCGAAGGGCGACGGCGCTTGTTCGGTGCGTGCGGCCATCCTTCGAGGCCCGGCTTCGCCGGGCGCCTCAGGATGACGACGTTGTGTGTTCCGCGAAGGCATGGCCATGACGCAAGATCACTTCGACTCCCTCGAAATCCGCGAACCCGCCGCGCGCGAGGCCGACCTCTTCGCGCGCCTTCCTGCCGCGATCGCAAACGCGATGGCCGCACCGGGCTGGGCGCGGTATCTCGCGGGCGTCGATCCGAAGACGATCACGAGCCGCGCCGTGCTGGCGAAGCTGCCGCTGTTGCGCAAATCGTCGTTGCTCGGCCTGCAGAAGGACACCCCGCCGTTCGGTGGCTTCAATGTAACGCCGCCCGGCCAGGCGAAGCGGCTATTCATGTCGCCGGGACCGATCTTCGAGCCGGAAAGCCACGGCCACGACGCCGGCGGCTGCGCGCGAGCTTTGTTCGCGGCCGGCATCCGCGCCGGCGATGTGGTGCACAACTGCTTTTCCTATCACCTGACGCCGGCTGCGTTCTTCTTCGAGGATGGTGCGCACGTGCTCGGCTGCGCGGTGATCCCGGGCGGCGTCGGCAACACCGAAGCGCAACTCGACGCGGCCGCGCAGTTCAAGCCTTCCGCCTATGTCGGCACGCCGGATTTCCTGAAAATCCTGCTCGATGCCGCCGCGAAGGCCGGCAAGGATGCGTCGTCGTTCAAGCGCGGGCTCGTCACAGGCGCCGCACTGCCGCCGTCGCTGCGCAAGGAACTGGGCGAGCGCGGCGTCGCGGTGAAGCAATGCTATGCGGTCGCCGAGGCCGGCGTCATCGCCTACGAGAGCGATGCGCCTGAAGGTATGATCGTCAACGAAAACGCGATCCTCGAAATCGTGCGGCCGGGCACCGGCGATCCGGTCTCCGACGGCGAAGTCGGCGAGGTGGTCGTCACCACGTTCAATCCCGGCTATCCGATGATCCGCCTTGCGACCGGTGATCTCTCGGCGGTGCTGGCCGGCACTTCGGCGTGCGGGCGCACCAACACTCGCATCAAGGGCTGGATGGGCCGCGCCGACCAGACCACGAAGGTCAAAGGCATGTTCGTGCGGCCCGAACAGGTCGCCGAGGTCGCAAAGCGCCATCCGGAGCTTGCGCGCGTGCGGCTCACGGTGACGCGCGAGGGCGAGCAGGATGCGATGATTCTCGCCGCCGAGTGTGCGAACGGAAACGCCGGGCTCGCCGACGCAATCGCGGCGACGCTGCAATCGGTCACGAAGCTGAAGGGGGCGGTGACGCTCGTTCCACCCGCCTCGCTGCCGAACGACGGCAAGGTGATCGCGGACGAGCGGCCGGTGGGCTAATCACCTCGCCGCGGTGCGCCCCTCCACCACGCTGTTCACCGTCCCGAGCTTGCGCACGTAGTCGGCGACCTCGTTGACGAGCAGCGGCGCGTCGTTGTCGGGCGTCACGCGCTTTGCGTCATGGAACATCGCGTAGTCGTCGCCGCCGCGCGCCAGGAAGTCCAGGATTGCGACCCTGTAGCTCTTGTCCTCGGCAAGCGGCGCGCCGGCGACTTGCATCGAGACGATCCGGCTGCCGGCCTCGCGCGCGCCATCGAATTCGAGCGCGATGCCGGACACTTGGGGAAAGCGGCCGGCGGCGCTCGGCAGCAGGCTCAGGCCGTTCTCCATCGCGCGCTTGAGCTCGCGGCCAGACATCTCCACGAGGACGATGCGGTTGCTGAACGGCAGCTCGGCCAGGATATCGCGCAGCGAGATCGTATCTCCCGGCGCGTAGGTCTTGGCGGCGCGAATGCCGCCCCCGTTGAGCACCGCGGCGTCGGCATGCGTCGAGGCGCGCATCGCGTCGGCGAACAGGTTGCCGATCGCGGCTTCGCGCGTGCGCACGACCGCGGCGCGGCTGTCGAGCGGCACAGCCGTGGTTGCGATCGGCGCACTCATCTGCGCGCTGACCGCGAATTCGAAGCGCGCCACGCTGGCTGCGACCTCCGGGTCGGGCGTGACGGTCGCGGTGTCGATGACGCGGAACTGCGGCCACCAGCTCATCGCGCGCTTGGCGCCGTCCTCGCGCACCGTGATCGTCGCGTCGATCGCGGTCACGTGATGCGCGTCGTAGCCGGATTCGGTGATGGCGCAATCACCCGTGAAATTGACGAAGAGATCATGCGTGTGGCCGGTGAGCATGAGATTGGCGGCGCCGGTCGATTGCAGCGCGAGCGCGTCGCCGCGATTGCAATGCAGGACCGCTACCACGAAGTCGGCGCCCTCCCGGCGCAGCGCGGCGGCCTGTTCCTTGGTGGTCGCGAAGGTCGAGGCGAACTTCAAATCCTCGGGCGAGGACATGCGCGCGGACTGCTCATAAGCGAGACCGGTCAGCCCGATGCGCACACCGCCGACGTCGAGCATCGCGCGGTCCTTGAAGGCTGGGAGGGATGCGCCGTCGGCATCGCGCAGATTGGCGCAGTAGAGCGGGAACGTCGCCTCCTTCATGCGCTGCAGGAACACCGCCTTGCCGAAGTCGAATTCGTGATTGCCCGGCACGAAGATGTCGGGCGCGATCATGTTGGTGAGCGCGATGATGTGGGCGCCTTGGTCGAAGCCCGACGTCACCGAGGGTGAGATCGTGTCACCGCCATGTGCCACGATCACGATGCGTCCCTTCGCGCGTTCCGCCTTCACCACGGCGGCGAGACGCGCGAACCCGCCGCGCGACTTGCCGTCGGGGAATGGCTGATCGCCCATCAGATAGATGTCGTTGAACAGGACGAACGTCACCTCCGCCACGTGTTTCGTTTGCGCCCAGGCGGGACGCCATGCCGCGAGCGACGCGATGGTTGAGACGAGCGATGCAAGGAACGTTCGGCGGCTGAACATGATGTCTTTGGCGTTGTGACTGCCCGTCCCTTAACATGCGTGTAAGATAGACCGCCACACGCCATTTGCCACGGACCGCGGCCGCGATGAACGAAAGCTTGACCGCCACGCCTGAAGCCGCGGAGCTCGCGCGGCCGCAGGGTCATCCGCCCGTCGCGGCGGAGCGGATCGGCGTGCTCATCGTCAATCTCGGCACGCCGGACGCGACCGACTACTGGTCGATGCGGCGGTATCTGAAGGAGTTCCTCTCCGATCCGCGCGTCATCGAGGAGAACCGCCTCAAGTGGTGGCTCGCGCTCAACTTGGTCATCCTCACCATCCGGCCGAGCCGCAAGGGGCGCGACTACGACAAGATCTGGAATCGCGAGCGCGACGAATCGCCGCTGAAGACGATCACGCGCGCGCAGGTCGAGAAGCTCGCAAGTATGCTCGCGGCGCTCGATGCGCGCATCATGGTCGACTGGGCGATGCGCTATGGCAATCCGTCGATCGCCTCGCGCCTCGATGCGATGCAGCGGGCGGGCTGCCAGCGCATCCTGATCGTGCCGCTCTATCCGCAGTATTCCGCCGCCACGACCGCGACCGTCGCCGACAAGTCGTTCGACGTGCTCAAGACCATGCGCTGGCAGCCGAGCGTGCGCATCGCGCCGTCGTGGCACGACGATCCGGTCTATATCGAGGCGCTCGCGGTATCGCTCGAAGCGGAACTACGGAAGCTCGCGTTCAAGCCAAAGGTGATCCTTGCGTCATTCCATGGTGTGCCGAAGGATTATCTCCTCAAGGGCGATCCCTATCATTGTCATTGCGCCAAAACTGCGCGGCTTCTGCAAGCGCGCCTCGGGCTGAGCGATGAGCAATTCATGCTGACGTTCCAGTCGCGCTTCGGCATCGCCGAATGGCTCCAGCCGTACACCGATGTGACGGTGAAAGGTCTTGCGGAGCGCGGCGTGAAGAACCTCGCGATCGTGACGCCGGGGTTCACCGCCGACTGCCTGGAGACGCTGGAGGAGATCGCCGGGGAGAACGCCGAGATCTTCCACCATCACGGCGGCGTGAACTTCGCCGCCATCCCGTGTCTCAACGACAGCGAAGCCGGCATGGCGGTGATTGCCCATGTGGTCACACGCGAGTTGCAAGGTTGGGTCTGACGCAAGGACACAATCTCTCCTCAATCGATACCCACGTGTTCCACGTCCTGGCGGAGGCACCATTTTACCGCTTTCGCCGCCACCCTGGGGGTTGCCATGCTGTTCGGCTTTGACGTCTTCGTGCTCGTGATTGTCGGCCTTGCCGTGATCACTCTGTTCGCCGCCGTGAAAACGGTTGGGCAAGGCTACAATTGGACGGTCGAGCGGTTCGGCCGTTACACCAACACGCTGCAGCCCGGCCTCAATCTGATCGTGCCGTATTTCGATCGGATCGGCCGCAAGATGAACATGATGGAGCAGGCGATCGACATCCCGCAGCAGGATGTCATCACCAAGGATAACGCGACCGTCACAGTCGATGGGCTCGCGTTCTTCCAGGTGATCGACGCCGCCAAGGCGAGCTACGAGATCGCCTATCTGGATCAGGCCATCGTCAAGCTCACCATGACCAACATCCGTTCGGTCATGGGCGCGATGGACCTGGACCAGATGCTGTCGCACCGCGACGAGATCAACGAGCGGCTGTTGCGCGTTGTGGACGCCGCGGTGTCGCCGTGGGGCGTCAAGGTCAACCGCATCGAGATCAAGGACATCGTGCCGCCCGCCAACCTGGTGCAGTCGATGGGCCGGCAGATGCAGGCCGAGCGCGAGAAGCGCGCGGTCATCCTCGAAGCCGAAGGCCAGCGCCAATCGGCGATCCTGAAGGCTGAAGGCGCCAAGCAGTCGCAGATCCTCGAAGCCGAGGGCCGGCGCGAAGCGGCGTTCCGCGACGCCGAAGCGCGTGAACGCCTTTCGCAGGCCGAAGCCAAGGCGACCGAGGTGGTGAGCGCCGCCGTCGCCAAGGGCGACGTCGCGTCGCTCAACTATTTCGTGGCGCAGAAATACATCGAGGCGTTCGGCAAGCTCGCAACCTCGCCAAACCAAAAGGTGCTGATCGTGCCGATGGAGGCGACGGCCGTGCTCGGCTCGCTTGCCGGCATCGGCGAGATCGCGCGAGCCACATTCGGCGGTGGCGACGATGGTGCTCACAGGAGCGCATCGCCTACCGCGCCGCGCCGCCCGTCGGGTCCGCCGGCCGGCTTCACCACGCCCGGCTATACGCCGCCCTCAAGCTGAACCCTGAGCTGAACAGGCAGTGTCATGTCGTCCAACATCGTCTCTTATCTCTCTTCGCTCGGCATCTGGAACTGGTTCATCCTCGCCGGCGTGCTGCTTGCGATCGAGGTCATGGTGCCGGGCACGTTCTTCCTCTGGCTCGGCCTGTCGGCCGCGGCCGTGGGCGCGCTCTCGCTCGGTATCGACTGGGGATGGCAGTTCCAGCTTGTCGCGTTCGCGGTGCTGGCGTTGCTCTCGTTCGTCGTGTGGTGGCGCATCGGCAGGCCGGGCGGGAAGGCGCCGGACCGGCCGTTCCTCAATCGCCGCACCGAAGGCTACGTCGGGCGCGTGTTTACGCTGGAGAAGCCGATCGTCGGCGGCAATGGCACGGTGAAGATCGACGACTCGATCTGGCGCGTCACCGGCCCCGATTGCCCGGCCGGCAGCCGCGTCAAGGTCGCGCGTGCCGACGCCGCGATGCTGATGGTCGAGCCGGCGTAGCCTTTTTCCTTCTCCCCGCTGCGCGGGGAGAGGGAAAGAAGGAGAGGCTTACGCCACCCCCGCCCGCAACAAATCATGCAGGTGCACGATGCCGACCGGCGCGTCGGCGTCGACCACGATCACGGCCGTGATCTTGGATGAATTCAAGAGCTCGATCGTCTCGCCCAGGAGCTGATCGCTGCTGATGGTCTTCGGCCGCTTCGTCATCACCTGGTCGACGGTCGCGGCAAGCAGGCCGGGGCCCATGTGTCGGCGCAAGTCGCCGTCGGTGATGATGCCTGCGAGCTTGCCGTCGGGCGCCGTGATCCCGACGCAGCCGAAGCCTTTCGCCGTAATCTCGACGATGGCATCGGCCATGGATTCGCCGAGTGCGATCAGCGGAATCGCGTTGCCCGTGTGCATGACATCGCGCACGAAGGTGAGCTTCGCGCCGAGGCGCCCGCCGGGATGCAGCTCGCGGAATTTCAGCGCTGTGAAGCCGCGGCTCTCCAGCAGCGCGACCGCGAGCGCGTCGCCGAGCGCAAGCTGCATCAGCGAGGAGGTGGTCGGCGCGAGGTTGTGTGGACAGGCCTCGCGCGCCTGCGGCAAAGTGAGCACCACGTCGGCGGATTTCGCGAGCGTTGAGTCGGCGTCTGCCGTCACGGCGATGAGGCCGATGCGGAAGCGGCGCGAATAGTTGATCAGGTCTTTGAGTTCCGCGGTCTCGCCCGACCAGGACAGCGCCATGATGACGTCGTCGGCGGTGATCATGCCGAGGTCGCCGTGGCTTGCCTCGGCGGGATGCACGAAGAAGGCGGGCGTGCCGGTCGACGCGAAGGTCGCGGCGATCTTGTGGGCGACGTGGCCGGATTTACCCATGCCGGTGACGATCAGACGGCCGCGCGCCGCGCGGATCAGGTCGAGTGCTGCCGTAATCGGCTGGGCGAGCCCGTCGTTGACGGCGGCGACCAGCGCCGCGATGCCGCCGGCTTCGGCTTCAAGCGTGCGCAGCGTCGAGTCGATCAGCGCACGCGCGCGTGTGCGGTCGCTGGCTTCTGGTTTCGGCTTCGCCATCGCGGAACTTTCAACTCGACCGGGGCGCAAGAGGCAAGCGCCCCAATAGCATGGTTCGGAACCTCCGGCGACCGCCCCTCAACCGGCCGTTAACCATCCTCGTTTTACATCCGTTAACCATAGGCCGTGCTCCGCGCGGCCGCGAGGGTATCGCACGTGTGGCGTTCTCGTCCCACTCGTCTTGTCGCGTCGGTCGGCGTTGGTGCGATCGTGTCCGCGCTGGCGGCGTTCCACGCGTCGGCGCAGACGACGGACCCGGCTGCGCCCGGAGCGTTGCGCCGAATCCTCGACGACAATGACGATGGCACGCGACCCGACCGCAGACCGACGCGTCCCGCGACCGACCGCGCGAATGTCGGCGACCGGCCGGCCATAGGCTTCGGCAATCCGCCGGCGTTCGGGGCGGGGACGACCGGGTTCGATTCAACGAACCGGCCGCGGCGCAAGCTGCGGCCGGCCTTGAGACCGAGCGGGCGCCCGGCGAGCGCCACGACGCCGCCGCAGCCGGCGCCGCTGTCGCTGGCGCCGCCGCTTGCGTCGGGGCTGCCAAGCCTGTCGGGCGCGACCACGCCCGCGACATCGGCGACCACGGGCGCGACGAACACGACACAGTCATCGACGACGACAACGCCGCCGACCACGACGCCGGCTTCAACCGTGACCGGCAGCATCGCGGCGCCGCCCACGCCCACGCGGCCGTCCTCGCTGGTGCGCGTACCGGCCTCGGCGGCCGCAGACGGCGATACGACCGTCGTCAACACCGCCAACCTTTCACCGACGCAGGCGACCTTGCTGCGCCGGCGCACCACGGCCGAGGATGACCCGTTCGCGCCGATCGGGCTGCGCTATGGGGCATTCCTGCTGCTGCCGGCGGTCGAGGTGACGGGCGGCTACGACACCAATCCGGGCCGCGTACCGGATGGGCGTGCCTCGTGGTTCCAGGTCTACGCGCCGGAATTGATCGCGAAGTCCGACTGGGAGCGCCATGAGGTGACCGCGACGCTGCGCGGCAGCTACACCACTTATGAGGCAACGCCGGAACTCGACCGGCCGAGCTTCGACGGCAAGGTCACCGGCCGTATCGACGTGACGCGCGACACCCGCCTCATCCTCGAAGGCATCTTCCAGGTCGGTACCGACAATCCCGGCAGTCCCAACATCCAGGCGGGCCTGACGCGATTTCCGATTTTCACGACGCTCGGCGGCACGTTCGGCATCACGCAGCGCTTCAATCGAGTCGAATTCACCGTGAAAGGCACGGTCGAGCGCACCGAATATCAGGACTCGCACTTCACCGACGGGACGAGCCAGAGCAACGACGACCGCGACTTCAATCGCTATGGCGGGACCTTGCGTGTGTCCTACGATCTGATGCCGGGCTTGAAGCCGTTCGTGGAGGGCGGCGCCGACACTCGCGTCCACGACGAAGCGCTCGACCGTACCGGCTTCGACCGCGACTCGACCGGCTGGTACGCCAAGGCCGGCAGCACGTTCGAGTTTTCGCGCAAGCTCACCGGCGAGATCGCGCTCGGCTATCTCGACCGCACCTACAAGGACCCGAGCCTGTCCGATCTTAACGGCATCACGCTCGATGCTTCCCTCGTCTACGCCATGAGCGCGCTCACCAACATCAAGCTGACGGCGAACACGATCGCGCAGGAGACGACGGTTCCGGGTACCTCGGGCGTGTTCACGCGCAATACCGGGCTCGAGGTCGAGCACGCGTTCCGACGCTGGCTCGTCGGCTCGCTCAAGTTCAACTACGGCTTCGACGATTATGTCGGGTCGGATCGCAAGGACGACCGCTATTCGGTTTCGGGTTCGCTCATCTACAAGATCAATCGCGTGGCGCAGATCAAGGCAGAAGTGCGCGAGGAGTGGCTGCGTTCGACCACGCCGGTCGGCGTCAATTACAACGCGACCGTCTATCTGCTCGGCGTGCGGCTGCAGCGCTAAGGCTACCCCAGCAACCGCTTCAATTCCGCCCGGAAGGCCGGCGCGATGTCGGGGCGATCGAGCGCGTAGGCGACATTCGCCGCCAGGAAGCCGAGCTTCGAGCCGCAATCGAACGTGCGGCCCTCGAACTGGAAGCCGTAACCCGGCTGCTTTTCCAGGAGCCGCAGCATCGCGTCGGTGAGCTGGATTTCGCCGCCGGCGCCTTTCTGCTGGGTCCCGAGCAGGTCGAGGATCTCCGGCTGCAGGATGTAGCGTCCGGTGATGATGAGGTTCGATGGCGCGTCGGCGGGCTTTGGCTTCTCCACCATGCCGGTGATGCGGAACGACTGGCCCTTGCGCTCGCCGACGCCGACGACGCCGTAGGACGACACGGCCTCCTTCGGCACTTCCTCGACCGCGATGATGTTCGCGGCCTCGCCGATCTTGCGATAGACCTCGATCATCTGGCCGAGGCAGCTCTTTTTCGCTTTGACCAGCACGTCGGGAAGGATCACGGCGAACGGCTCGCGGCCGATCAGGTCGCGCGCGCACCACACCGCGTGACCAAGGCCGAGCGGCGACTGTTGGCGCGTGAAGGACGTAGCCCCGGCGGCAGGCTGTGCCTGCGCGAGCACGGAGAGCTCGGCCGTCTTGCCCCGTTCGGCGAGCGTCCGCTCCAACTCGTACTGCAGGTCGAAGTGATCCTCGATCACGCCCTTGTTGCGGCCGGTGACGAAAATGAAGTGCTCGATCCCGGCCTCGCGCGCCTCGTCGACCACATGCTGAATCAGCGGCCGGTCGACCACGGTCAGCATCTCCTTCGGCATCGCCTTGGTGGCCGGAAGAAAGCGCGTGCCGAGGCCGGCAACGGGGAAAACAGCCTTGCGAATGGGGTTCATGAGGGCTGACTGACCGGAAAGAGCTTTGGCGCCGTGGCGGGATGCCGCGTGCGGCCGTGGTAAGTGCCGTGCGTTAACATCCGGGAAACCCTATCTGTTGCCCTATGTTCCCGGCAACAAGGCCGGGCAGCGGGATCGATATGCGGGGTCGCGATACCAAGGTGCGGATGCTCGGCCGGCTCGCCGCCGCGGCGGCGTTCGCGGCTGTCGGCGCGACGGCTGCGCTCGCGCAGACCGACGATCGCTATCCGCGCCCGACGTCGGCCATTACCGGATCGATCCCTAACCAGCAGCAATCCTGGAGCGGCGAGCCTGGCGCCTCCGGCCATCCGCTGATGCAGCCGGACGCGATCCTCGCGGCGGTCGCGGACTTCAAGAACTGCATCGAGCGGATGTGGCCGGACGCGGCGCGCCGCAATATCTCGCGCGCAAGCTTCGAGCGCTTCACCGCCGGCCTCGAACCGGACCTGCGCATCATGGACCTCATGGACGCGCAGCCGGAGTTCACCAAGGCGTTCTGGGATTACATCGATGCGCTCGTCAATGATGAGCGCATCGCCAAGGGCCGCGACATTCTCAAGCAGTACGAGCCGACATTCGCCGCGGTGGAGAAGGCCTACGGCGTCGACCGCTACACGATCGTGGCGATCTGGGGCATTGAGACGAAATACGGGGCTGTCGCCGGCGATCGGCCGGTGATCCGCTCGACCGCGACACTCGCCTGTGTCGGCCGGCGGCAGGCCTATTTCAAGGACGAATTCCTGGCGGCGCTGGAAATCCTGCATCGCGGCGACGTGAAGCCCGAGTTGCTGCGCGGATCGTGGGCCGGCGCCTTCGGCGCGACGCAGTTCATGCCGACGGCGTTCAAGCGCTACGCGGTCGACTTCGACGGCGACGGACGACGCGACGTCGTCGAGTCGGTGCCGGACATCGTTGCGTCCACGGCGAACCATCTCAAGAAGGCCGGCTGGGTCACGGGGCAGACCTGGGGCTATGAGGTCATGGTGCCGCAAGGCTTCAATTACATGCTGGCGGACCCGGCGCATCGATTGACGCTGGCCGAATGGGCGCGGATGGGCGTGCAGCGCGTCGGCGGCGGCGCGTTTCCGCGCGCGGGCGACCGCGCCTATCTGTTCGTGCCGGCCGGCGCACGGGGCCCGAGCTTCCTAATGCTCGACAACTTTCGCGTGATCATGAAGTACAACCCGGCCGAGGCCTATGCGCTCGCGATCGGCCACCTCGCCGATCGGCTGCGCGGCGGCGGACCGATCGCGCAAGCATGGCCGCGCGACGAGCGGGTGCTGAGCCGTACGGAGCGGCTGGAACTGCAGCAGCGGCTTGCCGACCGGGGCTTCGATATCGGCGAGCCCAATGGCCGGCTCGGCGCCAAGACCCGCACGGCGGTGCGGGATTTCCAGGCCCGGAATGGCCTCATTCCGGACGGTTTTGCCACGGCGTCGCTGCTGGATCGCCTGCGCGGCCCGTGAGGCTGGCGTTCGGCGCCGGCAACCCTATCGCGATCTTCAAGTTGACATTTTTCCCCGGCTGATGGCCGATTGTCCGCCCCCGGCGCTGCCTTAAGGGGGCGCGCCGATCGAGGGCATGATGCCGGCCGAAAAGGCTGTGAAATCCGCCAGAACGGGACGGCTCAGCGTGCTCCTGTGTGGGCTCGCCGAGGCGGCGGTGTTTGTCTGCGCGCTGACGCTGGCGCATCCGGCCGCCGCGCAGGTCGTGGACGAGCGGTTCCCGCAGCTTCAGGACCGGCGGAACCGGATGTGGCAACCGCAGCCGCAGTGGCAGCAACCTCAATGGCAGCAGCCACAGCAGCAGCCGCAGCAACAGCCTTATTCGCCGTTCCAGGCGTTTCCGGACCAGCAGCGTCAGCCGCGGCAGGTCCAGGTCGATCCGACGCGTCCGCCGCCGCCGAAGCCGCCCGCCACCCCGCCGACCGTCAACGTCGCGGTGTTCGGCGACGCAATCGCCGACTGGCTCGCCTTTGGTCTCGAAGAGGCGTTCGCCGAGACGCCCGAGATCGGCATCCTGCGCAAGGCGCGCGCGCAGACCGGACTGATCCGGATCGAGACTCGCAACGAGTCCTTCGACTGGCCGCAGCAGGCGCGCGACATGCTCGCGGCGGACAAGCCCGACTACGTGGTGATGATGATCGGCCTCTCGGACCGGCGTGGGATCCGCGAAAAGCTGCCCGCGCCGCCGCGCAATCCGGCGCAGAAGGCACCCGTCACCCCGCCGCAGTCCGCCCAGAAGGGACCGGCTACCTCACCGCCGCCAGCGCAGCAGAACCCGCAGCAGGCGGCCGCCGCGCCCAAGCCCGCGCCGGAGAGGGACGCCGAGGCGCCGCCGCCGGATACGGCCCCGCAGGACGATCAGCAGACCCCCGAGCCGGACGCGCCGTCCGCCGGCAGCATGGTTCACGAGTTCCGTACCGATAAATGGGGCGAGCTCTATTCCAGGCGTATCGATGAGACGATCGCGGTGCTCAAGAGCCGGGGCGTGCCGGTGTTCTGGGTCGGCCTGCCGTCGATCCGCGGAACGCGTGCAACTTCGGAGATGGTGTACCTCAACGATCTGTTCCGCGCCCGCGCCGAAAAGGCGGGCATCGTCTACATCGACATCTGGGACGGCTTTGTCGACGACGCGGGCAATTTCAGCCAATACGGCGCCGATTTCGAGGGGCAGACACGGCGGCTGCGCACCGGCGACGGCGTGAATTTCACCCGCTACGGCGCGCGCAAGCTCGCCCATTATGTCGAGCGCGAAATCCGGCGCGTGATGCAGGCGCGGGCCCTGCCGGTCGCGACGCCGCTGCCGGAACCGGAGCCTGAGGTGAAGGGCCCGCAACAGGCCGCAAAGCCGATCGCGAGCCCGGTCATGTCGCTCACCGCGCCGGCACAGAACGGCGACACGGCGCTGCTCGGGGCCGCGCCGATCCCTGCGGCCAAGGCGGATTCGGTCGCGGCGCGCGTGCTGGTGCGCGGCGAACCCGTCGAGGCACCGCCCGGTCGCGCCGACGACTTCGCTTGGCCGCGCCGCGACGTTGCGACCGCGACGGGCGCGCTGCCACCCGATCCGGTGCTGCCGCCCCCGGTGCCGGTCACACCGCCGGCGCCGGTCGCAGCGGCGCCGGCGATCACACCGCGGTCGTTCGCGGTCGCGCCGAACCCGCAGCGGGTTCAGCAGCAGCAGCAACAACAACAGCAGCGCACCACGGACAGTTGGTGGCGGCCGTTCGCGCAGCAGCCCGAACCGCAGCGGCAGCAGCGCACAAATCGCGACAATACGCCGTCTTTCTTCGGCAATTGGTTCGGGCGGTAGAGCCACAAACTCGGCGTGCTCCCTCTCCTGAGAGGGGAGGGTCGGGGCGGGGGTCCGCGGCGGCTTCGCCGCCTGATCCCCACCCACCCGCCTTCGGCGGCCGACCTCCCCTTTTCAAGGGGAGGTGAGGCGCCTTCTTTTATTTTGTCGCGATGCCGGACGGACCGGTCCCCACTTTTCCTGGCATCGCTCCGCTACCTCGGCAGGTCGGTCGAACCCATCAGGTACTTGTCGACCGCATGCGCGGCCTGGCGGCCCTCGCGGATCGCCCACACGACCAGCGACTGGCCACGCCGCATGTCGCCGGCCGCGAAGATCTTCGGGTTCGAGGTCTGGTACTGGTTGGTGTCGGCCTTGACGTTGCCGCGCTGATCGAGATCGAGACCGAGCGTCTTGATCATCCCCTCATGCACCGGATGCACGAAGCCCATCGCGAGCAGCACCAGGTCGGCCTTGAGATCGAACTCGGTGCCGGGGATCGGCTGGAACTTATTGTCGCAGCGGATGCATTGAAGCTTCTGTACCTGCCCGTGCTCGCCGACAAACTTCTGCGTCAGGACCGAGAAGTCGCGCTCGGCACCCTCCTCGTGGCTGGATGAAGTGCGCAGCTTCAAGGGCCAGTTCGGCCAGGTGAGGAGCTTCTCCTCGTGCTCGGGCGGCTTCGGCATGATCTCGAAATTGGTCACGCTGAGCGCGCCCTGGCGAATGGCCGTGCCGATGCAGTCGGAACCGGTGTCGCCGCCGCCGATCACCACGACGTGATTGCGTGCCGCGCTGATCGGCGGTGCATCGCCTGGAGGCTCGTTCGCCACGCGGCGGTTCTGCTGCGGCAGGTAATCCATCGCGAAATGGACGCCGCCGAGATCGCGGCCCGGAACCGGCAGATCGCGCGAGTGCTCAGCGCCGCCAGTCAGCACCACGGCATCGAAGCCCTCGGTCACGCGCTCGACCGGCATCGAGACGCCGACATGGGCGCCGTAGTGGAACACGACGCCTTCCGCTTCCATCTGGGCGACGCGCTTTGCGACGTGGGTCTTCTCCATCTTGAAGTCGGGAATGCCGTAGGTGAGCAGGCCGCCGGCGCGGGCGAACTTCTCGAACAGGTGCACCTCATGGCCCGCGCGCGCGAGCTGCTGCGCGCATGCCATGCCGGCGGGACCTGAGCCAATCACCGAAATCCTCTTGCCGGTCTTGTGCGACGGCGGCTCGGGCGTGATCCAGCCTTCCAGCCAGCCGCGGTCGACGATCGCGCATTCGATCGTCTTGATGGTGACCGGCGTCTCGATCAGGTTGAGCGTGCAGGCGGCCTCGCACGGCGCTGGGCACACGCGGCCGGTGAATTCCGGGAAATTGTTGGTCGAGTGCAGATTGTAGAGGGCGTTCTTCCAGTCGCCGCGATAGACAAGGTCGTTGAAGTCCGGGATCTGGTTATTCACCGGGCAGCCCGGCGTGCCAGGTGTCAGCGCTCCGGTCCCCATGCAGTAGGGAATGCCGCAATTCATGCAGCGCGCCGCCTGATCCTTCGTCGCCTCCTGCGACAGCGGGATCATGAATTCCTTGAAATGCCGGATGCGGTCGGAAGCCGGCTTGTAGCGCCGGTCCTGCCTGTCGATTTCCAGAAAACCTGTGACCTTACCCATCCGGCCTACGCCCGCCCCAACTACTTCGTTTGCATCACGCCCCGGCCGCCGCGAGCGGCGGGATCGGCACTTCGATCGCCTTCAATTCGGCCAGCGCGCGCCGATATTCGACCGGCATCACCTTGCGGAATTTCGGCAGGTAGTCGTTCCAGGCCGCCAGGATGTCCTTCGCGCGCTTGGAGCTCGTATGGCGCGCATGATTGGCGATGAGCTGGTGCAGACGCTCGGCGTCATAGCGGCTCATGTCGCTCATGACATCGACGCGGCCGTGGTGATCGAGATCGCCGGCTGCGTGATAATGCGCCCAGCTCGCATTCTCTTCTTCGAGCACCGGCTCGAGCTCCACCATCGACATGTTGCAGCGCTTCTCAAAGCCGCCGTCCTCGTCGAGCACATAGGCGATGCCGCCCGACATGCCGGCGGCGAAATTGCGCCCGGTGCGGCCGAGCACAACCACGACGCCGCCGGTCATGTATTCGCAGCAGTGGTCGCCCGCGCCCTCGACCACCGCGATGGCGCCCGAGTTGCGCACCGCGAAGCGCTCGCCCGCGATGCCGCGGAAATAGCATTCGCCCTCGATCGCGCCGTAGAGCACCGTGTTGCCGATGATGATCGACTCTTCCGGCACAATGCGAGTGGCCTCGCGCGCCGGGTAAACGATGATGCGTCCGCCCGAGAGGCCCTTGCCGACATAGTCGTTGGCTTCGCCTTCGAGCTCGAAGGTGATGCCGCGCGCGAGCCAGGCGCCGAAGCTCTGGCCCGCGGTGCCCTTGAGCTTCACGTGGATGGTATCGTCGGGAAGTCCCGTGTGGCCGTAGATCTTGGCGACCGCCCCTGACAGCATCGCGCCCGCGGCACGGTTCACGCTCGCGATCGGCTCCTCGATCTTGACCGGCGCGCCGCGGTCGATCGCCGATTGCGCCTGCGCGATCAGCCGGCGGTCGAGCACGTGCTCGAGATGATGGTTCTGCAATTCGCTATGGAAGATGCCGACGCTTGCCGGCACGTCGGGCTTGGTAAACAGGCGGGAGAAGTCGAGGCCCTTGGCCTTCCAGTGCTCGATCAGCTTGCGGCGGTCGAGCATCTGAATCTGCCCGATCATCTCGTCGAACCGCCGATAGCCGAGCTCGGCCATGAGCTCGCGCACTTCCTCGGCGACGAAGAAGAAGTAGTTGATGACGTGCTCGGGCTGGCCGACGAAGCGCTTGCGCAGCACTGGGTCCTGCGTCGCGACACCGACCGGGCAGGTGTTGAGATGGCACACGCGCATCATCACGCAGCCGGCCGCGATCAATGGGGCGGTCGAGAAGCCGAACTCGTCGGCGCCGAGCATCGCGCCGATCACGACGTCGCGCCCGGTGCGGATGCCGCCGTCGACCTGCACGGCGATGCGGCTGCGCAGCCGGTTCGTCACCAGGGTCTGATGGGTCTCGGCGAGACCGATCTCCCAGGGGCTACCGGCGTGCTTCAAGGAGGTGAGCGGGCTCGCGCCCGTGCCGCCCTCGAAACCGGAGATCGTCACATGGTCGGCGCGCGCCTTGGAGACGCCGGCCGCGACCGTGCCGACGCCGACTTCCGAGACGAGCTTCACCGACACGTCGGCGGTCGGGTTCGTGTTCTTCAGGTCGTAGATGAGCTGCGCCAGATCCTCGATCGAGTAGATGTCGTGATGCGGCGGCGGCGAGACCAGCGTTACGCCCGGCGTCGAGTGGCGCACCTTGGCGATCGTCGCGTCGACCTTGTGGCCGGGCAATTGTCCGCCCTCGCCGGGCTTTGCGCCCTGCGCCATCTTGATCTGCATCACGTCGGAGTTGACGAGATATTCGGTGGTAACGCCGAAGCGGCCCGACGCGACCTGCTTGATCGCGGAGCGCATCGAGTCGCCGTTCGGCAGCGGCTTGAAGCGGTCGCTCTCCTCGCCGCCCTCGCCAGTGTTCGACTTGCCGCCGATCCGGTTCATGGCGATGGCGAGCGTGGTGTGCGCCTCGCGCGAAATCGAGCCGTAGGACATCGCGCCGGTCGCGAAACGCTTGACGATGTCCTTGGCGGGCTCGACCTCCTCGAGCGGCACCGGCGCGCGGCCGTCTTCCGCCGCGGTCCTGATGCTGAACAGGCCGCGGATGGTCAGAATCTTCTCCGCCTGCTCGTTGAGGATCTTGGCAAACGCGCGGTACTTGTCGCGCGAATTGCCGCGCACGGCGTGCTGCAGGGTCGCGACCGTCTCGGGCGACCAGGCGTGCGCCTCGCCGCGGATGCGGAACAGGTATTCGCCGCCGACATCGAGCGCGTGCGTGAGCACCGGCACCTCGGCGAACGCGTCGCGGTGGCGCTGTGTGCTCTCCTCGGCGATCTCGCCAAGACCGACGCCCTCGATGCGTGTCGCCGTGCCGAAGAAGAACTCGTCGACGAAATCGCTGCGCAGGCCGACCGCGTCGAAGATCTGCGCGCCGCAATAGGACTGATAGGTCGAGATGCCCATCTTGGACATCACCTTGAGGATGCCCTTGTCGACCGACTTGATGTAGCGCTTGACGATCTCCTTCTCGTCGATCTTCTCCGGCAGCTCGTCCTTCATGGCGATCAGCGTCTCGAAGGCGAGATAGGGATTGATCGCCTCCGCGCCGTAGCCCGCGAGACAGCAGAAGTGATGCACCTCGCGCGCTTCGCCGGTCTCGACCACGAGACCGACCGCGGTGCGCAGGCCCTTGCGGATGAGATGATGGTGCACGGCGGCGGTCGCGAGCAGCGCCGGGATCGGGATGCGGTCGAGCCCGGCTTGGCGGTCGGACAGGATGATGATGTTGTAGCCGCCCTTGACGGCCGCTTCGGCGCGTTCGCACAGGCGGACAAGCGCGTCCTTCATGCCGGGCGCGGCCTGTTCGGACGGATAGGTGATGTCGAGCGTCTTGGTGTCGAACTGCTCCTCAACATGCGCGATCGAGCGGATCTTCTCCAGATCATCGTTGGTGAGGATCGGCTGGCGCACTTCCAGCCGCTTCTTCCCCGATAGTCCCTCGATATCGAACAGGTTTGGCCGCGGCCCGATGAAGGACACGAGCGACATCACCAGTTCCTCGCGGATCGGATCGATCGGCGGGTTCGTGACCTGCGCGAAGTTCTGCTTGAAATAGGTGTAGAGCAGCTTCGACTTGTCGGAGAGCGCCGAGATCGGCGTGTCGGTGCCCATCGAGCCGACCGCTTCCTGGCCGGTGGTCGCCATCGGCTCCATCAGGAGCTGCACGTCCTCCTGGGTGTAGCCGAAGCATTGCTGGCGATCGAGCAGCGAGATGTTGGTGGCGGGCTTGCGCGGATGCAGCGCGGGCAGGTCTTCGAGCACGAGCTGCGTCTTCTTCAGCCACGTCGCATAAGGGTGCTTCTTGGCGATCTGCGCCTTGATCTCCTCGTCGGAGACGATGCGACCTTCCTCCAGATCGACCAGCAGCATCTTGCCCGGCTGCAGGCGCCACTTCTGTACGATCTCGCTTTCCGGTATCGGCAGCACGCCGGCTTCCGACGCCATGATGACGCGGTCGTCGGCGGTGACCAACCAGCGCGCCGGGCGCAGGCCGTTGCGGTCGAGCGTTCCGCCGATCTGGCGTCCGTCCGTGAACGCGATCGCGGCCGGCCCGTCCCATGGCTCCATCAGGGCGGCGTGATATTCGTAGAACGCCTTGCGTTCGTCGTTCATCAGCGGATTGCCCGACCACGCCTCCGGGATCAGCATCATGGCGGCGTGCGCGAGCGAATAGCCGCCCTGCACTAGGAATTCGAGCGCGTTGTCGAAGCAGGCGGTGTCGGACTGGCCCTCATACGAGATCGGCCAGAGCTTCTTGATATCCTCGCCGTAGAGCTTGGAGGCGACCGAAGCCTGGCGCGCCGCCATCCAGTTGACGTTGCCGCGCAGCGTGTTGATCTCGCCGTTGTGCGCGACCATGCGGTAGGGGTGCGCGAGCGGCCAGCTCGGGAACGTGTTGGTCGAGAAGCGCTGATGCACGAGTGCGAGCGCGGTCTCGAAGTCGGGCTCGTGCAGGTCGGGATAGTACTTGCCGAGCTGGTCGGCGAGGAACATGCCCTTGTAGATCACGGTGCGGCACGACATCGAGCAGACGTAGTAATTGGCGAGCCGCCGGTCGCGCTTGCGATAGGCGACGTCGGACACGACCTTGCGCAGGATGTAGAGCTTGCGCTCGAAGTCGTCCTCGGACGTGATGTCCGGGCCGCGGCCGAGGAACACTTGCATGTGGAAGGGTTCGGTCGGCTTCACCGACTCGCCGAGCGAAGAATTGTCGGACGGCACCTCGCGCCAACCGAGCAGCGTCAGGCCTTCGGCCGGCGCCTTTTCGGCATAGATGTCCTGGATAACCTTCCGCCACTCCGGGTCGTGCGGCAGGAACACGACGCCGACGGCGTATTGCCCGGCCTCCGGCAGCGCGATGCCTAGTTCGGCCGCCTTGCGCTTGAAAAACGCATGCGGCATCTGAACCAGGATGCCGGCGCCGTCACCGGCGCGCGGATCGGCGCCGACCGCGCCGCGGTGCTCGAGATTGCACAGGATCGCGATCGCGTCCTCGACGATCTTATGCGACTTGCGGCCCTTGATGTCGGCGATGAAGCCGACGCCGCAACTGTCCTTGTCGAGGCGCGGGTCATAGAGGCCGTGTTCGGCCGGAACGCCGGGCCAGAGCGGGAAAGCGGGCGCGGAATCCTTCACGGTCCGCTCCGCAGGCGAAGCGCTCGGCCCGGTTCCCACATGCTCGAACCGCTGCGTGCTC
>PLJS01000175.1 GCA_003140315.1 Hyphomicrobiales bacterium
TGAGCGCGAGCACGAGCCCGGTGCGGATGCCGACCATGATCTCCGGCAGCGCTGCGGGAAACACCACGCGGAACAGCCGTTCGCGCGCATCCATGCCCATGGCGGCGGCCGACCACAGCATCTTCTCCTCGACCGCCCGGGCGCCCTGGTAGGCGTGATAGATCACCGGCAGGCTGACGCCTAAAAAGATCACCAGCGTCTTGGCGGCGTCGCCGACGCCGAGCCACAGCATGATGATCGGCATCAGCGCGGCCTTCGGCACAGGGTAGATGATCATCAGCAACGGATTGAAGAACGCGGCCGTGAGGCGCGAGCGCCCCATCATCAGGCCGACCGGAATCGCGAAGGCAAGCCCGAGCGCGAAGCCGATCATCATGCGCTTGATCGAGGCGAGGATGTTCAGAAGTGCTTCCGGATCGGTCAGGATCGCCGGCAGTTCGCGCAGCGCCTCATGCGCGGGCGGCAGGCCGCTGATGTCGAATGCGTAGGCCGCAAGCTCCCAGACGGCGAGCAGGCCGAGGCATGCGAGCAGCGGTGGCAGGCCGGGGATCGCCGAGACGCCTCTCATGAAACGACGCCACCCGGCGACGCTGACGCATCGCCACCCTCCCCCGCAGGGGGAGGGATGACATCCGCCGGATTGTCCATCAGTTGTTCGATATCGACCACGTATTGCTGATAGCGACGGTCGACCAGCAACTCCGCGCGCTTTCGCGGACGCGGCAGATCGATATCGACGATCGTCTTGATCCGGCCGGGCGAGCGCGTCAGCACGACGACGCGGTCGGAGAGGAAGACGGCTTCCTCCACGCTATGGGTGACGAACAGCACGGTCTTGCGGTCGCGCTCCCAGATGTCGAGGAGCTCGTTCTGCATGCCGGTGCGCGTGTGCGCGTCGAGCGCGCCGAATGGTTCGTCCATCAGCAGGATGCTCGGGCCATAGGCGAGCGTGCGCGCGATCGCGACACGCTGCTTCATGCCGCCGGAGAGCTCCTTCGGGTAGAAGTTCTCATAGCCTTTCAGATGCACCATCTCGATCAGCGCGCGCGCACGCGCCTCGGCGATCGCCCGCGGCGCGCCCTGTTCGATCAGCCCGTACATCACGTTGCCGAGCACCGTCTTCCAGGGAAACAGCGCGAATTCCTGGAACACCGGCCCGCGATCGGGACCCGGCCCAGTCACCGGGGCGTCCTTCACGCGCACCGAGCCTGTGCTCGGCGTAACGAAGCCGCCGACGATATAGAGCAGCGTCGACTTGCCGCATCCCGAGGGGCCGAGGATCGACACGAACTGGCCGTCGGCGACCTCAAGGGAAATGTCGCTCAGCGCCAGATGGCTCGTGCCACGAGCGCTCTCGAAGGTCTTCGACAGCCGCTCGATCGCGATCATGCTCGGCAAAGGTGATCTCATCGCTCGCAAGGCGCCGCTGCCTTCGCATAGACTAGCATTCCAAGCAAACGCCGGACCATTCATGAAGATCGCGAAAGTCACCGCCATTCCGCTCAACGTGCCGCTGCACGTCACGCTGGTCGGCGCCGACCGCCATACCTCGCTCGCCTGCTGCCATGTCGAGGTCGAGACCGACGACGGACTCGTCGGCCACGGCTTCACGGCGATCACCGAGGAGGACGTGATCGCGCAGATCGTCAACGGCGTCGCAGGCCCCGCGATCGTCGGTGACGATCCGATGGCGCATGAGGCGATCTGGGAGAAGCTGTATTGGAAGACGATGCCGCGCGGCCAGACCGGCTATGCGGCGCACGCGCTCGCGGCGATCGATTTGGCGCTGTGGGACCTGAAGGGCAAGGCGCTCGGGCAACCGGTGTGGCGGCTGCTCGGCGGCGCGCGCAACCGCGTGCCGGTCTATGCGACCTTCGGGTTCGGCTTCTTCGACCGCGAACAGCTTGCCGCCGCCGCCAAGCTGTGGGTCGCGCGCGGCTTCACGCGGCTCAAGATGACCGTCGGCAACGAAGCCTTGCGCCGTCGCGATGCGCGGCCGCTGCACGACGTGATCAAGGAAGACGCTGCGCGCGTTGCAGCCGTGCGCGACGCGGTCGGGCCGGACATCGAATTGTTCGTCGATGCCAACTGCAACTTCGACCTCTATCACGCGACGCGGCTTGCCGAGATGATCAAGCCTTACGGCATCGGTTTCTTCGAGGAGCCGCTAACGCAGAACGACGCGCGCCGGATGGCGGAGCTGCGTCGCGCGACCGGCATGCCGCTCGCCTGCGGGCAGAACGAGGGCTTGCTCTATCGTTTCCGCGACCTGCTGCTGCACAATTCCGTCGACTTTTTGCAGCCGAACGTCGCGATCGGCGGCGGCTTCACACAATGTATTAAGGTCGCCGGGCTCGCGGCCGCCTTCAACGTGCCGATCGAGAACGGCGGCGCCTGGCCGTTCCACAACATGCACCTGCACGCCGGCCTCGCGAATGGCGGCATGGTCGAGCACCATTATCTCGCGGTGGAACTCTGCCGACTGCTCTACAAGGGCCTGCCGGAGCCCGAAGCGGGCTGGCTGACGCTGCCGGAGACGCCGGGCCTTGGGTTCGAGCCTGATCGTGACGCCATCCGCGAGATCGCGAAGCTTCCGCTCTCCCGCGGCAATGCGAAGGGGTGACGGATCGGCCACCTCGCGTCATACTGAGGTCCGGGGCGCATAACAGCGACGGCGCAAAGCCGCGTGATAACCCGGGAGGGAAGCATGATCCGCGTTCCATCGCGCCGCGATGTCCTGAAAGCCGGCAGCGCGCTCGCGCTCGGCGCGACACTTGGCGCCCGCTCCGCACTGGCGCGCGAGATGAGTGCGCGCGAAAAGGAACTCTACGAGCTCGCCAAGAAGGAAGGTGAGATCAACTGGTACACGGCGCATTCCGACGACGTGACCGCGCAGGCGCTCGGCCGCGACTTCGAGGCCAGTTATCCGGGCATCAAGGCGAACGTGGTGCGCACCACCGCGCAGGTCGCGTTCCAGCGCGTGAGCCAGGAGATCAAGGCCGGCGCCATGCAGGTGGACGTGCTCTCCTCCACCGATCTCGGCCACTACGCCTATCTGAAGGAGAAGAGCCTGCTCGAGCATTACGTGCCGGACAATTCCGCGCACGTGCTCGACATCTACAAGAACTACGATCCCGACGGCTTCTATCATGTCACCTCCGCCGGCATGATCGCGATCGGCATCAATACCTCGAAGCTCTCCGAAGCCGACGCGCCGAAGAACTGGCCGGACCTGCTCGATCCGAAATGGAAGGACAAGATCGCGCTCGGCCATCCGGGCTTCTCCGGTTATGTCGGGACCTGGGTGGTGATGCTGCGCAAGCTCTACGGCTGGGACTTTTTCGAGAAGCTCGCCAAGAACAATCCGCAGATCGGCCGCTCGATCAACGACACGGTGACGATGCTCAATTCCGGCGAGCGCATCATCGCGGGCTGCGGCCCCGTCGGCACCGCGATGAACAGCGCCAAGAAGGGTAATCCGCTCGCGATGATCTATCCGACCGACGGCACGGTGCTGATCATCGCACCCTCCGCCATCATGAAGGGCGTCAAGCACCCGAACTGCGCCAAGCTATTCATGGAATATCTGCTCAGCGCCGAGGCCTCGCAGGTCTGGGTCGACCACTACAACGAGTCGATGCGCGCCGAGATCAATCCGCCGCCCGGCGTGAAGGCCGCCAAGGACGTGAAGATCATCCGCCCGAGCGTCGCCGAGATCGACAAGGGAATCCCCGAGGTGATCAAGGCGTGGCGCGACACGTTCGGTGTGTGATGGGGGTTCTCTGCACATTGCCTCTCCTCGCACTCGGTCTGTTCCCTCCCCCCTTGAGGGGGAGGGTTAGGGAGGGGGGTCGGAGTGTGGTGCGCCGGCTGTTGTCGCACGAACGACCCCCACCCCTAACCCCTCCCCACAAGGGGGAGGGGAACAGAGCTGAGCGCGGGGAGAGGGAAAGCGCCCCATCATGACCACCGCGCTCGACGACATCGCAGCTCCGGCGCCCGGCACCTTCTCCCGCCGGCTGCGCTTCGCCGACCCGAGCATGATCCTGTGGCTCGCGCTCATCGCCGTGCTGATCTTCCTGATCGCGAGCCCGATGGTGCGGCTGGTCATCTCCAGCTTCCAGGAGCCCGAGACCCAGCGCCTCACGCTGCACAATTACATCGACGCCTATGGCAGCGCACGCCATCTCCAGGCGCTGTGGAATACGCTGGAGCTCGGCGGCGGCGTGGCGCTGCTCGCCGGCATCTTCGGCGTACCGCTCGCCTGGGCGATCTCGCGCACCGACATGCCGGCGAAGGGCTTCGTCCGCTTGATGGTGTTCGGCGCCTTCATCATTCCGCCCTATCTCGGCGCGATCGGCTGGATCCTGCTGGCGGGCCCGAACGCCGGCTGGCTCAACAAGCTCTGGATGGCCGTGACCGGCGCGCCGCACGGCGTGTTCAATATCTATTCGATGACCGGCCTGATCGTGGTCATCGCGGTCACGTCGTTTCCCTATGTGTTCGTATTCACGAGCTCGGCGCTCGATCTCGTCTCCTCCGAGATGGAGGACGCCGCGAATATCCTCGGCGCCGGGACGCTGCGCACCACGTTCCGCGTCACGCTGCCGCTCGTCCTGCCCGCGATCGTCGGCGGTCTCATCATCTCGTTCCTCGAGGCGATCGCGCTGTTCGGCGCGCCGGCGCTGATCGCGCTGCCGGCGCGCTTCCATGTCGTCTCGACGCAGCTCTGGCAGTTCTTCGAATATCCCGTGCGGGTCGAGGAGGCGGCTGCCTATGCGATGCCGCTGCTGCTGATCACGCTGCTGATGTTCTGGCTTCAGCGCACCGTGCTCGGCCGGCGCGGCTATACGACGGTCAGCGGCAAGGGGGGCGAGCGCCGCGTGATCAAGCTCGGACCATGGCGCTTCGTGATGCTCGGCTACGCGCTGCTCGTCTGCACGCTGTCCGTGTTCCTGCCGATGCTGGTGCTGGTGCAGGCCGCGTTCGCGCGCGCCTGGGGCCGCGGCTTCTCGCTCGACAACCTCACGCTCAATAACTTCCGGTACGTGCTGTTCGAGCAGACGCAGGCGCAGAACGCCATCATCAACACCTTTGTCTATTCGGGCGCGGCCGCCTTCGGCGCCATCACGCTCTCGCTCGCGATCGCTTATGTCGTCACCCGCAAGCTGGTGCCGTGGAGCAACGTGCTGGCATTCCTCTGCATGGCGCCGTTCGTGATTCCGGGGATCATCCTGGCGATCGGCTTCTACGCCGCCTATGCGCCGCCGCCGCTCGCGCTCTACGGCACGGCGACGATCCTCATCCTCGCCTACACGACGCGCTTCCTGCCGATCGCCTACACGTCGAGCGCGGCCGGCATGCGCAGCATCAATCCCGAAATGGAAGAAGCCGTGCGCATCCTCGGCGGCGGGCGCCTGACCGCGATCCGCCGCGTGCTGGCGCCGCTGTTGAAGCGCAGCATCGCGGGCGCGTGGATCCTCGTGTTCATCCCGGCAACGCGCGAATTATCCTCCGCGATCTTCCTGGTCGGGCCGAACACGCGCGTGATCTCGGTCATGCTGTTCGACCTCTCCGAGGAGGGCAATTTCGAGGTGCTGGCGACGCTCGGGCTCATCCTGCTCGCCGTGACGCTGGTGATCGCCGCGATCGGCTTCAAGGCGATCGGCCGCGACTTCATGGTGCGCAATTCATGAGCAAACTGAGGCTGCGCGGCCTGGAGAAGCGCTACGGCGATGTCGCGGCCGTCACCGGGCTCGACCTGGAGCTGGCGCAGGGCGAGTTCGTCTCGCTGCTCGGCCCGTCCGGCTGCGGCAAGACCACGACCTTGCGCATGATCGCCGGCTTCATCGATCCGAGCGCCGGCACGATCGAGATGGACGGGCAGATGCTCTCCGCGCCATCCGGCTCGTTGCCGCCGGAGAAGCGCGGCATGTCGATGATCTTCCAGAGCTACGCGGTGTGGCCGAACATGACGGTCGAAGGCAACGTCGCGTTCGGCCTGGAGTTGCGCAAGTTGCCGCGCGATGAGATCCGCCGCCGTACGGGTGAGATGCTCGAAGTCGTGCACATGGGGCATCTGGCGAAGCGCTACCCCGCCGAGCTCTCCGGCGGGCAGCAGCAGCGGGTCGCGCTCGCACGCGCGATCGTGATCCAGCCGCAGGTCCTCTTGCTCGACGAGCCGCTGTCGAACCTCGATGCCAANNGAGGAGATGCGCTTCGAGATCCGACGCCTGCATGACGAGTTCCGCGTCACGACCGTCTATGTCACGCACGACCAGGGCGAGGCGATGGTGACGTCCGACCGCATCGCAGTCATGAACCAGGGCCGCATCGAGCAAGTCGACGCGCCGCACGCGCTCTACAACAAGCCGAAGACGCGCTTCGTCGCGGGCTTCATCGGCCGTACCAACTTCATCGAGGGCACGGCGAACGGTGCCGACATCGCATTCGACCATTTCACGATCCCGCGCGACGCGCTGGACGCGCCAACGCCGTCCGGAAAGGTCACGTTCTCGGTACGCCCGCAGAGCATGCGGCTCTCGCATGCGCGCGCGGACAGCGGCTTGCTGTCGGTCGAGGTGACGATCGTGGAGCGCGCATATCTCGGCGAATTCTGGGATTACGTGGTGACGCCGGCCGGCTCAGCGCTCAAGCTGCGCGTCACCGCGCCGCCGCTCGACATCTATCAGGCCGGCGAGCGCGCGTGGCTTACCTTCGACCGCAAACAGATGACCCCGATTTCGTGATGGAGACGATGATGACACGCGTGATGCCGGGACTCGCCACGGCGCTTTTGTTCGCGGCGCTCGCGAATCCCGCGGCCGCCGAGGTCGATACGCTGAAAGTCGGCAAGCAATACGGCCTGCCCTACATCCAGTTCGTCATCATGGAAGACCAGAATCTGATCGAGAAGCACGCCAAGCTCGAAGGCCTCGGCGACATCAGGGTCGAATGGGCGACGCTCGGCGGCCCGGCGCAGCTCAACGACGGCATCATCTCCGGCGCGATCGACGTCGCGGCGGTCGGCCTGCCCAATCTCATCACCCTGTGGGAGAAGACGCGCACCAACGTGAAAGTGCGCGCGATCGCCGGCCTCAACTTCATGCCGCTGATTCTCCTGACGCGCGATCCGAAGATCAAGACGCTGAAGGATTACGGCGAGAAGGACCGCATCGCGTTGCCGTCGGTGAAGATCTCCATGCAGGCGATCCTGCTCGAAATGGCGGCTGCCAAGGAGTTCGGCAAGGCCAATTACGAGAAGCTCGATCCGTTGACGGTTTCGATGGGACATCCGGATGCGTTCGCAGCGCTCAACTCCGGCATCGAGGTCGGGAGCCACTTCTCCTCCGCGCCGTTCCAATACCGCCAGCTCAAGATGCCCGGCTACCATCAGGTGATCTCATCCTACGACATCATCGGGCCGCACTCGGTGAGCTGCATCTCGATGACGACCAAGTTCCACGACGGCAATCCGAAGATGGTCGCGGCGCTGCTCGGCGCCATGAAGGAGGCAACCGCCTGGATCAAGTCCGACAAGCGCGCGGCGGCAGAGGCCTATCTGCGCGTCACCAAGGACAAGATGCCGGTCGAGGAGCTGATGGCGATGCTCGATGATCCGAACATCGTCATCACCATCGTGCCGAAGGGCGCCGACAAGATCAGCGAATTCCTGGCGAAGGTCGGCCGCATCAAGGCGAAGCCGGACCGATGGGAAGACTATTATTTCGGCGACATCGATAAGCTGACGGATTGACAATTCTTCGTCATGGCCGGGCTCGTCCNNGCCTCATCGGCGCTACTATGCGGCTGATTCGGAGGAACGCATGCGCCGGAAACTTGTGGTCTATTGCGAGCAGTGCGGCGGAACCGAGCTATCGGGAACCGCGGAGTTCATCGTGTTCCATCGGCTGACATTCTGCTCGCCCGACTGCCGCGACGACTATCGTGGCGCCGATGACGCGCGGCGCGAGACGCCGCTCGCGCCAAGCGCGCGCAAGCCGGCTCGCGCGGCCTGACCGGACCGCGCACACGCTAAGCCCGGACAAAACGGAACCGCCGGTGCTGCCGCGCCTCGCGCGGCTGCGCGTGTTCTATGGCTGGATCATCGTCGCGGTCGCCTTCGTCACGATGGCGATCGGCATCAACGCGCGCACCGCGTTCTCGCTGCTGTTCCCGCCGATCCTCGACGAGTTCGGCTGGGATCGCGGCATTGTCGCCGGCATCTTCTCGTTCGGATTTCTGGTTTCGGCTTTCATCAGCCCCTTCATCGGCCGC
>PLJS01000243.1 GCA_003140315.1 Hyphomicrobiales bacterium
ACGCCCGGCCACGTCGACTTCGCCTATGAGGTCAACCGCTCGCTCGCCGCCTGCGAGGGCTCGCTCCTGGTGGTCGATGCCTCGCAGGGCGTGGAGGCGCAGACGCTCGCCAACGTCTATCACGCGATCGACGCCGGCCACGAGATCGTGCCGGTGCTCAACAAGATCGACCTGCCGGCGGCCGAGCCCGACAAGGTGAAGCAGCAGATCGAGGACGTGATCGGGCTCGATGCGAGCAACGCGATCGAGATCTCGGCCAAGACCGGCCTCGGCGTTCCCGACGTGCTCGAAGCCATCGTGACGCGCCTGCCGCCGCCGAGGGGCGACCGCGAGGCGACGCTGAAGGCGCTGCTGGTTGATAGCTGGTACGACCTCTATCTCGGCGTCGTCGTGCTGGTGCGCATCGTCGACGGTACCCTGAAGAAGGGCCAGCGCATCCGCATGATGGGTACGAACGCCGCCTATGACGTCGACCGCGTCGGCGTGTTCACGCCCAAGCTCGTGCACGCCGACGAGCTCGGCCCCGGCGAGATCGGCTTCCTCACCGCCTCGATCAAGGAAGTGGCCGACACGCGCGTCGGCGACACCATCACGGACGACAGGAAGCCGGTGACCGAGATGCTGCCGGGCTTCCGCCCCGCGATCCCCGTGGTGTTCTGCGGGCTGTTCCCGGTCGATGCCGCGCAGTTCGAGGATTTGCGCGCCGCGATGGGGAAGCTGCGCCTCAACGACGCGAGCTTTTCGTTCGAGATGGAGACATCAGCCGCGCTCGGCTTCGGCTTCCGCTGCGGCTTCCTCGGGCTCTTGCATCTCGAAATCATCCAGGAGCGGCTGGAGCGCGAGTTCAATCTGGCGCTGATCGCGACCGCGCCCTCGGTCATTTACAAGATGAAGCTGCGCAACGGGACGGAGATCCAGATCCACAATCCGGTCGACATGCCGGATGTGATGCAGATCCTGGAGATCGAGGAGCCGTGGATCGAGGCGACGATCCTCACCCCGGACGATTATCTCGGCAGCGTGCTCAAGCTCTGCCAGGATCGCCGCGGCACGCAGAAGGAGCTCACCTACGTCGGCAATCGCGCGATGGTGCGCTACGACCTGCCGCTCAACGAAGTCGTGTTCGACTTCTACGACCGGCTCAAATCCGTCTCCAAGGGCTACGCGTCGTTCGACTATCACCTGACCGACTTCAAGCCGGCCGATCTCGTCCGCATGCAGATCCTCGTCAACGCCGAGCCGGTCGACGCGCTCGCGATGCTGGTGCACAGGACACGCGCCGAGCAGCGCGGCCGCGCCATGGTGGAGAAGCTGAAAGAGCTGATCCCGCCGCACATGTTCCAAGTGCCGATCCAGGCGGCGATCGGCGGTAAGGTGATCGCGCGCGAGACCGTGCGCGCGCTGCGCAAGGACGTGACNNGGCAAGGTCGACATCCCGCAGGAGGCGTTCATCGCCGCGCTGAAAGTCGACGTCTGACTCGGTGCGTCATGCTTCCGGCGATCGCTGGCGGTCCGCCTCCTGCGGCGACCAATCAATAGCTGGCGATGACGGGCCCGGGTGCAAACCGATAGTTGATGCCCACCCGGACGATCTCATCGGTCACTCGGCTATTGATCGTTCCGCGTCCGGCCAGCACGAAGTTGCAAACACCGCTCCGGACACACGTCCCGACTCTGCGAAGCCTCCGAAGCAGCCGGGCACCGTGGAGAAGGTGCTGTTCACCGTGCCGAGATCGACGTGGAGATACTCGACCTTCCAGCTCCAGTTGCCCGCGAACGCACCTTCAATGCCGGCACCGAGCGTCCAGCCGGCTTTTGTGACGCTGTTGCTGATGGATGCCAGCGCACACGTCCCGGCAACAGGATTTATCGGTGCACAGCCGACGTTGCCCTGGGGAGCGCCGATGGCTGTCGCGAAGCCATCGAATTTCACCTGGCCGACAGCGAGACCGCCCGTTGCGTAGACCAGCCAGCGGTCGCCGGCATACCCGATGCGCCCCCGCACCGTGCTGAGCCACGATAGCTTTTCCGAATAGGGCGCGGTGACGGTGCCGGTGACCGGGTTGCCGAAAAGGGTGCCGTTGGTCGGATTGATGGCGGTGAAAACCTGGTCGTGCTTCTGGCCGGAAAATTGGAAGTCGCCCTCAAGACCGATCACGTAGTTGCGGGCCGTCAGCCAATTGTAGCCGGCCTGGAAACCGCCGATCCATCCGTTCAACTTGCTCGAATCGTTACCCGACGCGCAAAATGCGCCTCCGCCTCCGCCGGGGCTGGGACAGACGGTGTCGGCGGGCGGTCCAGCCGCGCCCGGCGCATTAACATTGCCCTGCGAAAAAACGTCCCACGCGTTGCTCGACCGGCCGAAGCTGTAGCCGAGGTTGGCGCCGGCGTAGAATCCTGCCCGGTTGAAAACCTCGATGACGAGCGGCGGCGCTTTGACCGGCAGGTCGGCCGCCAGCGCTGAGCCCGACATCAGCGCGGCGATCGCCGCGACCGCACGCAAGACGCTCTTCATGATCGACCCGCCCTACCGGCGGAGCTACGCTATCAAGATGGCCCGGCAACAGGTGTCGCTTTCGGGGCACACCGGTACGATATTCCGGTCTGGCTGCGTGTTCGTATCCTGCGTTCAAATTGGCGCGCATCAACCGCAGATAGGCTATGCGTCAGGCGGCAAACAGTTTCGCCCGCCACATCTTCACGACGCCGAAGCGCTCGGGATGCTCTCGATACTGCCTGGCGATCGATAGGAGCGTGCGGTAGCGCGTCTTGTGCTCCTCGAAATCGACCTCCGGCATCTCCTCGGGCAGATTGAGCAGCGCGGGTTCGTACATCACCATCGCGCGCAGGTGACGCGCGCGCCGCCGGTCGAGTTGCTCGAAGGTCAGCGCGACGACGAAACAATGCTCCTCCATGGCGCGGCCGATCGCGAGATCGATGGCGCCCTCATAGGCGCACTTCTCGGCGACGAGCGCGATCAGCGGCGCATAGGCGGCGCGATAGTCATCGTCCGGGATGAGGCGCACCCGCTCGCTGCGGCCATTCTCGGAGATCTTCACGCTGGCGACGCTCTCGGTGATGCGCGCCCCGATGCCGCGCCGCGTCTTTCCCGTGCTCCGCTCGGGGAACAGGATGACCGGATTGTCTTTCGTGGTGCGCTTGGCCGCCTTGCGGATCAGGTGGACCCGGTAGGCGTTCGGCCACACGTACCAGAGGCGCCGGTCGGCCACGAGCGTGTCGAACTTGAGATGATTGTCCACCACCATATTGAGCGTGATGTTGATGGTGATGCGGTCGTTGCCACGCACATAGTCGAACCAGCCAGTCAGGTAGCGGCCGAGCACGGTCAGGCCGATGCTTCCTGCGCCGCCGAGCGAGCGGATCAATGCGCCGGTGATGACCGCGCCGAAATAGACCGTGAGCAGGCCGAGGCCGAACAGGAGGCCGTCCTGGACCGGCAGCACGTTCTCAGAAATATATTGCATCATAGACAAGCTCCGCGGCGCCAATGCGCCGACCAACGAAACCCATCCTATAACGGGAACTGAAAATCAAAGCGCAACGAACCGCTCCCGGGGAGCCGGGCAAGCGGTTCGTGCGCGTAAGGCTATCGGGCCGGGCTACATCCAGTAGGGCGGCACGCGATAGTAGTCGAACACCTGCTGGGCGCGCTTGCGGTCTTCCCAATCCCAGTTCTCATCACGGCCGTAATGCGGCGCGCCGGTGAGCTGCTGCTCGGAGATGTTAACCTCGTACCCGCCGAGCTTGGAATTGTAGCGCAGCAGCGACCACGGCACCGGATAATGATCGTCGCCGATGCCGAGGAACCCGCCGAACGCCATCACCGCATAAGCGACCTTGCCGGACTGCTTGTCGATCATCACGCGATCGATCGCGCCGATCTTGTCGCCGTTCGAGCGATAGACGTTGGTTCCTTCGACCTTGTCGCTGCCGATCAGGGTTGTGGTTTCGCGTTTGTCGAGGGTGGCTGTTGCCATCTGGTTCTCCTGGGGTCTGCCTTCGGCCCCCAGGGCCTCAACACGCCAATAGGCCGCCCGTTCCGGGAACCGCGCGGCACCGGCCTCGCGATTACCAGCCCGAGATGATGATGTCGGTATTGGCGGCGCCGGCGCGTTGCACCAGCGCGAACAGCGTCGCGGCATTGCCCGGATGCAGCCGCACGCAGCCATGCGACGCCGGACCTCCGAGGCGCGAGATCTGGTTCGTGCCGTGGATCGCGAAGCCGTAGTAGAAGAAGATCGAATGCGGCATCGGAGCGCCGTAATATTTCTTGGAGAAGTAGCTCCGCATCATGATCTGCGGGTGGAATGTGCCGCTCGGCGTGCCGTGGCCGCCCGCTCCGGTCGAGACCGGCCACGCGTAAAGCTGCGCGCCGTCAACCGAGACCGTCATCCGCTGCGCCGACTTGTCGATCTGCACGACGACGCGGGCCTGCGCGGCGCTGGAACAGGCGAGCGCGAGCACGGCGCTGAACAACACAACGAAACGGCGCATGGCGGCCCCCAAAGCCCTTCAGACAACATCCGTGAAGCGATCATGCCCCGTTGAAGTGGTATCCGCACGCGTCATGCGGACTTTTAGTAAAGAACGCTATGACAATACCGCATCGGGCGGTAGCACCGATCTGCAAGATTTGAACATCTGTTGTCGTGACGATTCACCGCCAATCGTGGCATAAGGCGGCGATGAATCGCTCCATCCATCGGCTGCTCTTCGTTGCCGCCCTCATGGCGGCGCCCGCGGCAGGCGCGCAGGACCTCGGAACCATGAATCCGAAGCCGCTGCCGCCGCTTGCCAATCCCGCCGACCCGAAGAACCCCGCCAAGGAGTTGTTCGGGCGAAAGACGGAGCCGCTTCCGCTCGCCGCCCGCTCGATCGGCTTCTACACGCACGGCTGTCTCGCCGGCGGCGTCGCGCTGCCGATCAACGGCCAGACTTGGCAGGTCATGCGGCTGTCGCGCAACCGCAACTGGGGCCATCCCGAGCTGATCGCGTTCCTGGAGCGATTGGCCGCGCAGGTTCCCAAGGTCTCGAGCTGGTCCGGCATCCTGGTCGGCGACATGTCGCAGCCGCGCGGCGGCCCGATGCTGACCGGCCATGCCAGCCACCAGATCGGGATCGACGCCGACATCTGGCTCACGCCGATGCCCAAGACGCCGCTGTCGCGCGAGCAGCGCGAGGAGATGTCGGCGGTCGACATGCTCGCCGCCGACAAGCGCGATGTCGATCCGAAGATCTGGACACCAGACCGCACCGCCGTGATCAAGGCGGCGGCGCTCGATCCCAAGGTCGAGCGCATCTTCGTCAATGCGGCGATCAAGAAGGCGCTCTGCCGCGACGCCGGCACCGATCGGCACTGGCTGCACAAGGTGCGCCCCTGGTACGGCCACAACTATCACTTCCACGTGCGCATGGTCTGTCCGCCCGACAGTCCGGAGTGCAAGGGACAGGACCCCACCGCGGACGACGAAGGCTGTTCGCCGAAGGATTTCGAATACTGGCTGCGCGACTCGGTGCTCAATCCGCCGCCGCCGAAGGAGCCCGGGAAGGCCAAGCCGCCGCTGACCATGGCGGACCTGCCGCCCGCCTGCAAACAGGTGCTCCTCGCGCCTTGAAGCGCGCTATAATGCCGGCCTTCGTTTAACCGGCAGCCAACAAAAATCGTCACACAGGGAGGCTAACGCCATGAGATTAGCGCATGGTCTCTGCGCCGCGATCGCCGCGAGCATGATGGGTTTTCCGGTCTATGCTCAGGTGATGTCGCAACCGACCAATACCGACAAGCCGGCGAACGTATCCGCCAACAGCGACCCGCTGCCGCACGCAAAGCCCGAGGAGGTCGGCCTCTCGACCGAGCGTCTCGGCGAAATCGCCAAGGTGCTCAACGCCGACATCGCGCGCGGGCGCCTTCCGGGCGCCGTGATCGCGATCGCCCGCAAGGGCAAGCTCGTCTACTTCGAGGCGTTCGGCTTCCGCGACAAGGCCGCTGGCGTCGCGATGACCAAGGACACGATCTTCAACGTCGCCTCGATGACGAAGCCGATGACCACGGTCGCGGCGCTGACGCTGTATGAGCGCGGCAAGCTCGTGATCGACGATCCGCTGTCGGCCTATTTCCCGCAATTCGCCAACATGCAGGTCGCGACGCTGGACGAGAAGGGCGAGACCATCACCGGCAAGGTGCCGGCGAAGCGCCAGATCACGTTGCGCGACCTGATGACGCATACCTCGGGTCTCATCTATGGCGGGCGCGGCACCACCGCCGTGCACAAGCTCTATCCGGGTGGAAGTTCGACCATGGTCACCTCGATGACCGGAACGGAATTCATCGACAAGCTCGCGAGCCTGCCGCTGCTCTATCAGCCCGGTGCGGTGTGGGACTATGGCTTCGGCCTCGACATGCTCGGCCAGGTGGTCGAGAAGGTCTCCGGCGAAACGCTCGGACACTATTTCGAAGACAACATCACCAAGCCGCTCGGCATGACCGATACCGGCTTCTTCATTCCGCCCGAGAAGGCCGAGCGCTACGCCAAGGTACTGCCGATCGATCCCGACACCGGCAAGCCGCAGGAGATCCTGCCGGTGGCGACGCAGCCGATGAAGTTCGAATGCGGCGGCGGCTGCCTGTCGTCCACGGCAAGCGACTACATGCGCTTCGCGCTGATGCTGCTGAACAAGGGCGCATATGGCGAGACGCGCATCCTCGGCCGCAAGACCGCCGAGTATATGCTCACCAACCAGCTCGGACCGGACGTGAAGAACCTGATCGCCAATGCCGATCCGACGCGGGCCGATTACGGCTTCGGGCTCGGCCTTGCGGTGCGCACGCAGCCCGGCGTGGGCCGCCTGATGGGCTCGGTCGGCGATTTCGGTTGGCCGGGCGCGAGCGGCACCAATTGGTGGGCCGATCCGAAGGAAGAACTGGTGGTCGTGTTCATGGCGTATTCGCCCGGACCGCTCCGCTGGCATTATCGACAGGTGATCAACGCGCTGGTCTATCAGGCGCTGGTGGACTGAACGGGAGGACGAAGACGATGGACGTCAAGAAACTTGGCAGCGTACCGACGCGGCGCCAGCCGCCGGAATCCTTCACCGGCGTCGCCTGGCAGGATCCGATCATCGAGGCGCCCGCGCCGGCGCGGGTGCGCTCCGGCCGGGTGAGCTTCGAGCCCGGCGCGCGTACCGCCTGGCATACCCATCCGCTCGGGCAGACCCTGCACGTGATCTCAGGCCTCGGCCGCGTGCAGAGCGTCGGTGGGCCGGTTCAAGAAATCCGCCCCGGCGATACGGTCTGGATCCCGCCGGGCGAGAAGCACTGGCATGGCGCGTCTCCCACGATCGGCATGGTGCACATCGCCATCCAGGAGGCGCTCGACGGCAAGCACGTGGAATGGATGGAGTACGTGACCGACGAGCAGTACAACAAGGTCGGCTGAGCGATGGCGACGGACGGCCATCGCGGGCGCGATGCCTCGAAGCTCGGCGCCGAGGAGCTCAAACTCCTCGCCGCGCTTGAGCGCAAGGTGCTGTGGCTCTCGAGCTGGACCATCCATCACGCAAACCATCTCCGCGAGAGCGCCGACGGGCTGAAGGTCGGCGGGCACCAGGCGTCTTCCGCCTCGCTCGCCACCATCATGACGGCGCTCTATTTCCACGTGCTACGGCCGCAGGATCGCGTCGCCGTCAAGCCGCATGCGTCGCCGATCTTCCACGCGATCCAGTATCTGCTCGGCAAGCAGACGCGCGAAAAGCTCGAAGCCTTCCGCGGCTACAAGGGCGCGCAAAGCTATCCGTCGCGCACCAAGGATGTCGACGACGTCGACTTCTCGACCGGCTCGGTGGGCTTGGGTGTCGCTCAGACGCTGTTTTCGTCGTTGGTGCAGGACTACGTCCGCTCGCACTTCCCGTCCGTCAGACCGGAGGGGCGCATGGTCGCGCTCGTCGGCGATGCCGAGCTGGACGAGGGCAACATCTTCGAGGCGATGCTGGAGGGCTGGAAGCAAGGCCTGCGCAATTGCTGGTGGGTCATTGACTACAATCGCCAGAGCCTTGACGCCGTGATCCGCGAGGGGCTGTGGGCGCGCTACGAGGCGCTGTTCAAGGCGTTCGGCTGGGACGTCGTGATCGTCAAATACGGCTCGCTGCAGGAGACGGCGTTCCGCGAGCCGGGCGGCGAGGCCTTGCGGGCGTGGATCGATAGCTGTCCGAATCAGCTCTATTCGGCGCTCGTGTTCCAGGGCGGCGCGGCATGGCGCAAGCGTCTCACCGATGAGCTCGGCGATCAGGGGCCGGTCTCGCGGCTGATCGAGACGCGCTCGGACGAAGAGCTTGCACGCCTGATGGGCAATCTCGGCGGGCACGACCTGCCGGCCGTGATCGAGGCATTCGAGAACGCGCACCCCGACAAGCCGACGTGCTTCATCTGCTACACGATCAAGGGCTCCGGGCTGCCGCTCGCCGGCCACAAGGACAATCACGCCGGCCTGATGACGCCCGCACAGATGGAGACGCTGCGCGACTCGATGCAGGTGCGCACCGGCCACGAGTGGGACAAGTTCGAGGGACTTGTCGTCCCGGCGGACAGACTGCAGGCCTTCCTCGATCGTGTGCCCTTCGCCACGACGGAGCCGCGCCGCCATCAGGCGCCGCGCGTCGCGGTGCCTGCCGAGCTGGCCGTGACGATCCAGCCGACGATGTCGACGCAGGCGGGCTTTGGCCAACTGCTCAACGAGCTTGGCCGCGGCAACTCCGATTTCGTCAACCGCATCGTCACGACGGCGCCGGATGTCACGGTCTCGACCAATCTCGGATCCTGGGTGAACCGGCGCGGACTTTTTGCCCGTGAAACAATGGCGGACACGTTCAAGAGCGAACGTATTGCCTCGACCTTCAACTGGGAATTCTCGCCCAAGGGCCAGCACATCGAGCTCGGCATCGCCGAGATGAACCTGTTCATCCTGCTATCCGCGCTCGGACTGTCGCATTCGATCAACGGCGAGCGGCTGTTTCCGATCGGCACGCTGTACGATCCGTTCATCGCGCGCGGGCTCGATGCGCTCAACTATGCTTGTTACCAGGAGGCGCGCTTCATCCTGGTGGCGACGCCGTCCGGCATCACGCTCGCGGGCGAGGGCGGCGCGCATCAGTCGATTGGCACGCCGCTGATCGGGATGGCGCAGGACGGGCTTGCGGCGTTCGAGCCGGCTTACGTGGACGAGCTCGCCGCGATCCTCGCCTGGTCGTTCGACTACATCCAGAAGGGCGGCGAAGACCCGGCGTCCGAGCGCAACTGGCTGCGCGACGAGACGGGCGGCTCGGTCTATCTGCGGCTCTCCACGCGTCCGGTCGAGCAGATCAAGCGCACGATCGACCCGGAGTTACGCCAAGCCATGATCGACGGCGCCTATTGGATGCGGCCGCCGGGGCCGAACTGCCAGGTGGTCGTCGCCTATACGGGCGCGGTCGCGCCCGAGGCGATCACGGGCGTAGGGCTGATGGCGGAGGATCGGCGCGATGTCGGGCTTCTGGCCGTGACCTCGGCCGATCGGCTCAATGCGGGCTGGACCGCGGCGCAGCGCGCGCGCGAGCGCGGTCTGGTGCATGCACGCTCGCACATCGAGCGGCTACTCGGCGACGTGCCGGCAAGCTGCGGCATCGTCACGGTCTGCGACGCGCATCCGGCGACGCTCGGCTGGCTCGGCGCCGTCTACGGCCATCGCACGCGCCCGCTCGGCGTCGAGCATTTCGGCCAGACCGGCTCGATCCCAGAGCTCTATCGCCACTACGGCATCGACGCGAATGCCATCGTGGCGGGCGCGCAGGCGATCGCGCCCGGCCGGCCGATTCGGCACCTGCGCGCGCTGCCGTAGCGGGCTAGTGTCAGAATCAGTGATGTGGAATTGATCGCGCCGCAAACGCGCTTCCCCTCTCCCCTTGAGGGAGAGGGCGGGAGAGGGGTTCGCTTCAGAAGATTGTCACGAAGAGACCCTCTCCCGGCTCGCGCTCGCTATCGCTCCGCGCTCGTCACCCTCTCCCGCAAGGGGAGAGGGGAAGAGCGCGCGCGGCACCGCTTCATTCCAATCGAATCAGATTCTAGAACCGCGAGCCGATGAACAGCAGCGCCGGAATCGCGCCGACGACGATCGCGCAGACGATCGCCGCGATCGTATAGATGAGCGTCTTGTCCTGCGGCGACCTCATCAGCACCGGCAGACCGAGATAGAGCAAATAAAGGCTGTAAAGGCCGCAGAGCACCGAGAGGATCGCAAGCGCCGGGATCAACGAGAAGATGCCGGCGACCCACGCCGCCGTCGAGGAATAGACCACCAGCTTGAGCGCATTCGGGAAGCTGTTCTGCCCGCCGAAATTAGGCGCCAGCAGGTTGATGATCAGCGCCATCACATAGGTGCCGACGAATGCCAACAGGTAGCCTACGATCGCGCCGATCAGGCCGATGAAGAAGCCCGACCGGTATCCGCCGACACCGATGATCGAGCCGCCGATGAAGCCGCAGACGGGTGGAATCGCCGCGAGGATCGCGACGTAGTTCCGAAACAGGAAGGCCGTGTCGCCGGATTCACCCGCGATCACGGGCCATTCGGTCTTCGGGCTCAGCAGGATGTTCTTCACGCGTTCGATGAGAATCATGCGACGCCCCCTCTTTGCTTCACGGACTGCCTCACGCCATCGTTCCGCCCGGCGCGCGCGATGTCACGCGCGAAGGGCAGGCTATCAACGCCTTTGATCCTCCATGATCGTGGCGGCGCCTTTCTCGGCGATCATCATGGTCGGCGAATTGGTGTTGCCGGACGTGATTGTCGGCATCACTGAAGCATCGATCACGCGCAGGCCCTGCAGCCCGAGTACGCGCAGGCGGGCATCGACGACGGCGCCTGGATCGCTCGGCAGCCCCATCTTGGCGGTGCCGACCGGATGGAAAATCGTGGTGCCGACGTCGCCCGCAGCCTTCGCCAGCGCTGCCTCGTCGTCGCTTGAGACCTGCGGTCCCGGCAATGTCTCGACCGGATGGAACGGCGCGAGCGCGGGCTGCGCCACGATGCGCCGCGCGACCTTGATCGAGTCGGCGGCGACCTGGCGGTCCTCGTCGGCCGCGAGATAATTCGGCTGGATGACAGGCTTGTCGGCCGGGTCGGTCGAGCGCAGCGTGACGCTGCCGCGGCTCAGGGGCTGCAAATTGCACACGCTCGCCGTGAAGGCCGGATACGCGTGCAGCGGATCGCCGAACTTGTCGAGCGAGAGCGGCTGGACGTGGAACTGGATGTTGGCGCGCTCGCGCGAGGGATCGGAGCGCGTGAACAGGCCGAGCTGCGACGGCGCCATTGTGAGCGGCCCGCGCCGGCGTAGCGCGTAGTCGAGCCCCATCAAGGCGCGTCCGAACAGCGAGTGATAGGTCTCGTTCAGCGTCTTCACGCCCGAGACCTTGTAGATGAGGCGAAGCTGCAGGTGGTCTTGCAGGTTCTGGCCGACGCCGGGCCGATCGAGCACGACCGGGACGTTCTTGTCCTGCAGATCACGCCCCGGGCCGACGCCGGACAGCAGCATCAACTGCACCGAGCCGATCGATCCGGCCGACAGGATCACCTCGCCCTTGGCGCGCGCGGATCTCGCGACACCGTCCTGACGCCAGGCGACGCCGCTCGCGCGCTTGCCGTCGAACTCCACGCGCTCGGCGAGGCATCCGGTCTCGAGCCGCAAGTTCGCCCGATTGAGTACCGGCTTGAGAAATCCGCGTGCCGCCGACCAGCGCCGCCCGGTCCGCTGGTTGACATGAAAATACGCCGAGCCCTCATTATCACCGCGATTGAAATCATCGATCGGCTTGATGCCGTATTGCTCGGCTGCGTCGCGGAACGCGTCGAGCAGATCCCACTGCACGCGCGGGGCTTCGATCCGCCATTCGCCGCCCGTCCCGTGATGCTCGCTCGCGCCCATGAAATGATCGGTCTGCTTGCGGAAATAGGGCAGCACGTCGTCCCAGCCCCAGCCCGTCATTCCGAGCTGGCGCCAGTGGTCGTAGTCGGCGGCCTGNNGAGCCGCCGATCACCTTGCCGCGCGGATAGTTGAGGCTGCGGCCGTTGAGCCCCGGCACCGGCTCGGTCTTGAACATCCAGTCGGAGCGCGGATTGCCGATCGCGAACAGGTAGCCGACCGGAATGTGGAACCAGATCCAGTTGTCGTTGCCGCCGGCTTCGAGCAGGAGCACGCGCGTTGCCGGATCGGCGCTCAGCCGGTTGGCCAGCACGCAGCCGGCCGATCCCGCCCCGACGATGATGTAATCGTATTCGCCCTCGATCGGCGCAGCCTCGAGCATTCGTCGCTCCCTCTACCCTCAATTAGCACCGACCGGCGTACCTCTGACAACCGCAATCCGCTCTGCTAGTATCCGGGCGAATTCAAATCCGGGGGTCGCCATGCGGATCAGCGCGCGCAACCAGATCAAGGGCAAGATCGTCGAGGTGAAGAAGGGCGCCACCACCTCGCATGTGAAAGTCGAGATCGCCGGAGGCCAGATGATCACCGCGTCGATCACCAACGAGGCGGTGGACGATCTCGGCATCAAGGCCGGCGGGCACGTGACCGCCGTCATCAAGGCCTCCGACGTCATGATCGCAGTCGATTAGGTCGTTGTCCTGCCGATCTTTGCGTTGAACGCATCGCCCTGATAAAGTCACCACGCGATCTTTTTCAGGCGCGCCGTAAGCACGCCCGAGTTGGCCGGAACGGCGCTTCCGGTTCGATCGCTCTCAACCTGATGATCACGCGCGGCCCTGTCGCGCGCCGTGTTTCATGGAGCGCCGCCATGCGTCGAAACGTCCTTCGCCTGATCCTATCTGCCGCCGCCGGTCTTGCGCTTCTGTCGGCCGCCGCAGCGCCGCCCGCGCAGGCGCAGGACAAGACCATCACGGTATTCGCCGCCGCCTCGATGAAGAACGCGCTCGACGACGTCAACGCCGCGTATCTGAAAGCAAGCGGCGTCAAAGTAGTGGCGAGCTACGCGGCGAGCTCGGCGCTGATCAAGCAGATCGAACAGGGCGCGCCGGCCGACGTGTTCGCCTCCGCCGACCTCGACTGGATGGATTACGGCGCGCAGAAAAAGCTCATCAAGGACGACACGCGCGTGAACCTGCTCGGCAACCGCCTGGTCCTGATCGCCCCGAAGGATTCCAAGATCGACGGTGTGACCATCGCGCCCGGCCTCGATCTTGCCAAGCTGATCGGCGATGGCCGCATCGCGACCGGCGAGGTTCGCTCGGTGCCGGTCGGCAAATACGCCAAGGAGGCGCTGGAGAAGCTCGGCATCTGGGCGTCGGTCGAGAACAAGTTCGCCATGGCCGACAATGTGCGCGCCGCGCTCGCGTTCGTCGCGCGCGGCGAGGCGGTGCTCGGCATCGTCTACGAGACCGACGCCAAGGTTGAACCGGGCGTGAAGATTGTCGGCGCGTTCCCGGCCGACTCGCATCCCCCGATCGTCTATCCGGTCGCCGCGACCATCGCGGCGAAGCCCGAGGCCGCCGCGTATCTCGCCTTTCTGCGGACCGCCACCGCCAAGGCGGTGTTCGAGCAATACGGCTTCACGTTCCTGGTGCGGCCGACCTCGTGAATGTTTGACCTCACCCCCGACGAGTGGACCGCGGTCCATCTCTCGCTGCGCATCGCCATCGTGGCGACGCTGGTCGCGCTGCCCTTCGGCATCGCGATGGCCTGGCTACTGGCGCGCAAGGAGTTCTGGGGCAAGACGCTGCTCGACGGCATCGTTCACCTGCCGCTGGTGCTGCCGCCGGTGGTGACCGGCTATCTGCTGCTGATCTCGTTCGGGCGGCGCAGCTTCATCGGGTCGTTTCTCGCCGAGCAGCTCGGCATCGTGTTCTCGTTCCGCTGGACCGGCGCGGCACTCGCCTGCGGCGTGATGGGCTTTCCGCTGCTGGTGCGCGCGATCCGCCTCTCGATCGAGGCGATCGACCGCAAGCTGGAGGACGCGGCTTCAACGCTCGGCGCGAACCGCGCCTTCGTGTTCCTCACCGTGACGCTGCCGCTGAGCGTTCCGGGCATCGTCGCCGGCATGGTGCTGTGCTTCGCCAAGGCGCTCGGCGAGTTCGGCGCGACCATCACGTTCGTGTCGAACATCCCGGGTGAGACGCAGACCATCTCGGCGGCGATCTACACCTACACGCAGATCCCGAGCGGCGATGCCGCCGCCGGCCGTCTCGTCATCGTGGCGATCGTCATTTCGCTGATCGCACTCGTCGCCTCCGAATGGCTCGCGCGCTACGCCGGCGCGCGTCTGCACGGAGAGTGACATGCTGCTCGTCGATGTCGAAAAGCGGCTCGGCGACTTCGCGATCGCTGCGAAGTTCGAAGCGGCCGACGGCGCGACCGCGCTGTTCGGTCCGTCGGGCGCGGGCAAGACCTCGATCGTCAACATGATCGCCGGGCTGATCCGGCCCGACCGCGGCCGCATCGTCAGCGCCGGCCAGACCATGTTCGATTCGGCGACCGGACAAGATGAGCCGCCGCACCGCCGCCGCTTCGGCTACGTATTCCAGGACGGACGGCTGTTTCCGCACATGAGCGTCGCGGCGAATCTCGATTACGGCCGGCGCATGCGCGGCCTCACCCGCGACGGGGGCGATTTCGGCCGCATCGTCGATCTGCTCGATATCGGTCACCTGCTCAAGCGGCGGCCGGGCAAGCTCTCCGGCGGCGAGCGTCAGCGCGTCGCGATCGGCCGCGCGCTGTTGATGCGCCCGGAGCTGCTGCTGCTCGACGAGCCGCTCGCCTCGCTCGACGGCGCACGCAAGCACGAGATTCTCCCCTACTTGCTGCGTCTGCGCGACGAGATGGCGGTGCCGATGGTCTATGTCAGCCATCATCCAGGCGAGCTACGCCACATCGCCACGACGATCGTGCGCGTCGAAGCCGGTCGCGTCACCGGGACCGGCGGACCGGAACTGCTGGCGACGGCGGACGCGGACGCGCTGTAGTTCGGATCACGCGCTCTTGCGCTCCTCGCCGTCGCGTTCGGCGCAGAAATCCTTGAGCTGCGCAACCGCATCGCCGTCTTTCGGCTCGTCCATCGCGGCGGCAATCGCCTCATAGAAGCGCGCGATGCCGCGATACATGTCCTGCGCGGGGGCATCGCCTTCGAGGAAATCCGCGATCTCCTCCATCTCGGCGACCCAGCGATAGGCCTTCGGCGGCATGCGCGTGACGGCGCCGCGCAGCCAGCCGAGCAGCGCCGGCTGGCTCTCCGACAGTTCCTGAAACAGCGCATCCGCGGTCCCGGCGCGCGTCGCGCCCAGCATCATGGCGGCGCCGATCGCCGTGAATCCTTTGGTGATGCCCGCATAGGAGAGCTTCATGGCGGAGGCCGCGCCGATCGGCCCATCCATCAGGCGGATCGAAAGCCCGTGGCTGGCGAGCCGTTCGAATTCCTTCGCGCCCGCGCCCGACGCATAGAAGATCGTTCGCGTGGTCGCGCTCGGCGGCGGGCCGATGATGCCCGCGTCCACATAGACGCAGCCGGTGCCGTCAAGCGCCGCGCCGATACGCTTGGCCGTGCCCTGCGAGATCGCGTTGCAATCGACATAGGCCGGCTTGCGCGCGGCGCGCTTGAGCGCGGGCGCGAAGCGTTCCGCGAGCGCCACGGCATCGCCGGGCGGAACGATCGACAGGATGAAGTCCGATTGCGCCACCAGCTCATCATCGGTCGACACCGGGATCGCGCCCGCGCGCTCGGCACGCGCGGCGCTTGCGGCGCTGCGGCCCGCGAGCGACGTGACGACGCTGGCGCCGCGCTCGCGCAGGCGGCGCGCCACCGCGCTTCCCATCTCGCCCATCGCAATGACGCCAATCGTCTCGGTCATCGGAAATGTCCTTGTGCTCGCGCGCTATTTTTGCGTAACCGTCATTGTCGCGCGCACGCGCATCGATGTCCACACGGGGAAGGCATTTGCCGTTCAGATCAGGCAATCTCGCGGTCGACCGCTACATCGCGGAGAGTTACGACACGGTGCGCGGCATGTCCTCGCGTTTCGCCGCGACCATCTGCGGCCACGTGATCCGGCGCCAGAGCGAGCATGGCATCAAGGGCCACATCGCCGAGATTGGAACTTTCGAAGGGCGCTTCTTCATCGCAATGGCGCTGGGCCTGGCGCCGGGCGAGCACGCGCTCGGGATCGATACGTTCGATTGGCCGAATGCCGGCCTGCTCGACCTTTTTCATTCCCATTGCGCCCGCCTCGGGCTGCCGCGCGAGCGCTACACCGCCATCAAGGCAAACGTCCGCCGGCTGACCGCGGCGGACATCCGCCGGGCGCTTGGCGAGCACGTACTGGGAGGACAAGTCCGCTTCTGGCACATCGACGGCGATCATTCGCGCGAGGCGCTCACAGCCGATCTCGCGCTTGCCGAAGCGACGCTGCACCCGCAAGGGATGATCTGCCTCGACGACATGCTGCACCCGGGCTATCCGCTGCTCGTCGTCGCGGTGCACGAATGGCTCGAACGCCATCCGGACTGGCGCGTGCTTGCGGTCATCGACCGCGAGGACATCGTGGCGGCGGCGAAATTCCTCATCTGCCACAAGGACGTGGTGGCGCTGTTCGAGCAGGACCTGATGACGACCTTCAAGGCGCAGCACTGGGTGCTCGGCTCGGAGTGGGAGCGCTACTTCTGCGTCGTGCTCACGCCGCAGCCGAGGATCGCCGAGGTGGATTGATTTTTTCCTTTTCCCCGCTTTCGCTTGCTTTCCCTCTCCCCGCGAAGCGG
>PLJS01000136.1 GCA_003140315.1 Hyphomicrobiales bacterium
TGGCCCGTCACGTCATTTCGCTGCGATGCAATGACCTGTACGCTTTTGGAGTAACAGCCGACATCGGTCGGCCCAGCGGGCCGAAGGGCTCGGTCGAAAATGACCCAATGTATGGTCCGGCCGTGCGTAGCAATGCGGCTGTGAGAAAAAACGCGACACTGCGCCAATTTTTGAATGTTCGTGCAGCGCAGCGCGACACCCCCCTTTTTGGGGTTCACTGGAACTGCTAGGCTTTAGGTAGCTGCCCTCGAAACGGGGCGTACCGAGGTCGCCGCGCGGGTGTTAACGGGCAGCAAAAGTGCCGTCGGCAGGTCCTCCGTAGGCGAGCACCACCGTTGCAATCTTGTAGGCTCGGGTGTTGTAGCCGAGCGCGATGGTCTTCGGCTCGTTCTCGCGGATGCCGGCGAGCACCGCGCCGAACGGTGAGCGCACGATGGCGCGGCACAACAGATAGGACCCGAGCAGGCAGCCCAGCACGAGATAGTATCGAAAAAGCATTCGGCGTTAGGCGGACATCGGCGCCCCGGCGGGACCTATTCCTTTGCTGCGATCATTCCTAACAGAATCGCGCCAGCGACCCCGCCAGCCAAGGCTCCCAGCGGCATGAAGGTGTAAAACACGAGCATCCCGCTGTACCCTTCAAAGTCACTCGTCTTGAAAATCTTGGTCCAGACAAGGCCGAGACCTACGCCGACGGCCGTGCCAAGCGCGGCTCCCAAAAACAGTCCGACAACGGCAAGACACCCAATGCGCATTGGATAGGTCTCCGATTTTGACACCCGGCGCGGCGCGATTCGTCAATCTGGCGCTCGCCCTAATCCCAGAAAAATTCCTAAAATCAACCTTTGGTCTTGGCGCGCATGTCCCGGAACTCCGGCGGCCCTTTGAGCAGCCTGCGCTTGCGCTCTTCACGCTCGTCAGGCGATGCGGCGTCGTCGCCGAGAAATTCGATCGTCTGCGCCGCTAACCGGGACGCTTTGACCGCGGACTTTTTGCTGCGCCCGCTCGCCGTCGGCGTGCTCGCAAGGCCGAGCTCGACGAGACGGCGGATGGCCTCAGGACGCGTTGGCTTGGGCTTAGGTTGCGCCTTAATCCACTTGTCGATCGGAGCGAGTTCGGCCGGGGGTACGCGCACGCCAATAAGCACAGCGCCTACCTTCGGTCGCCCGGGCCCCTTTTTTCTGTTATCAGATATTGTTGGCTTCGCCATATATAATTGATAACAGAAATAGCAGGCTGGGGCAAGCGTCGCACGCGTGCGTGCAGGCAACCTGGCGCCCAGGATCCCCACAGAGAAATTCCGTCTCGGGCATGCGCATTTCGTTGCACAAAGCGTTGCGACCGTCTGGATCGGGGCACGCCTAAGTATTTGATATGATTGGTCGGAGTGGCAGGATTTTGAACCTACGACCCCCTCGTCCCGAACGAGGTGCGCGCCGCACCGCTGTGCCGACTTCCGTGCGGCGGATGTGCGCCTCCCGAACCGGTTTCGTGTTTTACAATTGGCCGGGCCGTTCCGGTCCCGTTCATGCCGATCCGGCCGAGCATTGGAAAACGCTTCCTATTGATTTTGCTGACTGATTGGGCGCCTGATGAAAATGAAGCCTTTTGTCCTGGCGGTTTTTGTCCGAACATGCGTCCAGAGGGGTCCGCATGGGGCGATTGACGACGCATGTGCTCGATACCGCGGCAGGCAGGCCAGCCGTCGGCGTGAAGCTCGTGCTAAGCCGCATCGGAGACGGAGTTCCGGCCGTGCTCGCGGAGGCCACGACCAATTTCGATGGCCGGCTCGATCGGCCACTGCTTGACGGCACGGCCTTTGCTCCGGGCCGTTACGAGATCATGTTCCACGTGGGCGATTATTTCCGAAAAAGCGGCGCCGGGCTGCTCGAGCCCGCGTTCCTCGATCTCGTGCCGCTGCGCTTCGGCATCGTGGAGGACACCCACTACCACGTGCCGTTGCTCGTTTCCCCTTACGCTTATTCGACCTACCGAGGCAGTTGAAATGCGCGGCGAAATCCGCTTCCTGCGGCGCGGCCAGGTGGTCCGGCTCACGGCGCCGTCCCCGACGCTGACCTTGCTCGATCACCTGCGCCTCACCGAGCGCTCGACCGGCACCAAGGAAGGCTGCGCCGAGGGCGACTGCGGCGCCTGCACGGTCGTGCTGCGGCGGCTGCGCGGCGACCAGATCACCTACGAACCGGTCAATGCCTGCATCCTGTTCGCCGCCCAGGCCGACGGCGCGGAGGTCATCACCGTCGAGGACCTCGCCAAGGATGGCGAGCTGCATCCCGTGCAGAAGGCGATGGTCGATCTGCACGGTTCGCAGTGCGGCTTCTGCACGCCGGGCTTCGTGATGGCGCTGTTCGCGCTCTACCACCAGCCGCGCGCGATGTCGGTCGATCGCGCGCAGGTGAACGACTGGATCGCCGGAAACCTGTGCCGCTGCACCGGCTATCGGCCGATCGTCGACGCCGGGCTCGCCTCATGCGCGTTGCCGGCCTCCGACTGGTTCACCGCATATGAGCCCGAGGCAAGACAGGCGCTTGCCGAACTGAAGGACACCGATGACATCTTCATCGGCACGCGCGACCGCTTCCTCGCCGTGCCCGCGACAGTCCTGTCGCTGGCGAAGCTCTATTTCGCCAATCCGGACGCAACGATCATCGCCGGCGCTACCGACGTCGGGCTGTGGGTGACCAAGCAACTGCGCCAGTTCCAGAAGGTCATCTTTCTCAACCGCGTGCGCGGTCTCGACGAGATCGAAGACCGCTATGACGCGGTCAGCTTCGGCGCGACCGTGACGCACGCGCAGGCGATCCCGTATCTGACGGCGATCGACCGCGATCTCGGCGAGCTGATGCGGCGCTTCGCCGGCAACCAGGTGCGGATGGCGGGAACCATCGGCGGCAACGTCGCGAATGGCTCGCCGATCGGCGATCTGCCGCCCGCCTTGATCGCGCTCGGCGCGACGCTCGCGTTGCAGCGCGGCGAGCGGCCGCGCACCATGCCGATCGAGAATTTCTTTCTCGACTATGGCAAGCAGGACCGCCAACCGGGCGAGTTCGTGCGGATGGTGCGCATTCCGAAATTCACGGCCGGCGAGCAGTTCCGCTGCTACAAGATCTCCAAGCGCTTCGATTCCGACATCTCCGCCGTCATGGGCGCGTTCAAGCTGCGCATCGACGGACAGCGGATTGCGGGCGCACGCGTCGCCTTCGGCGGCATGGCGGCGATCCCGAAGCGCGCGCGCGCGACCGAGAAGGCGCTGATTGAGTCGCGGCTCGACCAGCCGAAGAGCTGGGACGACGCCGTCGCGGCGCTCACCGAGGATTTTTCGCCGATCGACGACATGCGAGCGAGCGCGGCCTATCGGCTCACCGCCGCGCGCGCGCTCCTGCGCAAGGCGCTGACCGAGATCGGCGGAACGTCGAGCCGGCGCACCCGCGTGGTCGGGTTCAGGGAGGTTGCCGGTGTCGGTGCAGCTTGATCGCCGCGCGGATGAGCTGCGCCTGCGCGTGGTGAGCAAGCCGACGCGGCACGACTCCGCGCCGAAGCACGTCGCCGGTAGCGCGACCTTCATCGACGACATGCGCGAGCCGGAAGGCCTGCTGCATCTCGCGGTCGGCGGCGCGCCCTGCGCGTCGGGACAGATTCTCGGCGTCGATCTCGATGCCGTGCGCTTCGCGCCCGGCGTGGTCGCAGTGCTGACGGCGGCGGATATTCCGGGAAAGAACGATGTCGGCCCGGTCCAGCACGACGATCCGGTGTTCATCACCGACCGCGTCGACTTTCGCGGCCAGGTCGTGTTTGCGGTCGCGGCGACCACCCGCGACGCCGCCCGGCGCGCCGTGAAGCTCGGCAAGATCGAGGCGGCGAGCGGCACGCCGCTGGTCTCGGTTGACGATGCGCTTGCCGCCGAAAGCCATGTGCTGCCCGATTACACGTTCCGCAAGGACGACACCGCGTCCGCGCTCGCCGCGAGCCCGAAGCGCGTGAAGGGCAAGCTCCGGATCGGCGGACAAGAGCATTTCTATCTCGAAGGCCAGGTCTCGCTCGCGGTGCCGGGCGAGGACGGCGACATCCATGTCTATGCCTCCACCCAGCATCCGAGCGAGCTGCAGCATCTCCTCGCTCACGTCCTCAACCTGCCGCAAGCCGCTGTGATCGTTGAGCTGCGCCGCATGGGCGGAGCGTTCGGCGGCAAAGAGACGCAGGCCGCGCAATGGGCGGCGATCGCAGCGCTTGCCGCGCGCAAGACCGGACGGCCCTGTAAGATCAGGCTCGACCGCGACGACGACATGAGCCTGACCGGCAAGCGCCATGATTTCGTCGCCGACTATGAGGTCGGCTTCGAAACGAATGGACGAATCAAGGCGCTGGAGACCGTGATGGCCTCGCGCTGCGGCTACTCCGCGGACGTATCCGGCGCGATCAACGACCGCGCCATGTTCCATGCGGACAATGCCTATTACCTGCCGACCGCCGTCATTACGACCAAGCGGATGAAGACCAACACGGTGTCCAATACGGCGTTCCGCGGCTTCGGTGGCCCGCAGGGCATGATGGTGGCCGAGCGCATGATCGACGAGATCGCGTGGTCCCTCGGCATGGACGCGCTCGACGTACGCAAGCTCAATTTCTACGGCCAAGGGCGCAGTCTCACGCCTTACGGTATGACCGTGGAGGACAGCATCCTGCCCGAGCTCACGGAGCGCTGCGAAACCTTGAGCGAGTATCGCAGGCGGCGCCCGGAGATCGCGGCGTTCAATGCGGCAAGCCCGACGCTCAAGCGCGGGATCGCGCTCACGCCGGTGAAGTTCGGCATCTCGTTCACGACCACGCACCTCAATCAGGCCGGTGCGCTCGTGCACCTCTATCAGGACGGCTCCATCCATCTCAATCACGGCGGCACCGAGATGGGGCAGGGGCTCAACGTCAAGGTCGCTCAGGTGGTGGCCGAGGAGTTCGGCGTCGATCTCGATCATGTGAAGATCACCGCGACGACGACCGCCAAGGTGCCTAACACGTCGGCGACCGCGGCGTCCTCCGGCGCGGACATGAACGGCATGGCGGCGAAGAACGCGGCGGCGACGATCAAGGACCGGCTGGTCACGTTCGCGGCGGATTCGCGCAACGTACCGATCGATCAGATCGAGTTCCGCGACAATCGCGTCTTCATCGGCAATGAATCGCTCGGCTTTCCCGAGTTTCTGCGCCAAGCCTATTTCGCGCGCGTTTCGCTGTCCTCGACCGGATTCTACCGCACCCCGAAGATCCACTGGGACAACGAGTTGGCGACGGGGCGGCCGTTCTTTTATTTCTCTTACGGAGCCGCCTGTTCGGAGGTGCTGGTCGACGTCACGACCGGCGAGATGAAGGTGACCCGCGTCGACATCGTCCACGACGTCGGCCGCTCGCTCAATCCGGCGATCGACATCGGCCAGATCGAGGGCGGCTTCGTGCAGGGCATGGGCTGGCTCACCACCGAGGAGCTGGTGTTCACCAAGGACGGCCGGCTTTCGACCCATGCGCCGTCCACCTACAAGATTCCCTGTTCGTCCGACGTGCCGGAGCACTTCCGCGTCACCCTGTGGGATGGCGTGAACCGCGAGGACACGATCTATCGTTCCAAGGCGGTCGGCGAGCCGCCGCTGATGCTCGCGATCTCGGTATTTGCCGCAATCGCTGACGCGATACACAGCCTCAATCCGGGCGTCTCCGTCCCGCTCGACGCGCCCGCAACCCCGGAATCGATCTTGCGTGCGGCGCAGGCTGTGGCGCAGCATTGAGTATGTCCACCTGGCCCGCCATCGAACGCCTGATCGCCGCGCAAGGCGCAGCCGCGCTCGTGACGGTCATCGAGGCGCTGGGCTCCAGCCCGCGCGAAGCCGGCGCCCGCATGGTGGTCGCGCCCGACGGCAGCTTCACCGGGACGATCGGCGGCGGCGCGCTCGAATGGAGCGCGCTAGCCGAAGCCCAGGCGCTGCTCACGCGGCGCGACGGACCGAAGGTCGCGCGGCTCGACAAGGTGCTCGGACCCGACCTCGGTCAATGCTGCGGTGGGCGCGTCCAACTCCTGATCGAACGCTTCCGCGCGGCCGACCGCGATGCGGTTGCGGCGCTCGCGCAAGCCGAGCGCCAAGGCGAGCTCACGACCCTCGCGACGTTCGGCGCCGACGGGCGGCTGGTGCGCCGCACCGCCGGGCCGAACGACGCGCGCTCGCCGGGGCCGGCCTATGACCCGCAGTCCGAGGGCCGCATCGTGGAGCGCTTCGGCGACGAGGCGACGCCGTTCTATCTGTTCGGCGCGGGCCACGTCGGGCGCGCGCTCAGCGCGGCACTCGCGCCATTGCCGTTTCTTGTGACTTGGATCGATGCGCGCCCCGGCGCGATACCTGCGACCTTTCCGGATAACGTCACCGCCGTGTCGCAAGGCGATCCGGTCGAGATGCTCGCGCGCGCGCCCGATGGCGCCTTCATCGCCGTGATGACGCACAGCCACGCGCTCGACCTCGATCTCGTGATCGCGGCGCTGAGCGCGAACCGCTTCCCCTATGTCGGCCTGATCGGCAGCGCGACCAAGCGCGCGCGCTTCACCTCCGCGATGCGCAAGATCGGAATGGCGCAGGCGGTGGTCGACAGCCTCGTCTGCCCGATCGGGCTGACCGAGATCGAGGATAAGGCGCCGGCCGCGATCGCCGCCTCGGTCGTGGCGCAGGTCCTGATCAAGCGCGATGCGCTCAAGGCGCTGGCCGTGCCGTCGCACGGCCTCGGCAGCGCAGGGGATAAGGCACGCCATGGATGACGCCGTTGCAGTTGCGCCCGGGCCGGGCCGCCCGGTACAGCCGGAAGGCCAGGTGCCGCTGCTCGAAGCCGTAGGAATCGTCAAACGCTATGGCGACTTCACGGCCAACGACAATATCAATCTGCAAATCTGGCCGACCGAAGTCCACGCACTGCTCGGCGAGAACGGCGCCGGGAAGTCGACGCTGGTGAAGATGATCTACGGCCTGCTGCAGCCGACCGCGGGCGAGTTCAAGTGGCAGGGCGAGCCGATCGTTCTAACGGGCCCCGCGTCCGCGCGCGCGCGCGGTATCGGCATGGTGTTCCAGCATTTCAGTTTGTTCGAGCAGTTGACGGTCGCCGAGAATGTCGCGCTCGGCCTCGACACCGCGCCGCTCGCCGGCATCGACGAGCGTGTCGCCGAGGTCTCGCGCGCCTACGGCCTGCCGCTCGATCCCAAGCGCGAGGTTTGGCGGCTCTCCGTCGGCGAGCGCCAGCGCATCGAGATCGTGCGCTGCCTCTTGCAGAACCCGAAGCTCCTGATCCTCGACGAGCCGACCTCGGTGCTGACCCCGCAGGAGGTCGAGCAGCTCTTCCGCACGTTGCGGGTGCTGCGCACGGAGGGGCGCGCCATCCTCTACATCTCTCATAAGCTCGATGAGGTGCGCGCGCTGTGCGACACCGCGACCATCCTGCGCGGCGGCAAGGTGGTCGGCACCTGCGATCCGCGCGCGGAGAGCTCGCAGTCGATCGCCCGCATGATGGTAGGTACCGATATCGGCGAGGTGCGTTCCGACGGGAGCAAGAAGCTCGGCGCGCCGCGCCTGGTGGTGCGCGATCTGAGCCTCATGCCCGACGATCCGCACGGCATACGGCTCGAGGGCATCTCCTTCGAGGTGCCGGCGGGCGAGGTGCTTGGCTTGGCCGGCGTCGCCGGCAACGGCCAGGACGAGCTGTTCGCCGCGCTGTCGGGCGAGGTGCGCAGCGATCGCGCCGACATGATCACGATCGACGGCCGCGCCGCCGGCCGGCTCACGATCACGGACCGCCGCCGCATCGGCGTCGCCTTCGTGCCCGAAGAGCGGCTCGGCCATGCGACCGCGCCGCGCTTCAAGCTCTCAGACAACACGCTGATCAGCGGCCATGTGGCGGGCTCGATGGTGCGCGGCGGTTTCATCGATCGCGGACAGATGGTCGCCTTCGTCGACCACATCACCAAGAGCTACGATGTGCGCAAGGGCAAGCCCGACCCCGAGGCCGCGAGCCTCTCCGGCGGCAATCTGCAGAAATACGTGGTCGGCCGCGAAATCCTGCGTGAGCCGAAGCTGCTCATCATCAGCCAGCCGACCTGGGGCGTGGACGCGGGTGCGGCCGCCGCGATCCGCCAGGCGATCATCGACCTCGCATCGCGCGGCGCGGCCGTGCTGGTCATGAGCCAGGACCTCGACGAGCTCTACGAAATCTGCGACCGGCTGGTGGTGATCTGCGCCGGACGGCTCTCGGCGCCGCGCGTCACGCGCCATGCCGACCGCGGCGAGATCGGCATGCTGATGGCAGGCGTCGGTATCAAAGGCAAGGAGGACGCCCATGCGGCTCGCGCTTGAGCGTCGCGCGGAACGGTCGATCGCGATCGCGCTGCTCTCTCCGGTGATCGCGATCGCGCTCACGCTGGTGACCGGCGCGATTCTATTCGCGCTACTCGGCAAGCCGCCGCTCGAGGCCTTGCGCATCTATTTCTTCGATCCGCTCACCGATCCGTGGGCGCTGCAGGAGATCGCCGTGAAGGCGACGCCGCTCGTGCTGATCGCGATCGGCCTTTCGATGTGCTACCTCGCCAACGCCTGGAACATAGGCGCCGAGGGCCAATTCCTGATCGGTGCGATCACCGGCGGCTGGCTCGCGGTCGTCACCCACGGCACCGGCGCCGGATATTGGGTGCTGCCGGCCATGATGCTGCTCGGCGCGCTCGGCGGGGCGCTCTATGCGCTGATCCCGGCTTTCTTCAAGGTGCGTTTCGGCGCGAGTGAGATCCTCTCAAGCCTGATGCTGGTCTACGTCGCGGAGCTGTTGCTCGATTATCTGGTGCGCGGGCCCTGGCGCGATCCCAAGGGCTTCAACTTCCCGACCACGGCCGAATTCGACGACGTCGCGACCATGCCGGTCCTGATCGAGGGCAGCCGGCTGCACCTCGGCGCGATCATCGCGCTCCTCGTCGTCGCCGCCGCGGCGATCGTGCTCGGCCGCACGCTGAAGGGCTTCGAAATCAGGCTCGTCGGCGCCGCCCCGCGCGCGGCGCGCTTTGCCGGCTTCGACGACAAGGCGCTCACGCTGTTCACCTTCGCGGTCTCGGGCGCGCTCGCGGGCCTCGCCGGCATCATCGAGGTGAGCGCGACCGTGCACCACCTGCAGCCCGGCATTTCGCCCGGCTACGGCTTCACGGCCATCATCGTGGCGTTCCTCGGACGGCTCAACCCGGTCGGCATCCTGATCGCGGCGATGTTCCTCGCGCTGACCTTCATCGGCGGCGAGAGCGCGCAGATCTCGTTGAAAGTGCCGCTCGACCTGACCAAGGTGTTCCAAGGCATGCTGCTGTTCTACGTGCTCGCCTGCGACACGCTCATCTTGTACCGAATCCGGGTGATGCAGACACAGAAGGCCGTCCATGGAGCTCGTTGAGGCGATCCTGCTGACTGTCATCACCGCATCGACGCCGCTGCTGCTTGCGGCCTCGGGCGAACTCGTGGTCGAGCGCGCGGGCGTACTCAATCTCGGCATCGAAGGCATGATGATCATCGGCGCGGCGTGCGGATTCGCGGCCGCGTTCACCACCGGCTCGGTCTTCATCGGCGCGCTGTGCGGGATCGCGGCCGGCGCCGCGCTCGCGGGCGTGTTCGCCGCGCTGACGCTCGGGCTTGCCGCCAATCAGGTGGCCTCGGGGCTCGCGCTCACGATCCTCGGCGTCGGGCTCTCAGGGTTGATCGGCACGAGCTACATCGGACAGAAGATCGTCGGCGCGGCGCACCTCCACATCCCCTATCTCAGCGACCTCCCGTTCGTCGGCAAGATGGTGTTCGGCCAGGACGCATTCGTCTACGTCTCGGTCGCGCTGATCGCGGCCATCTGGTACTTCCTTTACCGCACGCGGCCGGGCCTCGTGCTGCGTTCGGTCGGCGACAATCACGCCTCCGCTCACGCGCTCGGCTATCCGGTGCTCAAGATCAGGACGCTTGCGGTGCTGTTCGGCGGCGCCTGCGCGGGGCTCGGCGGCGCCTATCTGCCGCTCGCCTATACGCCGTTCTGGGTCTCGGGCATGACGGCGGGACGCGGGTGGATCGCGCTCGCGCTCGTCGTGTTCGCCTCGTGGATGCCGTGGCGGCTCTTGATCGGCGCGTATCTGTTCGGCGGGATCACGATCCTGCAACTGCATGCCCAGGCGACCGGCCTCGGCATCCCGTCACAGCTCATGTCATCGTTGCCGTATCTGGCGACCGTGATCGTGCTTGTCGTTATTTCGTGGATGCGCGGGAAGGCGGGGAGCCCGGCTCCGGCATCGCTCGGCCTTGCCTTCGTGCCGGATCGCTAGAGCGTTTTCCGGCGAAGTGGGAACCGGTTCGCCGCAGAAAACGCGGCCACATAAGAAATCGCGACCGTGATCCGATTCCATCGGACGGATCATGCCCGAAGGCGCGGTGTTAGGTTCGCCGCCGTCGTTCGGCATCAGACGATCACACACAAGCGCGCCATCCTGGTGCCGCCGGGGAAAGCTCGTTGCTTGCCGCGACGGAACGTCCAGGATGGCTTGCTCGTGACTCAACTTAGCGCGCCTGGTGGGTCTTGAGCTTCACAGGCTTGGACTGGGTCTGGGCACTGTCCTGCTGCGTCGCATAGGACGAGACGCCGAAGCCCTGGAAGTTCTGCGCCAGGACCGGGGTCGCGAGCGCGAAGGTGGCCACTGCGGCCAGGATGGTGACTTTAAGCTTGGACATAACATTCTCCTCGTTTCGGTTGGTGGTTGGGTTGAACACGACCCAACCTTGCTTCAGCGCGAAGCGAGACGGAAATATTCATACGCTCTCGATTTGATAGGGCGGCGCTATCGGAATGCAGCAATTCCAGACAAATGCGCGGCGTCGTGAAGCCGCGTGATCGCGCGTGATCACCGAAAACGAAAGTGGTCAGCTTCTTTCGAAGCTGACCACAGGTAACCTGATTATTTGTTGAGCGTGCCTAGATCGTGCGCGGCGACGGTCGCCGCGATTACGCGCGTCGCTTAGAGAGCGTGCCAGGCGAGACCGACGTAGAAGGTGCTCTCGGTCGAGCCGCCCGTCGCGTCGAGGGTGTGGTCGTTGCCGAACTTGTTCTGCCAGTAGCGATAGCCGCCGAACAGATCGATCCAGTTCGGCTTGTTGGCGGCGAGCTTGCCGACGTCGAGCGTCAAGCGGTTGTCGGTAAGCAGTTCGGTCTTGGTCGGGGTGCCGAAGCCGTCGTTGCCCTTCGGCAGGACGACGTTGGTGAAGCCGGAGACGCGCAGCGGCAGGCCGGTGAAGGCGAGCGGCTGCATGTATTGCATCTCGAACTCAAGCGTGCCCTTGAATTCCACGCTCTCGTTGCAGGCGCCCGGACAGCCGACGCCGATGGCCTGGAGTTCCGGCACGATGCCGTTGTGGTTCCATTCCTTGTAGTAGTTGACCGCGACGTTGAAGTAGCCGGGCACGTCGAACGCGAATTGCAGACCGGCGACGACGTCGCGCTTCTGCGGTGCGAAAGCGGTGTTCTTGGTGTTCAGATCGCCGCCGAAGTAGAAGCTGATGTCCTTGAGAGGGCCGACGTGGAACGCCTTGGTGCCGAAGAGCTCATTCCAGCCCCACGTGCCGCGATAAAGTCCGTACATCTCGAGCGCGCCGTCGCCGATTCCGGCGGCCGGGATCGGGAAGCCGATGCCGCCCCACGGGTTCGACGGATCGTGATTGTCGGACTTCAGGAAGTCGATGTTGACGAAGTTGGTGCCGTACTTCCACGCGTCAACATGCGTGATCGTGACGATGTCCTTGTTGATGGGCTTGCCGACCGCGGGTTCGGCGGCGGAGAACTCGTGCCAATAGCTTATCGTTGTGTCGGAGAAGTAGAAGAACGGCGGCGGTGCGACGACCGGCGGGGCCTTGGTGATGATGTCGGCCGCGCTGGCGCTGCCGACGGCGACGCTCGCGAACACGGTAGCGAGGAGAATTTGCTTGCAGGTCATTGGGAGCCCCCCAGCTCTCGAACGGATGGGTGAAGTCGGGTGAACGTGATGTGACAGAACGTCGCCGAGTTGCCATTTCGGCGAAAGCCTTATTTCGCAGCAGCTTTTGGCGCGCTCTTCATCAGCGATCGTGATTTTGGGCAGGGGAGTCGGCCCGTTTTGCGCCCGCGCCGGGGCGTAGGGGAGGGGAATGTCGCCGAGTTTATCCCGAAAAATCGGCATTTTCTGCACCTGGAGCGGCGGCGCACCGACATGGAAAACGTGTAGAATTGGCGCGGATTTTCGCGCTGCGAGGGATGCCGAATTATTCGACATGACGATGCGCCCAACGCATAATCCCAACAGGTGTTGCGGAACCGACACAATAATTACTGGCATTATTTTCGCTTGGTAGGCGGTCGGCTCTTCATCCGGCGCGTGATTCGCCGTGCGTGGAGCCTGCGGCTGGGGCTTGCAAACGCACTCGACCGTTGAGAGCATTGCCGGGTCTTCAGCGGGTGGGCGGGCGCTGCGGCCGGTACGACAGAAGTTCCCCGCGGGACATCGGGAGTTTTCAAATGAAACGAATCATCCTTGCGGCCGCGGCCGCCGCGCTGGGTATCGGCGCGGCGCTAACGGCCGTGAACGCGCAACAGAAGCTCAAGATCGGCTTCATGTATGTCGGCCCGGTCGGCGACATGGGCTATTCCTATCAGCACGATGTCGGTCGCAAGGCGATCGAGGCGGCATACGGCGACAAGGTCGAGACGACCTTCCTGGAGAACGTCAGCGAAGGTCCGGACGCCGAGCGCGCGATCGAGCAGCTCGTGCGCGCCGGCAACAAGCTGATCTTCACGACATCGTTCGGCTTCATGGACGCGACCGTGAAGGTCGCGAAGAAATATCCCAACGTGATGTTCGAGCACGCGACCGGATATAAGCGCGAGAAGAACCTCGCGACCTATTCGGGACGCTTCTACGAAGGTCGCTACATCCAGGGCGTGATCGCCGCGAAGATGTCGAAGACCGGCGTGCTGGGCTACATCGGTTCATTCCCGATCCCGGAGGTCGTCTCGGGCATCAACGCCATGTTGCTCGGCGCGCAATCGGTGCGTCCGGACATGAAGGTGAAGATCATCTGGGTGAACACCTGGTACGATCCCGGCAAGGAGGCCGACGCCGCCAAGGCGCTCGCCGATCAAGGCGCCGACGTCATCACCCAGCACACGGATTCACCGGCCGCCATCCAGATGGCGGAACAGCGCAAGATCTTCGCGTTCGGCCAGGACTCCGACATGATCAAGTTCGGTCCGCACGCGCAGCTCACCGGCATCGTCGAAAGCTGGGGGCCGTATTACACCGAACGCGTCAAGCTCGCGCTCGACGGCAAGTGGACGTCGGGTGACTTCTGGGGCGGTCTCGCCAGCAAGACCGTTACGATGGCGCCCTTCACCAATATGCCGGACGACGTCAAGAAGCTCGCGACCGACACCGAGGCCGCGATCGCGTCGGGCAAGCTGCATCCCTTCAAGTGCCCGGTGCTCGCGCAGGACGGCAAGCCCGTCGAGTGCAAGGGCGGCACGCACCTCGACGACGGGCAGATCCTTGGCATGAACTTCTACATCAAGGGCATCGACGACAAGCTGCCGGGGAATTGAGGGCATCCCTCCCCTGAAAGGGGAGGGTGGCTCCTCGCGACGCGAGGAGCCGGGTGGGGTCTGTCTGATGAATGCTGAGTTCGCTCCACCCGGTCGGCTTCGCCGACCACCCTCCCCCAAGTGGGGGAGGGATTAAGCGACATGGACGTCTTCCTCGGCGAATGGGTGAACCTGCTGCTGCGCTGGTTCCACATGATCGTGGGCATCGGCTGGATCGGCACGTCGTTCTATTTCATGGCGCTCGACTATTCGCTCGCCACCAAGGGGCGAAAGCGCGAAGGCGTCTACGGCACCGCGTGGGAGGTTCACGGCGGCGGCTTCTATCATGTCGAGAAATTCACCGTCGCGCCGCCGCAGATGCCGAGCCATCTGCAGTGGTTCAAGTGGGACGCGTACCTCACCTTCATGACCGGCTTCGGCCTGTTGATCGTGCAGTATTACCTGCACGCGCAGTCCTATCTGATCGATCCCGCCGTGCTGCCACTCACGACCTTGCAGGCGGTCGGGATCTCGATCGCCTCGCTGCTCGTCGGCTGGGCCATCTATGACGGCCTCTGCCGCTCGCCGATCGGCCGCCACACCGTGCTGCTCGGCGCCTGCGTGTTCGCGCTGATCCTGATCGCGTCGGTGCTCTTCACCAAGGTGTTTTCCGCCCGCGGTGCGTTCCTGCATGTTGGCGCCTTCGTCGGCACCATCATGGCGTTCAACGTGTTCATGATCATCATCCCGGCGCAGCGCAAGATGGTGGCGCAACTGCTCAAAGGCGAGGTGCCGGACGGCCGCTACGGCGCGATCGGCAAGCAGCGCTCGACGCACAACAATTATCTCACGCTGCCGGTGCTGGTGATGATGGTGTCGCCGCACTATCCGTTCCTCTCCGCGCATCCGCAGTCATGGCTCGTCGTCGCGCTGATCATCGTCGCGGGCGCGCTGATCCGGCACTACATCAACCGCGTCGACGCGGCCGACGACTGGAACGTGTTTGGCTGGGCGGCGCCGGTCGCGGCCTTCGCGCTCATCTGCGCCATTTACATCACGGCCCCGCGCGCGCCGGCCGCGACCGGCGAAGTCGCGGATGCCGACATGCTGGCGCTCACCGCCAAGCACTGCACGATGTGTCACGCCAAGAAGCCGACGCATGAGAGTTTCACCGAGCCGCCGAAGAACGTGATGCTGGAATCGATCGATCAGATCAAGAAATACGCGCCGCTGATCCTGACCCAGGCGGTGCAGAACAAGGCGATGCCGCTCGGCAACCAGACCGCCATGAGCGACGACGACCGCGCCAAGATGGGCGCCTGGATCGCCGCGCTGAAGTGAACCTGGTCTCCGTCTCGCCCATCGCGGGTGGCGGCGGGCGTCTGGTCGATCTCGGCCCGGAGCGCGGCGCGGCCGCACGCTCGACCGCCATCGTTATCTGTGCGATAGTCCGCACATGACCGGAATCTATTATCTCGTACCCATCGTCATCGTGTATCTGCTCGTCTCGATCCGCATATTGCGGCAGTACGAGCGCGGGGTCGTATTCTTTCTCGGCAAATTCGAGGGCGTGCGCGGGGCGGGGTTCAACCTCATCTTCGTTCCCATCCAGCAGATGGTGCGCGTGTCGCTGCGCACCGTCACGCTGCAGATCCCGTCGCAAAAGATCATCACCAAGGACAACGTCTCGATCGATATCGCGGCGGTCGCCTACTATCACATCTCCGATCCCGAGAAGGCGGTCATCGTGATCGAGAATGTCTCCAACGCGATCAACCAGATCAGCCAGACCACGGTGCGCAACGTCGTCGGACGCTTCAGCCTCGATCAGCTTCTCTCCGACACCGCGAGCATCAACGAGCAGATCAAGGACGTGATCGACGGCCACACCGAGCCGTGGGGCACCCAGGTGACGGCGGTCGAGATCAAGGACATCACGCTGCCCGACAACATGCAGCGTGCCATGGCCAAGGAAGCCGAAGCCGAGCGCGAGCGTCGCGCCAAGATCGTGGCCGCCGAAGGCGAATACCAAGCCGCCGTGAAGCTCGGCCAAGCGGCCGACATCATCACGCAGCATCCCGTAGCGTTGCAGCTTCGCACGCTGCAGACGATGGCCGAGATTGCGACCGAGAAGAACTCGACCATCATCTTCCCGGCGCAGTTCATGACGACGGTGCAGGAAGCCGTCGCGATGCTGAGCAAGGACTCGCAGTCGAAATAGCCGATCGGGCCTATCGCGGCGCGATCCACGCGGCAGGCAATCCGACGGCCTTGCCGAGCCAGGTCAGCGCGGGGAATGGCGTCAACACCTGCAGCGCGCCGGCGATCACCAGCAGCACCACGAGGTAGGTGGCGACGGCACGCAGAACGCGATGCGCCAACGGCGGATAGGGCGGCCTGTTGTCCGCCGGCCAGGCAAACCGTTCTTCCCATTCCTGCTGTGCGATGTGCTGTGGCCTGATGCGTTCCAGCGGAAGCCACGCGCGGTAGGCCGTAATTCCGCGCTCCCGCGCGATTGCGTTCGTCAGTCCGAACGCGTTGCGACGTGCCACGACCTCGACCACGGCGCCGATGGCGACCTTCGCGAGAAATAGGATGAGCAATCCGGCGATATAGACGTAGGCGATCATAAAGCCGGTGATGAGCCACGACCGGGTGAAGGACTTCACCTCGAAGACCGCTGTGCACAGCCGCACCGTGTAGTCAACCAGCAAATCCAGCGCGCTGAATATCTCGCCGAATATCGATCCACTGTCCGCCGCCTGCAGGAACAGGATCACCACGATGGCGATCGCAAGCTGAAACAGCGGAAAGCGCACGACGCGGCGGACCGGAGCCACCAGCAGCTTGATCAAGGCCATCGGATTTATCTCGGATCGTCGAGACGGAAAGGGCCTCGGCACCGCATCGCCGGGGGCGACGCCTACCTTCGAATTGTGATAACTTTAACATGTGCCGGGCGTTCCGAATGGCGAAAACGCGGCCCGCACGCAGGGAGGCATCCATGAGTGGCTTGCTGAGCGACAAGGAACTCGCCGAGCTCATCCCGTCCGAGCTCGTGCCGTACAACACACCGATCCCGACGCAGATCGTCGCGAGCGACGAGTATTATCCCGATCCGCAGAACGAGAAGCAGCGCGAGGTTGAAGCCCGCGTGCTCGCGATGGCCGACGACCTCGGCGGCAAGCAGGGGCTCGACCGCCGCCGCTTCTTCCAGAGCGCGGCCGGCATGGCGGCCTCTTTCGTCGCGATGAACGAGGTCTACGGGCCGATCTTCGAGGTGAGCAAGGTGGAAGCAGCGACCCCCGCGATGGCGCAGGAGCGCGCGAATGGCCTCAAAGACCAGTTCATCATGGACATGCACACGCACTTCCTGCGCGACGACACGCGCATCATGAACTTCGTCGCGATGCGCAACGCTGTCGGCAAGGCGGGCTGGAACAAGGCGCTTGCCGAGAAGGAACAGACCATCGAGGACCTGAAATACGGCAACTACATCAAGGAGGTCTTCCTCGACAGCGACACCAAGATCGCGTTGATCTCGTCCGCGCCCTCCGACATCGAGCAGGACTGGTTCCTGACCAACGAGCAGATGGCGCAGGCGCGCGACAAGGTGAACGCGCACGCCGAGACTGTGAACCACAAGCGGCTGATGTCGCACATCATCTTCACGCCCGGCCAGCCCGGCTGGCTGGAGAAGCTGCAGGCCGGCCTCGAGCTCAAGCCCGATAGCTGCAAGGGCTATACGGTCGGCGACAACACCCACAAGGACATCAGCCGCTATCCTTGGCGGCTGGACGACGAGAAGCTCGCCTACAAGGGCTACGAGCTGATGGTGAAGGCCGGCATCAAGAACGTCTGCGTGCACAAGGGCCTGTTCCCGCCCTCGGTCGAGAAGCAGTTCCCCAATTTGCGTGGCTTTGCCGACGTGGCGGACGTCGGTCAGGCGGCGAAGGATTGGCCGCAGCTCAACTTCGTCGTCTATCACTCGGCCTACCGTCACGTGGGCGGCGATCCGGCGGTGGCGCTCGCGGAGTTCGAGCGCACGGGACGCATCGCCTGGAGCTCGGACCTCGCCGACATCCCGGCGCAGTACGGCGTCACCAACGTCTACGGCGACGTCGGCCAGCTCTTCGCCACCACGCTGGTGGCGCAGCCGCGCGTGTGCGCGGCACTGATGGGCACGCTCATCAAGGGGCTCGGCGTCGATCATGTGAACTGGGGCACCGACGCGGTGTGGACCGGCTCGCCGCAATGGCAGATCGAGGGCCTGCGCCGGCTCGAAATCCCCGAGGACATGCAGAAGAAGTTCGGCTTCGCGCCACTCGGACCCGCCGACGGCGAGATCAAGAACACCATCTTCGGCAAGAACAACGCGCGGCTCTACAATGTCGATCCGAAGAAGGCGATGCTCGACCTCAAGCGCGACAAGCTCGCCGCGCTGAAGGCCGAATACGACAAGAACGGCGCCGAGCCGAGCCACATGCGTTACGGCTACGTGGCCGGACCACTCGATCATGGGGTGTTTGCGTAGCTGTCGTCCTGCCGCGAACGTCGCGCTCGATCCGTCACCCTGAGGTGCGCGCGAAGCGCGCCTCGAAGGGCGACGGCGCCAGCTCGGAGTGCGTGACCATCCTTCGAGGCTCGGCCTTC
>PLJS01000284.1 GCA_003140315.1 Hyphomicrobiales bacterium
ATCGCGGGGTATTTGCGGTTTGGGAAATAACAATCAGCGATTGCATCGAGAGTAACCGTCTCGATATTATCCTCGAAGGTGTCGCTTTCGTCCGGATGCCAGTCTTTCCTCAGCGACAATCCGCCAGGCCTTTTCCCGTAGAGGGTTACTTGCATCCCGGACTGGTCGAAGACGGCGCGGCGAAGTGTCTGAAATCGATTGCCGTTGGCGCTGGCATTGCGCAGCAGCCATGTAAAATTGACCCGTGACGGTTCAACTGCGACTGCGGAATGGCGGCCATACGGCGCGCTGGATGCAACAATCGACCAGAAACCATAGTTGGCTCCAGCATCAATCATTTGATATGGCCGCTCGGACGCGCGGAGCAACAACCAATTAATTTCAGGTTCATAGGGGCCGGCCGCTAGCGCGATTGACCAGTACGGGTCGGCTTTTGGATATAGGAAATTCGCGTCCTCATTGAGGGTCACGTTAACGATACCATCCGCTGCCTCAGGACTCACTGCATCTCTCCAAACATGATCTGGAGCTAAAGCTACATCATTTTCGCAACCTTGAGGATCTCGATCAATGGTGTCTATTCTATGTAGCCGGCAAACGCTTGCGCGCGATAACTTGGAACCCGTTCGCGTTACTGACCGCGAGCTGCTCGCCTTTGGTCAGTGCGATTGTCGAGCGTCGTCTCGACGGCGACGCGCGATCGGTGCTGCCTGTCATTCGGTCCCATGGCGCTTGTTTCTAAGCACTGGTACGAAATGCAGCGCCGACCCGGAATGGTGGCCGACGGCTTGTTGTCCGGCGGGGAAACCACTAGTCCCCAAGCCGGGCGCGTCACGCGCCGTACGGACGGTGCCGACAAGGACCAGATGATGGACAAGGCGCAAAAGCCGTGGATAAAAGGGCTTCACTACGCACCCGTCTCCGCTGCACAAGGCGGCTCAAGAATGCCCTAAATGCAAGGAACTCGTTTGTTTGCCGGTTTGAATCCAGATGGCGTGCCATGAGCCGACCCGATGGTGAGCGGAACACCCCACCTGATCCTCAGCTTGTGCGGCTCGAAGCGGAAGCGATCGCGATCCTGCGCGAGACGGTCGCGGCGTTCCGCCGGCCGGTGCTGCTCTATTCCGTCGGCAAGGATTCGTCCGTCCTGCTGCATCTCGCCCGCAAGGCATTTCACCCGGGCCGCATCCCGCTGCCGCTGCTGCATATCGACACCACCTGGAAATTCCGCGAGATGATCGCGTTCCGCGACGCGACCGCGCGCGGCCTCGGGCTCGATCTGATCGTGCATGTCAACGCTCAGGCGCTGGCCGAGGGCGCCTCGCCGTTCGCCGATGCGGCCGCCTACACGGATCGCATGAAGACCGAAGGGCTGCGCGACGCGCTCGACTCCGGCGGCTTCGATGCGGCGATCGGCGGCGCGCGGCGCGACGAGGAACGTTCGCGCGCCAAGGAGCGCGTGTTCTCGGTGCGCGCGCCCGGCCATCGCTGGGACCCGCGCCGCCAGCGCCCCGAGCTATGGAGCCTTCCCAACACGCTGCTCGCGCCGGGCGAGACGATGCGCGTGTTCCCGCTCTCCAACTGGACCGAGCTCGACGTGTGGCGCTACATCTGCCACGAGCAGATCGCGGTGGTGCCGCTCTATTTCGCCAAGGCGCGGCCGGTCGTGCGCCGCGGCGATGCGCTGATCGCGGTCGACGATGCGCGCTTGCCGCTGGCGCCGGGCGAACGGCCTGAGATACGCACCGTGCGGTTCCGCACGCTCGGCTGCTATCCGCTGACCGGCGCGATCGAGTCGAGCGCCGCGAGCGTTGACGACGTGGTGGCGGAGCTGGAGGCAAGCCGGACGTCTGAGCGGCAAGGTCGGCTCATCGATTTCGATCAGCCGGCCGCGATGGAACTCAAGAAGCGGGAGGGATATTTTTGATCTCGCCCCTGCGCCTTGTCACCTGCGGCAGCGTCGACGACGGCAAGAGCACATTGATTGGCCGGTTGCTCTATGACGCCGCACTGGTCGCCGACGACCAGCTGGCCGAGCTTGCGCACGACAGCCGGGGGCGGCCGGTAGGACCCGAAGGCCTCGACTTCTCGCTCCTCTTGGATGGGCTCGCGGCCGAGCGCGAGCAGGGCATCACGATCGATGTCGCCTATCGGTATTTCGCGACGGAAAAGCGCAGCTTTGTCGTGGCCGATGCGCCCGGCCACGAGCAATACACAGCCAACATGGCGACGGCCGCCTCCAACGCCGACGCCGCGCTGGTGCTGGTGGATGCCGCCAAGGGGCTCGTGGCGCAGACCCGGCGGCATGCGCTGATCCTCTCGCTGATGGGCGTGCGCGCGGTCGCGCTCGTCGTGAACAAGATGGATCTGGTCGGTCTGAGCTCGGACTTGTTTCGCAAGCTCGCGGAGGAGTTCGCCGCGTACACGGACAAGCTCGCGGCGTTCGAGATCACGGCGATCCCCGTCACGGCGACGACGGGGGCGAATGTCGTGCGCCGCGATGGCGCGATGGAGTGGTACGCGGGTCCGACGCTGCTGGACTGGCTGGAGACGGTACAGCCGCCGGAGGACGATCGCGCGCGGCCGTTCCGCATGCCAATTCAATGGGTCAATCGTGCGAATTCGGGATACCGCGGCCTTGCCGGAACGATTGCGGCCAGCCGCATTCGCCCCGGCGACAAGGTCGCCATCTCAAAGCAGAGCCGCGTCAGCACGATCGCGCGCATCGTTACCATGGAGGGTGATCTCGCCGAGGCCGTCGCCGGGCAAGCGGTCACCCTCGTTCTCAGCGACGATCTCGACGCAGGCCGCGGCGACATGTTGTTCGATCCGGCCACGCCGCCGGCGATGGCCGATCAATTCGCCGCAAACCTCGTCTGGATGGGCGATGACGGCATGCTGGCGCACCGGACCTACCTCATGCGGATCGGGACCGACCTTGTGCCGGCCGAAATAACAGCGCTGAAGTATCGGCTTAACGTCGACAGTCTCGCCCACGAGGCGGCAACGGGGCTCGCCGCCAACGATATCGGCTTTTGCAATCTTGCGACCGCCCGGCCGGTGGCCTTCGAGAGCTACCAGGAGAGCCGGAGCCTCGGCGGCTTCATCCTGATCGACCGCGCGAGCCGCGCCACCGTCGGCGCCGGCATGATCGAGTTCCCGCTCCGGCGCAGCGCCAATCTGACATGGCAGAATTTTGACATCGCGCGCGAAGCGCGCGCCGCACAAAAGGCGCAGCGCCCGGCGATCGT
>PLJS01000010.1 GCA_003140315.1 Hyphomicrobiales bacterium
GGGCGCCGTCCACCACATCAACAGCGGTCATTGCGAGAAGCCCAGAGCGCAGCTCAAGGCGTCGCGCAGCTTGACGTCGAGATCGGACAGATCCTCGACCGAACAGATGACGGTTTCGGTCTGGTTCAATCGGCCGTCGCAGGAAAAGCTCGGTGCGGCGAGCGCCGCGAACGACACGCCGCCGAGGGTCAAAACGACCGCGCTGAGCGCCAGCAAGCCATTTCGAAGCATCGCGATACTCCCCGCATGGCGACGGCCGGCGCCCGCACAGGTGCCGTTGACTAAGAGTTTCCGATTCCAATAATGGACTTTTCCAGGCGGGCAAGCGCCGACAGCGATCCAACGGCTGGATAAAACGGAGCTAAGAACGATGCGTGCCCTGACCGCGGTGATCACACTGATCGTGTTTGGCCTCGCTTCATTGGGATCCGAATGGTCGATCGCCGCGACCCTGATGCGCGATACCTCAAGCCGACCTGCCGTCGCCTCTCATCCGGCGAAGTCGCTCAAGCTCGCCTGCTCGTGGTCGGACTGCCAGAGCCAGTGTGCGGATACGCCCACCAAGGCGAAGTACGACCAGTGCATGCGCTGGTGCAAGAATCGAGACGAGAACTGCTGAGCCGCCACGCGCGGATTCACTCCGACGACCGGGCGCACTCGCGGCTTGGCTGGATCAGCCCCGCCACCTACGCCGCAGCACAGCGGTCCGCTGCGCTGCGCTCCACCGACGGCTCCGCTCCGCGGACCGCCGCCACCTCCGCCCACGAGGGCATCACCGACCGCCAGCGTTCGTCATAATGGGCATTGAACAGCGCGAGCTGTTGATGCCCGTGAACCACGTCGACCGTGTCGTCGATATCGAGCGTCACCGCTGCTGGCGGTGTCGCGTAGCTCGCGCAGTAGAGATCGACCATCACACCCATCAGGCGGATGATCTCGCGCAAAGTCGGTGCGTTCTCCCAGCGCGACATGGTCGGCTGCGAGCACAGGTCGCGTCCTGTATCCGGCAACCATCCGCAGGCGAGCCTGAAGGCCGGATCGAACCGCAGCCGGTCAAGATCATCCGCATCCTCGTTGCCGCTGGCTATGGCGAGCATGCGGGCGCGCAAAATGTCGGGCAATGAGTGAACGACACGCATCGGATCGCGCGGATCGGTGATGACGGCTGCGAGCTTCTCGGCAATGCCAAGCCGATGCTCTGCCTGGGCGAGCAGCATCACGCCGCCGTCGGAACTGATGCGGCCGCCATCGAAGGCAGCGGTTATCTTCTTGGCGCAAACGGCTGGAAACGAGAACGGCAGCATCGTATCGTGGGTCATTGGGGGTGGTCCTCGATACCTTATTGCGACATCGATATACGATAACCAAACCGATCACGCGCCCTTCATGTAGGCAGCGCCATGCCGGATGGCCCGGTCCGCAAAGTCACGATCTTCGTGTCCTCACCGACCGACGTGATGGCNNGTGACGATCGCGCCGGTCTTCTTCGAGGATAAGAAGAAGTACTACACAGCGGACACAAGCTTCCAGGAGCAGATCCCGGATGCGAGCGCGAGCGATCTGGTGGTCAGCATCTTCTGGGGGCGGCTCGGCTCGGAGCTGGCGCCCGACCAGTTCGGCACCCTGCCGGACGGCAAACCTTATCCGGGCGGCGCGGTCTATGAGCTGTTGCACGCACTGGCGGCCAAGCGGCTGAAGAGCCTTCCCGACATTCTGATCTACCGCAAGATCGCCGACACCGGCATCTCGGTCACCGACCCGGCGCAGCGGCGCCTGATGAACGCGCAGCTCGATGCCTTCGAGGTGTTCTGGAAGCAGTGGTTCGTCTCCGAAGAGGGCCACTTCCGGGCCGGCTTTCAGACCTTCCGGCGGCCGGATGAGTTTGAGCAGCTGCTCGAAGGCCATTTGCGGGCCTGGCTCGATGAGAAGGGACTGCTCGGCAAGGAAGTGATCTGGCGCATTGCCGAGCGCGGCTCGCCGTTCCGGGGTCTCGAGCCCTACGAGCCCGAGCACGCGGAGGTGTTCTTTGGGCGTGAACGGGAGATCGACCGCGGCCGGCAACGGCTGCTGGCGGCAGCGGCCGGCGGCACCGCGTTTCTGTTGATCATGGGGCCGAGCGGGGCCGGCAAGTCGTCGCTGGCGCGTGCCGGGCTGATCACGCGGCTCACCCAGCCGGGCGACATCGATGGGGTCGATGCCGTGCGCTTTGCGGTGATGCGGCCGGGAGCCACGGCCACCCCCCAGCGGGCGCTGGCCGAGGCTTTGTTCCGGGACGACGCTTTGCCGGAGCTGGTCCAGGGGGACTCCCGAACACCGGAGCTGTTGGCCGCGACGCTTGCGGCTGACGCAAGCGCGGCCGCCTTGCCGATCCTCGGGGCGCTCAACCGGATCGCCGAGAGCGTGAAGGCCGAGAAGAGCTACGACCATGCGGTCGAGCCGCGGCTCCTCATCGTCGTCGACCAGCTCGAGGAACTGTTCGCCACCACGGTGACCGAGGCGGAGCGCTTGGCCTTCGTTCGGCTTATCGCGGCGCTTGCCCGCTCGGGCCGTATCTACGTCATCGCCACGCTGCGCAGCTCTGATTATGGCGCGCTCGCGCGCGAGACCGACCTGATGGCGCTCAAGGACGCCGGCGCCACTCTCGATGTCGCGGTCCCGGGGCCCGAGGTGCTGGCCGAGATCGTTCGCCGCCCGGCCGCGGCGGCGGGGCTGGGCTTCGACCGACGCGCCGACAAGAGCCTCGATGAAGAGTTGCTCGCCGCGGCTGGCGGCAATGCCGATGCGCTGCCGCTCCTTGGCTTCACGCTGCAATGGCTGTTCGAGCATCGTGACGGAGAACGGCTGACCTATGAGGCCTATGACCAGCTTGGCGGGCTTGATGGGGCGATCGGGCGAGCCGCCGAGGAGGCGTTCCAGAGCCTCGATCAGGACGCTCAAGCCACCCTGCCGCAACTGCTGCGCGGGCTTGCCGAGGCCTCGCGACGCACGACCGGCCTGGCGCTGCGCGATCTACCGCTTGCCGATGTGCCGGAAGGCACGCCGCTGCGGCGACTTGCCGATGCGCTGGTGGCGGCACGTGCTCTGCTTATCCATGGCGAGGCGCAAGGCGCCATGTTGCGGCTCGCGCACGACGCGGTGCTGCGCGGCTGGGAGCGGGCGCGCGATATCACCACCCGGGAGCAGGATTTCTATCGCATCCGCGAGGACGTGACCGCGGCCGAGCAGCGCTGGCGCGGCAAGCGGCGCAATGACCTGCTGCTCGCTCCCGGCCTGCCGCTTGCCGAGGCGCAGTCGTTGCGGGCGACCTACGGGGCGGAGCTTGCCGTAGACCTCGTCGCCTTCATCGATGCTTCTGTCCGCCTGGAGCAACGGCGGCGGCGACGCGGCTATGCGCTGGCTGCGGTGTTTGGCCTGGTCGCGATCGCCGCAACTGCGACGGGAGTGCTCGCCTGGCGCCAGCAGCAGATTGCCAAGGAGGAGGCGGCGCGGGCCGACCG
>PLJS01000336.1 GCA_003140315.1 Hyphomicrobiales bacterium
GACGAGCGCGAGCAGACGCTGAACCAGCTTCTGGTCGAGATGGACGGCTTCGAAGCGAACGAGGGCATCATCCTGATCGCCGCGACCAACCGCCCCGACGTGCTCGACCCGGCGCTGTTGCGCCCCGGCCGTTTCGACCGTCAGGTCGTGGTGCCGAACCCCGACATCGTCGGCCGCGAGAACATCCTGAAGGTCCATGTGCGGAAAGTACCGCTCGCGCCCGACGTAAACCTGAGGACCGTCGCGCGCGGTACGCCGGGCTTCTCCGGCGCGGACCTCGCCAACCTCGTCAACGAGGCGGCGCTGATGGCCGCGCGGCGCAACAAACGCATGGTGACGCAGGGCGAGTTCGAGGACGCCAAGGACAAGGTGATGATGGGCGCAGAGCGCAAGTCGCTCGTCATGACCGAGGAAGAGAAAATGCTGACCGCCTATCACGAGGGCGGCCATGCGATCGTGGCGCTCAACGTCAAGGCGACGGACCCGGTGCACAAGGCGACCATCATCCCGCGTGGGCGCGCACTCGGCATGGTCATGCAGCTTCCCGAGCGCGACAAGCTCTCGATGTCGCTGGAACAGATGACCTCGCGGCTCGCCATCATGATGGGNNTCCGACATCGAGCAGGCGACCAAGCTCGCGCGCATGATGGTGACGCGCTGGGGCCTGTCCAGTGAGCTCGGCACGGTTGCTTATGGCGAGAACCAGGAAGAAGTGTTCCTTGGCTATTCGGTCGCGCGCACGCAGAACATCTCCGAGGAGACCAGCCGCAAGATCGACGGCGAGATCAGGCGCCTGGTCGAGGCGGGCTACTCGGAAGCCGAGCAGATTCTCACCGAGAAGCGCGCCGACCTCGAGACGCTCGCGCGCGGGCTGCTCGAGTTCGAGACGCTCTCGGGCGACGAGATCAAGGACCTGCTCATCGGCAAGCGGCCGATGCGCGAATCCGTGATCGAGCCGACCACCCCGCGCACCTCCGCGGTGCCGTCGGCCGGCAAGGGTCGTCCGCGCCCGGACGCGCCACTCGACCCGCAGCCGGCGCCGCAGGCGTAACGCCACGCGACCAAGTCGGCCGCGGACGGCCGACTACCGCATATCCTTCCACGGATCGTATTTCTGGTCCGGTAGGCTGGACAGCGCCCGGCCGTAGGCCTTGTCGTCAACCTTAGGCTTGTGCTCGCCCGTTTTCTGCTCGGACCCGTTATGCTTGCGTCCGCCTGGCCCGCCTTGCGCGTAGGCAGGCAGCGCCAACAGCACCATCGTCATTGCCACCACGAAGGTTTTCATCCGGCTTGTCCTTCGAGCCATTCCGAACCGTCCACCGCGCCAGAATACCTGAATTCGCGGCAAAATGTGGATGACGGAGCCGGACCATGCCTTTTTGGCATGTTCCTTGATACCATCGCGGGACATTCCCGCGGGGTGCGGGTGCTTGCCCATCAAATGGGCAATTCAAGGGGCCTGTCATGAGCACCACCATCAATCCGGTCGACGAACGGCTGCCGCTGCCGCGGCTCGTGCCGCTCGCCTTGCAGCACGTGCTGGTGATGTATGCCGGCGCGGTCGCGGTGCCGCTCATCATCGGGCGAGCGCTGAAGCTTTCGCCCGAGGACACCGCCTTCCTGATCAGCGCCGACCTGTTTGCCTGCGGGCTCGCGACGCTGGTTCAATGCCTCGGGTTCCCAGGTGTCGGCATTCGCCTGCCGGTGATGATGGGCGTCACCTTCGCGTCGGTCGGTCCGATGCTGTCGATGGCGGCCGCGCCCGACGTGGGCCTGCTCGGGATCTACGGCTCGGTCATCGTGGCGGGCCTGTTCGGCGTTCTGGTCGCGCCATTCGTCTCGAGGCTCTTGCCGCTGTTCCCGCCGGTCGTGACCGGCACCATCATCCTGGTGATCGGCATTTCGCTGATGCGCGTCGGCATCAACTGGGCCGGAGGCGGCCTGCCGATGCTGACCAAGGTGGTCGACGGGCAGCCGCTGCAATTCGCCAATCCGGGATATGGAGCGCTCGACGGCCTCGGGATCTCGCTGTTCGTGCTGATCGTGATCCTCGGCCTCATCAGATGGGGCAAGGGGTTTATCGCTAATGTGGCAGTCCTGATCGGCATCGTGGCGGGCGCGGTGTTGGCTGCGGCGCTCGGCAAGATGAGCTTTGCGAAGGTCGCGGGCGCGGCGTGGTTCGACATCGTCATGCCGCTGCACTTCGGCGTGCCGCAGTTCCATCTGGTCCCGATCGTCACGATGTGCATCGTGATGGTCGTGGTGATGATCGAGTCGCTCGGCATGTTCCTGGCTCTCGGCGAGATGACCGGCAAAACGGTGGACCAGGACGCGCTCACGCGGGGCCTGCGCGCCGACGGCATCGGCACGCTGCTCGGCGGCTTGTTCAATACCTTCCCCTACACGTCGTTCTCGCAGAACGTCGGGCTTGTCGGCGTGACCGGCGTGCGTTCGCGCTGGGTGACGATCTGCGGCGGCGTCATCATGCTGATCCTCGGCCTATTGCCGAAGATGTCGGCGCTGGTCGAAGCCGTGCCGCAGGTGGTGCTCGGCGGCGCCGGCCTCGTGATGTTCGGCATGGTGGCGGCGACCGGAGCGCGCATCCTGACGTCGGTGGACTTCAAGACCAACCGCTACAACCTGTTCGTGGTCGCGATCTCGGTCGGCTTCGGCATGATCCCGCTGGTCGCGCCGAACTTCTTCCGTCAACTCCCCGCCACGCTGCAACCGCTGTTGGATTCGGGCATCCTGCTCGCCGCGATCGTATCGGTCATGCTCAACGCGTTCTTCAACGGCCTCGGCAGCGCCGAGGAGGCACGCGCGATGCATGCGGCCGGCGCCGCTGCGGCGGAGCACGTCTGATCGCGGCGGCCCGACGACGAACTACGGCTGCTGGCCGAGATCCTTCAGCGCGGCCTCGACGGCGTCGCGGGTCTCGGTGTCGGGGTCCATCCCGAGCGCCTTGCGATAATCCGCAACGGCATCGTCGCGCCGGCCGAGCGCCTTGAACACGTCGCCGCGCGTCTGGAACGCGGCGGCCCGCGGCCGCAGGCTGATCGACTGGTCGGCGTCGCCGAGCGCGCTCGTGGTCTCGCCGGTGGTCAGTCGCGCGCGGGCACGCGTGTCATAGGCGAACGCGTTCCTCGAATCGATGTCGAGCGCCTTGCCGGCGTCGGCGAGCGCCTTGGCGGTGTCGCCCTTGCGCAGCCAGGCATTGGCGCGGTTGGCGTAGCTCGATGATGTCTTGGGCGAGAGCGTGATCGCCTGGTCGTAATCCGCGATGGCGCGATCGTAGTCGCGCTTCTGCAGCCAGGCGAAGCCGCGGTTGGCAATGGCTGTGGAATATTTCGGATCGAGGCGGATCGCCTCCGTGTAGTCGGTGATGGCGCGGTCGTAATCGCTCAGTTTGCGCCTCACGTAGCCGCGGATGTTGAAGGCGGTCGCGCTCGAGGGGTCGAGCCTGATCGATTCATCGAGATCGGCAAGCGCGCGATCCTCATCGCCCTTGTCGTCGAACGCGTCGCCGCGGTTGCGATAGGCGAGCGCGTATTTCGGATTGAGCCGGACCGCCTCGCTGAAGTCCGCGATGGCGCGGTCGTAGTCTTCCTTCTCCTTCCAGGCGACGCCGCGGTTGTTGTAGCCGATCGAATATTTCGGATTGAGCCGCAGCGCCTCGTCGTAGTCCTGGATCGCGCGGTCGCGGTCGTTCTTGCGCCGCCAGATGTTGCCGCGATTGTTCCAGGCGTGGACGTATTTGGGGTCGACGCGGATCGCGGCATTGCAGTCGGTCATCGCCGCGTCCAGCTCATCGCGCGACAGATAAGCGCGGCAGCGATTGTTGTAGGAATGCGCGTCCTTGGGATTGAGCCGCAGCGCCTCGTCGCAATACGGGATGGCGCGGTCGGTGTTGTCCTTGTCGTTCCAGACGTTGCAGAGGTTGGTGTAGGCGGAGGGATAACGCTTGTCGATGCGGATCGCCTGCTCATAGTCGGCGATCGCACGCTCTTCGCTGCCCTGTTGGCCGTAGGCGACGCCGCGATTGTAATAGACGATCGCGAGGTTGCGGCCGTTGTAGCGGCCCGACGCGATCGCGCGGCCGCAGGCGGCGATCGAGACGTCGGGCGCAGCGGTATCGCTCGCGCATACCGCGAAGTCGTCGGCCGCGGCCGCACTCGTCGCAAGGAAAGCGAAGAGGAACGCGATAGCCCGGATCATCGAAGCCTCCCAATAGGTCTGCGACCGCCTATGGCGTTACGCCGAGGTCGCGCAATGTATCCTCGATCTGGCGCTTGCGGTTTGCGCTCGGGTTGAGCGAGAGCGCCTTGCGCAGGTCGGAGATCGCATCGTCGGACCGGTCGAGTGCGCGCATCACGGCGGCCCGGTGCATGTAGTTCACGGCATCGTTGCCGTTCAGGCTCACCGCCTGGTCGGCATCGGTCAGGGCGGCGAGGTTGTCGCCCTTCTTGAGCAGCATCTCCGAGCGTTGCAGATAGGCGATGTCGGCCTTCGGATTGATGCGGATCGCGTCGCCGTAGTCGGCGATGGCGCGATCGAGGTCGCCGCGGTCGCGGTAGATTGTGCCGCGATTGAGGTAGGCGAGTGCGTATTTCGCGTCGGCGCGGATTGCCTCGCTGAAGTCGGCGACCGCGTGGTCGAGGTCGCCTTTGTTCTTGTAGATCACGCCGCGAATGTTGTAGGCGCGCGCGTAGTTCGGATTGATCTTGGTCGCCTCGGTCAGATCCGCAATGGCGCGGTCCTGGTCGCCCTTGTCATCCCAGACGTCGCCGCGATTGGCGAAGGCGATGGCGGATTTGGGATCGTAGCGGATCGCGTCGGAGAAATCCGCGAGCGCCCGGTCGAGCTCTCCCTTCTTCTTCCAGACCACGCCGCGCACGTTATAGGCGCGAGAATATTTCGGGTTGAGCTTGATCGCCTGGTCGAGGTCGGCGATGGCCCGGTTCGGATCGCCCTTGTCGTCGAAGACGTCGCCGCGATTGGCGTAGGCGAGCGCGAAAGCGGGATCGAGTTTGATCGCGTCGTTATAGTCGGCGAGCGCTCGATCGAGGTCGCCCTTGTCCTTCCAGATGTTGCCGCGGTTGTTGAACGCGCGCGCGGAACTCGGATTGTTCTTGATGGAGTCGTTGTAATCGGACAGTGCGCGGTCGGTGTCGCCCTTCTGACGGTACGAAATGGCGCGGTTGTAGTATGCGATGGCGAGATCGGGGCCTTTGTTGCGGCGCGAGTTGATCAGCTTCGTGCAGGCGGCGATCGAGGCGTCGACGGGCGCGTTCTCGTCCTTGCAGGTATCCCAGTCGTCCGCGCGCGCGGGAGCCGCGAGCAAGCCAGCAGCGCAGATCACGAGAACGAAGGCGACGCGACGAAACATAAAGGCCTCACATCGGGAACGGGGGAACAGGTGAAGGGGGCGCATGTTAGAATTGGGGCCGGTCGACGGCAACTCGCTCCTGGCTCGCCTTCCCCGCCTATCGGGGTGCAGCGGCGCATTTTGCCGGCGCCTTTGGAGAGGCCGCCCGCATGTTAACGCCGCTCACAATTTTTGAAGGTATTTGTGGTTCGTTGGCTCTAGTATCCGCCGCCGCCTTCTGGCCGGCGCCGAGGACCGCGTCAAGAGACTGGGTCCAGGGCGGTGCGTCAAGAGTTGAGAGTTCGAGGGATTGATGGCCCGCAAGCATTTCGGAACCGACGGCATCCGCGGCCGCGCGAACGGCGCGATCACGCCCGAGCTCGCGTTGAAGGTCGGGCAAGCAGCCGGACTGCTGTTCCAGAACGGCGAGCACCGTCACCGTGTTCTGGTCGGCAAGGACACCCGGCTGTCGGGCTACATGATCGAGAACGCGCTGACCGCGGGGTTCACCTCCGTCGGCATGGACGTGCTGCTCACCGGCCCGATCCCGACGCCGGGCGTCGCCATGCTCACCCGCTCCATGCGCGCCGACCTCGGCGTCATGATCTCGGCGTCGCACAACCCCTACGACGACAACGGCATCAAGCTGTTCGGCCCGGACGGCTACAAGCTCTCCGACGAGATGGAGATCGAGATCGAACGGCTGGTCGAGACCGACATCACACGGCGGCTCGCCAAGTCGGCCGACTTCGGGCGCGCCAAGCGCATCGACGGCGTGCAGGACCGCTATATCGAATATGCCAAGCGCACGCTGCCGAAAGCGCTCGAGTTCGATGGCATGCGCATCGTCATCGATTGCGCCAACGGCGCCGGCTACAAGGTCGCGCCCGCCGCGCTATGGGAGCTTGGCGCGGAAGTATTCTCGGTCGGCGTCGACCCCGACGGCTTCAACATCAACGAGGACTGCGGTTCGACCGCACCCGAGGCTCTTTCGCGCAAGGTGCGCGAGATGCGCGCCGACATCGGCATCGCGCTCGACGGCGACGCCGACCGGGTCGCGATCGTCGACGAGAAAGGCCATTTGGTCGACGGCGACCAGCTCCTGGCTGTCATCGCCGAGAGCTGGACCGAGGACCGCAGGCTGGCCAAGCCGACCGTGGTCGCGACCGTCATGTCCAATCTCGGGCTGGAGCGCCATCTTGCCGGGCTTGGCATTGCGCTCGCGCGCACGCCCGTCGGCGACCGCTACGTGCTCGAACATATGCGCGAGGGCGGCTTCAATCTCGGCGGCGAGCCCTCCGGGCACATCATCATGTCGGACTATTCGACGACGGGTGACGGGTTCGTCGCCGCGTTGCAGGTGCTCGCGGTGGTGAAGAAGCAGGGCCGCCCGGTGTCGGAGGTGTGTCACCGCTTCGATCCGATGCCGCAAGTCCTCAAGAACGTGCGCTACAGCTCGGGCGCGCCGCTGGAGGACGTGAAGGTCAAGTCCGCGATCGAGCGGGCGGTACAGCAGCTCGACGGCCAGGGCCGCCTCGTGATCCGCGCCTCCGGCACCGAGCCGGTGATCCGCGTGATGGGCGAGGGCGAGAACAAGCAGGTTATCGAGGACGTGGTCGACGGCATCGTCGACGCGCTGACGCAGGCCGCCGCATAGCCTCTTTCGCGCCGCGCCGCATTTTGCCAGACTCCCGGCAACACAGCCGGGAGGCCGCCGATGGCTTACGATCTCGACCAATTTGTCACCGACTGCCGCGCGATCCTGAAACGCGATCCGGGACCGCACGGGCGCGAGGACGTTCGAGCGCATCTCGAGCGCCTGCTCGCCAACAAGGACTTCCTCGCCAGGACCTGCGGCGATGATGCCCCGCTCGGCCTGAAGGTGCTGTACGAGGACAAGGACCTCGGCTTCCAGGTGCTCGCCCATATCAACGACAAGGCGCGCAAATCGCCGCCGCACGATCATGGCGCCTCCTGGGCGATCTACGGCCAGGCGACGAAGCATACCGACATGATCGAATGGGAGCGCGAGGGCGGCGACGAGAAGCATGCCGAACTGAAAGAGGTGAAGCGCTATCGCCTCAATCCGGGCGAAGCCGGCATCTACCAGAACGGCGCGATCCACTCGATCGACTATCCGGATCATGCGCGGTTCATCCGCGTGACCGGCACCAATCTCGACAAGATCGACCGTGTCCGCTTCGATCTTGCGACCGGCGAAGTCCAGCGCATGACGCCGCAGCAGGCGACGTGATCCGACATGACGGGACTTGCCTTGCGTCGGCTCGACGCCGCGGCGTTGCGCGCCATGCTGCTCGACGGCGGGGAGCTCGCGCTTCTTGACGTGCGCGAGGAGCGCATCTTCTCCGAGAGCCACCTTCTGTTCGCGCGCTCCGTCCCGTTGAGCCGGCTCGAACTGCGCATGATGCGCCTCGTGCCGCGCCTGACGACACGCGTCGTGCTGGTTGACGCTGGGGACGGGCTCAGTGAGCGCGCTGCGCGGGTGCTGAGCAGCGCGGGCTATTCGGATTTGCGCATCCTCGATGGCGGGATCGCGGCCTGGGCCGCGGCCGGCTTCGAGCTGTTCTCCGGCGTCAACGTGCCGAGCAAGGCGTTCGGCGAGTTCGTCGAACACGAGCGCGAGACGCCGAGCATCTCGGCGCAGGAGCTCGACGCGTTGATGCGCGCCGGCACCGACATGGTGGTGCTCGACAGCCGCCCGTTCGACGAATATTCGCGCGTCTCGATCCCGACCAGCGTGGACGTGCCGGGCGCGGAGCTCGTGCTGCGCGTCCACGATATCGCGCCGAAACCCGAAACGCTGGTTGTGGTCAATTGCGCCGGACGTACGCGCAGCATCATCGGCGCGCAGTCGCTCATTAACGCGGGCGTGCCGAACAAAGTGGTGGCGCTGCGCAACGGCACCATGGGCTGGAGCCTTGCGGGATTTCGGCCCGACAGCGGCAAGAACAATCGCGCCCCGGATGTGAGCCACGGCGGACTGGCATGGGCGAAATCCGCTGCCGAACGCGTCGCCGGCAAGCTCGGGATCCGGAGTATCGACGAAGACATCCTCGCGGGCTTTCGCGCCGACGCGACCAAGACGCTCTATGTTTTCGACGTGCGTGACCCTGTCGAATATGCGGCCGGCCATGTGGCGGGCGCGGTTTCCGCGCCGGGCGGCCAGCTCGTGCAGGCGACCGACCAATACGCCGGCACGCTGCATGCGCGGATCGTGCTGGTGGATGACAAAGAGGCGCGCGCCGTGATGACCGCCTCATGGCTGCGGCAGATGGGTTGGCGCGATGTGTTCGTGCTGGTTGCCGCAGGCTCCGAGACCGGATGGCCGGAAAACCCCGTGCTCGGCGACGTGCCACGCGCCGCCGAGATCGATAGCGCTGCGCTCGCCGGTCTCCTCGCGCGCGAGGCGGCGACCGTGGTCGACCTTTCGCTCAGCCGCGATTATGTCGGCACGCATATTCCGGGCGCCTGGTTCGCGATCCGCTCACGGCTCGATCGCGCGCTGCCGAAAATTCCGTTGCGCGCGACCGTCGTGCTGACCTCGGAGGACGGCGTGCTTGCCGCGCTCGCCGTCGCGGAAGCGTCCGCGCTCACAGGGCTGCCGGTGCGATCGCTGCAGGGCGGCAATGCGGCTTGGCGTGCGGCCGGCCGGGCGCTGACCAAGGACAATGCACGCATGGCCGACGAACCCATCGACGCCTGGCTCAAGCCATATGAGCGTCCCGACGGCGCGAAGCAGGCGATGGCGGATTATCTTGCCTGGGAGACCGACCTGCTGCCGCGTATCGCGCGTGACGGATGCGCCAAATTCTCGGTCTTGCAGTGACGGCGGCGACGACCTCGACCACTTGCATGGAACGGGCGGCTCTACCCGTCCGCTGCCGTAAGGGTAAAGCCGCGCTTAATGCCGCATGAAGGAACTCTTAACGCCGCGCATCGCGCGTTAAGGGCGTTCGATTTGACCGTGACATCGTGCAACGCGAGCGAAGAAGCTCTCATGCGCGGCGATCGACGGCAACGAAATATCAGCCTTAAGATTTAACGTTAATCGGCGCTTAAATATTAGCTGCGAGCATCCCCACCATCGTGCTTCGAGCCGTCGTCCGTCGGCTCATCTGGTTCGAGAGGATGGAGTCATGCGCAGTTTGAAAGTTGCTTTGTTTGCCGTCGCGGCGCTTGCCGCGGCCGTCAATGCGGCGAGTGCCGCCGATCTTCCCCCGATCATGCAGCCGCGCCCGATGGCGCCGGTTCAGGTCGAGGACTTCGGCGGGTGGTACCTGCGTGGCGACGTCGGCGTCGGCATGCAGAAGTTCAGCGACTTCGCCTTCACGCAGACGAACGCGGCGTCGGGAGCCGTGTGGCCGGCGGATTGGCGCATCGATCAGAGGGACATCAAGGATACGTTCTTCATCGGCGGCGGTATCGGCTATCAATGGAATTCGTGGCTGCGCTTCGACGCCACCGCCGAGTATCGCGCCGACGTGTTGTTCAGGGCCGCCGGCAGCTACACCAACTTCAACAATGCCGTGGCGCCGGGCCAAGCCTTCGACGTCTATACCGGCGATCACTCCGCGATTGTGCTCCTCGCCAATGCCTACGTGGATCTCGGCACCTGGTGGTGCCTGACCCCGTTCGTCGGTGGAGGCGTCGGCGCCGCCTATCACAGGATTTCCAATCTCCAGGATATCGGCATCAACTCGAATGGTCTCGGTGCGTCCGCGTTCGGCTACGCTCCTGCCGATCACACGCAATGGAATCTGGCGTGGGCGTTGCATGCCGGTGTCGCCTACACCGTATCGCAGAACTTCAAGATGCAGCTTGCTTATCGCTACCTGAACATGGGTTCTGTCGATACGGCCGAAGTCCTGTGCGGCGCTACCGGTTGCGGTACCGGCGCCGGACCGCGGGCGTTCTACACGCTCAAGGACTTCACCTCGCAGGACATCATGCTCGGCATGCGCTGGATGATCACGCCGGACCAGCCGTCCTACATGCCCCCGCTGATGCGCAAGGGCTGATCGCTCGAACCCGACGGACTTAAAAGGATTGCGGCGGCGCGGGTCATCCCCGCGCCGTCTTTTTTTTGTGAGTCGCCAACGTTGCCGTCGGCATGACGCAGCACCGGGCCCGCGGACCTCGGGCGCAGCTAACCCTCCATTAAGGTTAATGCCTGATGATCAAACCCGAAGCCCGTTGAATTTCGCGCTGAGGGAAGAGGTCGGTCATGCGTCGTATGCGTTGGTTGCTGTGTGCGCTCATCATTGGCGGTTGGGCCGAGGGTGCGGCCGCCGCGGACCTGCCGCTCCTGCGCGGCTCCAACACCTTCGAGGTCGGGGCGCCGTTCCGGTGGGACGGCATCTATTTCGGCGGGCAGTTCGGAGCGGGCGTCGCGGGTACGGACTTCGTGAATACGACGGGCGCCATTTCGACGATGCTGTCGGGCGCTCCGTTCACGAGCGCGAGTGTCGCGCCGTTCGGGACCGACGACAGGCCGAACACCCATTTCGGCGGGTTCATCGGTTACAACACCCAATGGGACGGCGCGATCCTCGGCGTCGAGGGCAACTACAACCATTACAACAACACACAGATGACCTCGACCGATCAACTCAGCGGCACGTATCTTGCGAACGACGGGAACATCTATCCCTTCACCGGCACCGGGACCGCGACCGCGCGTATCACCGACGTCGGTACGTTTCGCGTACGCGGCGGCTGGGCCACCGGAAGTTTCATGCCTTATGCGTTCGTCGGCGTCGCGGTCGCTCACGCCGAACTCGATCGCTCGGCAACAGTGACGCTCACTCCGCCGCTGGGATCTCCGGCCGGCGCACCGCTGACGATCAGCACGAGCGAGACCGGGCAATTCACCTACGGATGGACGGCGGGCGTAGGCCTCGATTTCGCGCTGATGAATAACATCTTCATCCGCGCCGAGTACGAATACATCCAGTTCGGCGACTTCCTCGGGGTCAACATGCACATGCAGAACGCGCGCCTCGGCGTCGCGGCGAAATTCTAGGCTATCCGCGCGGAAGAGCATCGAGGGCGCACGGATCGCTTGACGGCCGCCAAGGTCTCGCCTATCTGCCCGGGCGGGACACCTCTCCCCAACGAGAGGCTTCTATCTGGAAGGATAGATCATGGCGATCGCGATGCCCGGCGTGCGGCCGGCGGTTCCGCACTTCTCCTCCGGCCCCTGCGCCAAGCGCCCCGGCTGGACCCTCCAAGCCCTCAGTGACGGATTTCTAGGCCGTTCTCACCGCGCCAAAGGCGGTAAGGCGAAGCTCAAGCGCGCCATCGAAGAGACGCGCGCGGTGCTGGAAGTCCCGGCGGACTTCCTCATCGGAATCGTGCCGGCCTCCGACACCGGCGCGGTCGAGATGGCGATGTGGTCGATGCTTGGCGTGAAGCCGGTCACCATGATCGCGTGGGAATCCTTCGGCGAAGGTTGGGTGACCGACGTCGCAAAGCAGCTCAAGCTGAAGGACGTGGCCTTCATCAAGGCACCATACGGCACTCTTCCGGACCTCTCCAAGGTCGATCCGAAGTCCGACATCGTGTTCACTTGGAACGGCACGACGTCGGGCGTGCGCGTGCCGAACGCCGACTGGATCAGTGCGACCCGCGAAGGCCTCACGATCTGCGACGCAACCTCGGCGGCGTTCGCGCAGCCGCTCGATTGGGGGAAGCTCGATGTCGTGACCTTCTCGTGGCAGAAGGCGCTCGGCGGCGAGGCCGCGCACGGCATGCTGATCCTGTCGCCGCGCGCGGTCGCGCGGCTTGAGAGCTACACGCCGCCCTGGCCGCTGCCGAAGATCTTCCGGATGACGAAGGGCGGCAAGGTCAACCGCGGCATCTTCGAGGGCGAGACCATCAACACGCCGTCGATGCTGTGCGTCGAGGACTATCTCGACACGCTCGCCTGGGCGAAATCGCTCGGCGGCCTCAACGGGACGATCGCGCGGTCCGACGCCAACGCCAAGGTGATTGCCGACTGGGTCGCGCGCACGCCGTGGGTTGATTTCCTCGCCGCTAATCCGGCGATCCGCTCCAACACCTCGGTGTGCCTGAA
>PLJS01000061.1 GCA_003140315.1 Hyphomicrobiales bacterium
CAGACAACCGGGACCAGCTCTATGTTCCGGCCTCAACGCGTGCCGCAACTGAAGCTCTAATGTGTGAAATGAAAAAAGCCTCGACCTTTTGCGAAACGGGGCCCTACCACAACGGGTGGGTGGGGCCTGAGGGGCGTGGCGGCGCAATCCTAACTCGGTTCTTTGTTTTGAGTTCCGTCGGGAGGAGGCTGAATCGTCTCGCTGTCCTTAGCCTTCGCCTCGTATGATCGGGCCAGCTCTTCAAAGATAATGCGATGGTCCGCATGGGCCGTCGCTTTGGCCGCTAACCGTGCGTGCTCCGCACATCCCCGATAGACCTTCGCCACTTCACTCATGACGCCGCCACCTCATCGCTTGTACAAATATCGTCGACGCCAAAAACACTGGCGACCGGCCCCTGGTTCCCTTCGCGCAGCAACGTCAGTCACCGCACCCGTCGCAGCCGTAATCCTTGAGGATTATCGGTCGGCCGTCCATACCTTCCTCAACCTGGCCGCCTTCCGATTGAGAGCCTCCAAAATGGCTATGGTGCTCGCGAGGGAGTCCTGCTTGGCGGGAACCTCTACGAGGTGCATCAGGCCGTAGACGCGCTCAATCTCGCCCTTTGCGTTGGCATTCGCGGGCATCTCGTGGGTCACGTATTGGTCTCTGCACCATTTGGAGAGTATGCGGTTCGAGATCCGTGCCACCCCCTCCACCGCGAGCGTCTTGGAATTGATGCCATAGAACGTGCTGACGAAGTTCTCCCGCCATACCCTGGCGCCTTTCTTCAGCATAATCTGCTCCGTGGCGCTATCCACACCCCTCCCCTCGACGCTGTCAATGACGTGCTAGGATTGAGTTGCGCCTCACGCGCGGACGGGAAGCACCCGAGGAAGAACTCTTTGGAGGGAGCGGAGACGAAAGTTTCGCGCCCCGTCCAGCGAGTTTTTGTTTCGCGCTTGCAGTAACGGCGCCCGGGCGACCGACTGCCACACGGACACCTCACGCTGATTCAGTCGCTGCGAGTGGACTGAATCATGATGGGACATCGGCAAGTCAAACAGGCTGCTCTGTTCTATGAGTTTTCGCTCGAGCGGCACGTTCCGGCGGATCATCTGTTGCGCTCGATCGACCGGTTCGTGGAGCTGGGTCAGCTGAGACGGGAGTTGGCTCCGCTCTACAGCGCCATTGGCCTGCCCTCACTCGATCCCGAACTGATGATCCGGATGCTGATCGTAGGCTACTGCCTTGGCATCCGCTCCGAGCAGAGTCTGTGCGAGGAGGTTCACGCCAACCTGGCGTACCAATGGTTCTGCCGCCTCGGCTTGATGACCATGTACCCGATCATTCGAGCTTCTCTAAGAACCGGCATGGCCGCTTCCGCCAGCGATCTGTTTCTTCTGAATTGGCACGTACGTTGCCGTCTCGCTCTTATGGCGCCCGATACCGATTGTTATTTTGGCTGCTTGGAACCAGGCCCAAGCTCAGGTATCCTTTCTCAGGGAATGGCCGGTAAGAGCTGTTCCAACGGGGCGAGGAAACGATCTGGAGGGACAAATGGCTAGCACAGCCACGTTTGGAACGTTGTCCGCATCCGAGCACAGCGTGCAACTCCGTAAGGCGGTGATCGCATCGACCATCGGCACTGCCATTGAGTGGTATGATTTTTTTCTATACGGCACAGCGGCCGGGCTGATATTTGGCAAGCTTTATTTCCCAAACGAGGAAGCTCTGACCGCCACGCTCGCGGCCTTTGGCACCTATTTCATCGGTTTCGTCGGGCGGCCCATCGGCGCCGCGATATTTGGCCACTACGGCGATCGCATAGGCCGCAAAGCGACACTCATCGCGACATTGTTGTGCATGGGCATCGCGACCTTCCTCATCGCTTTCGTGCCGACCTACGAATCGATCGGCATCTGGGGCGCCATCATCCTGACGGTTCTGCGGATTTTTCAGGGGATTGGCGTCGGTGGTGAATGGGGCGGATCGGTGCTGTTGGCGATGGAATGGTCGCGCCATCATGGTCAGCGCGGCTTGGTGGCGTCCTGGCCACAATTCGGCGTCCCGTGCGGACTGTTTCTATCGAACCTCGCGGTTTTGGCGTTCAGTCAATTGTCGGGCGGTCAATTCGCCACTTGGGGCTGGCGCATTCCATTCGCACTTTCGATCATTCTCGTCGGTATCGGACTTTGGATTCGCCTCGGCATTCTTGAGACGCCGGTATTCCAGCAACTGTTGAACGAGAAGAAAATCGAGAAAACTCCCATCATAGAAGTTTTCAAGAAACAGCCGAAGGAGATCTTGCTCTCGGCGTTGCTGCGGATGTCCGAACAGGCGCCATTCTACATCTTCACCGCGTTCATCTTTGCCTACGCGGTTGGGACGCTGCATATGTCCCGCGACTTCGTCCTGACGGCCGTTCTCGTCGCGTCGTGCGTGTCGTTCGTAACGATCCCCTTGTCAGGTCACATCTCCGACCGCATCGGGCGCAAAAAGATGTATATGATCGGTGCGGCGACAACAGGTGTTTTCGGCTTCTTGTACTTCGGCATGGTGGACACCGCGATCCCGGCGGCAGTGTTCATTGCGATCGTTCTATCGCTCATCCCGCATGACATGCAATACGGGCCGCAAGCTGCATTGATTGCCGAGGCCTTTACGCCGCGATTGCGTTACAGCGGCGCGTCCCTGGGCTATCAGCTTGCGTCGGTGATCGCTGGCGGTCCCGCGCCTCTCATCGCAACCGCGCTGTTCGCTGCCTATCACTCAGGCTATGCGATCTCCATCTATATCGCCGCTTGTGCCGTAGTGAGCCTTGCGTCTGCGGCGTTCATGCCGGACTACACAGGCAAGGACATCTCAGTCGAGTATGACGATTGACACATTGCTGCGATCGATCTCTTTCAAAGAGGGGTCTGGTTCATCCGGGCCCCTTTTTCGTCGGATGTTCATGATTGCAATAGGTCAATTGTGTCATTGGTCCGGGAAAGACAAACCTAACGGCGACGAGGGCCGGACTCGCCAGACCCGCGCTGCCCATTAGGCAAAAGGCACTTAGTACCCGACGGAAACTAGGTTCAAGGCGAAACCGTCCTCGCGACGCGGAAACCCAGGTCGTTGTCCCGATCGCCAGTGGTTCCTCTGTTGCGGAACGCCGCGCGGAGATATCGCGGTTTGACGTCCCAAGAACCGCCACGAACGATACAGCGACTGCAATCTCCGCTGGTTCTGGCCGAACCGTCGTTCGGTGCCCCTTCATGGTCGGCATGATAGCAATCCTGCACCCATTTCCACACATTGCCATACATGTTGTAAAGGCCGAATGCGTTCGGCTTGAATGATCCAACCGGCGCGGTCTCCCGATCATCCCATTGGCTGCCACAACCGTCGCAGTTAGCGTGCTCCTTGCCGATGTCATCGCCCCAATAATAAACCGATGTTGTGCCACCGCGAGCCGCGTATTCCCACTCGGCTTCCGTGAGCAGACGGTATTGATGCCCGGTCATCTTGGAGAACCACGCCACATATTGCTGGGCGTCGTCCCAAGTAACATTGATGACTGGCTTTGTGCCCCGTCCCATGCCGCTGTCGGCAGTTTGTCGGCACCTACCAACCGAGACACAGGCATCCCATTCGTCAAACGTTACATCGAACTTGGACACGGCGAACAGCCTGGTGATTGTGACCAGGCGCGTTGGGCCTTCGTTTGAATAGCGGCCCTTCTCAACCGCCGACGATCCCATCGTAAACCGGCCCGCCGGGATGACGACCATCTCCGGACAATCCTTGGCACACTCACGAAAGCTTTCCTGGGGCTTGAGTGCGCGTTCGGACTCTGGTGTGAGGACGTAGGCGTCTACGTTTGCGACCCTATAGGGGCGCATCGTCATGTACCAGTTCATCCGCTCCTTGACGTAGGCTTGATTAATCCAACCAACGAGACCGGTTATAATGCCCACCAATAGCACGTAAATGAGAGCCTGTACGCGCTGCGCCCGCCGTCTCTGCCTCCTTCGCTCACGATCCGCCCGGCGGTATACGTCATCGGGGGCGAGCCCGATCAGTCGGGCAACCACTTTTGCGAGCGCAAGCTCGACGCCATCGCCTTCTTCACGCAAATCAGCCGCCAAGACATCAACAGGGGAGTTCGTGATCGCGCCATCCTGAGTGACGGAGAGGCGTAACGCTGGTGGAAAGCACTCCTTCTCTGGATCGCCCGGTTCGCCATCGATAATCAATGGGATCACCAGCCGGTCAGGATGACGCGATTTGAACAGCCGCAGCTCTTCGTTCACATATTGCTTCGCGCCGCATGAGGGGAGGCGAGCACGATTAATGCCGCCGACGGGTCAAGGGCCGCGATCGTTTGCTGAGCCAACGAACCGCCAGCATCGAACTCGAAGCGATCGCGGAATATCGGACGCAACGTTTCGGGAATCGCCCCCCCTGCGCACCTCGTACAACGAGGTCCTTATCGATATGAACGTTTTCGAGACGCCCGTTCACGCGCTTCGCCGCGACGCTATCGGCGTGGCTATAAGAGAGAAATGCACGATACTTGAGCGCTTCCGTCATAAATCACCAACAGCAGCAGATTCACTACCGGGTGGTGGCGACTGCCGAATTACTACGATTTCTAGCGTTAGGAGCAACACTAAATCACAGGCCGATGACCGCTTGAGCTAGGTGCTGTCGAAATAGTGCCTTCGATGTGCGTTACATTGTATGCTGCGGTCGAGATGAGAGGACTGTTGATTCGAACCCCGGACGGATCGGCGATGCCCGCGACGCAGCGCGGTCGCAGAACAAGAAACCATCCGTACCGCTGCTTTCTGTGAGCCATCCACTAGACCATCATGTTGCGTCGTCCAAGTGGAATTCGTGGCGCGCCGGACAGACCTCTGAGCCCTATGCGTTCAACGGCTCTTGCCCCCTGTACAATCTGACCGGTTTTTGTGACGTCGCTGAGTGAAGTATCTTATTGAGTCGCAG
>PLJS01000317.1 GCA_003140315.1 Hyphomicrobiales bacterium
TTGCTTGATACAAGGTGCGCGCCTGGAAGGCGCGCCTCGAAGGATGCACGGCCACCGTTCATCGCCGTCATCCTTCGAGGCTCGCCGCATCCGCGGCTCGCACCTCAGGATGACGGCCAACCTTGACCCGTCGTTTCCACTGCGCCTGGAAGGTCTGCACCTGCGGCGCCGGAAAATCGCGATAGCGCGTCCATGAGCCCGCGAGCGGCAGCCAGCGGAAGCGCCCGAACAGCTTGCCGGCGATGCCGAGCGTAAGAATCGCGAGCGATGTCGCGACCGCGTAGAGCGCGGGCCGCGTCGCGAAGAAGCCCCAGAGCCTGAGGCCCGAGCGCACCGTCGCGGGCTGAAGATGCCGCTCGAATTCGCGCTCGCGCCAATGCCGCATCAGCTTGGGCAGCGGGATGCGGACCGGGCAGACTTCCTCGCAGCGCCCGCAGAAGGTCGAGGCGTTCGGCAGGTGGCCGGAATTCTCGATGCCGACGATGCTGGGCGTCAGCACCGCGCCCATCGGCCCGGGATAGACCCAGCCATAGGTATGGCCGCCGACCGCCGCATAGACCGGGCAATGGTTCATGCAGGCGCCGCAGCGGATACAGCGCAGCATGTCGCGGAACTGGCCGCCGAGCATCGCGGTGCGGCCATTGTCCAAGATGACGACGTGGTATTCGCCCGGTCCGTCCGGGTCGTGCGCGCGGGCCGGGCCGGTCGAGAGCGTCGTGTAGACCGACATCTCCTGCGCGGTCGCGGAGCGCGCGAGCACGCGCAGGAACTGCGCGACGTCCTCCAGCGTCGGCACGACCTTTTCGATCGACGCGAGCACGATGTGCACGCGCGGCAAGGTCTGCGTGAGGTCGCCGTTGCCCTCATTGGTGACGATGATCGAGGTGCCGGTCTCGGCCACCAGAAAGTTCGCACCCGTGATGCCGACATCGGCCGCGAGGAAGCGATCGCGCAGGATCACGCGCGCTTCGGTGAGCAATGTCTGGTGCTCTTCGAGATTGCGGTCGGCGGGCAGATGCGTGTGCACGCGGCGGAAGTCAGCCTCGATCTGGTCCTTGGTGAGATGCACCGCCGGCATGATGATGTGCGAAGGCAGTTCGTGGCGGATCTGCACCAGGTATTCGCCCAAGTCCGTCTCGACCGGCTCGATGCCGTTCGCTTCCAGGAAATCATTGATGGCGATCTCCTCGCCGATCATCGACTTGCCCTTGGTGACGAGTTTCGCGTCCGCCTTGCGGCAGATGTCGAGCACGATCGCGCGCGCCTCCTCGGCCGTCACCGCATAGTGGACGTGGCCGCCGGCCGCGGTGCAGCGCTGCTCGAACGCTTCGAGATAGAGATCAAGATGCGCGAGCGTGTGGTTCTTGATGTCGCGCGCTGAATCGCGCAACGCATCGAACTCGGGGAGCTTCGCCACGACGGCGCCGCGGCGATCGACGATGCCGGTCTCGATGCCGTGCAGCGCGGACTGCAATTGCGGATCGGCGAGCGCCAGCTTCGCGTTGTCCTTGAAGGCGGGCGACGTGAGATGCTCGGTCATCCCCGCTCACCGATCGCGGGCTCGTTCATGCCGGCGAGCACCTCGGCGACGTGGCGCGCGCGCACGGGCTTGCCGAGCCGCTGCAGCTTGCCGGCCATGTTCATGAGGCAGCCGAGATCGCCGGCGAGCAAGGTAGCGGCGCCGGTTTCGGCGATGTGCTCGGCCTTCTTAGTAACGATGGTGTTGGAGATGTCCGGGTATTTCACGCAGAACGTGCCGCCGAAGCCGCAGCACACATCCGCGTCGTGCATCTCCTTCAATTCGAGGCCCGCGACGCCGGCGAGCAGCCTGCGCGGCTGCGCCTTGATGCCGAGCTCGCGCAGGCCCGAGCAGCTATCGTGATAGGTGACGGCGCCGTCGAAGGCGGTGTCGATATGCGTCACCTTCAAGACGTCGACGAGGAACGAGATCAGCTCATAGGTCTTGGCGCAGAATTTCTGGACGCGCGGCATCCAGGCGGCGTCGCCCTCGAACAGCTCGGGATAGTGGACTTTCAGCATCCCGGCGCAGGAGCCGGACGGCGCGACCACGTAATCGAAATCCTCGAACGCCGCGATCACAGCTTCCGCAATCTGCCGCGTCGTCGCGCGGTCGCCCGAGTTGAACGCCGGCTGACCGCAACAGGTCTGCGTCGGAACCTCGACCACGCAGTCCGCGTCCTCCAGAAGCTTCACCGCCGCGAAACCGACCGCCGGACGGATCAGGTCGACCAGGCAGGTGACGAACAGGCCGATGCGCGGCCGCGCAGCACGCGTCGGCTTCGGCATTCCCTCCGTGGTCGCTTCATTCATGCGCCGAACGTGCTATCCAGCGCCGCAGAAATCAATGGGGAAACGGACGCCCATGATGAACGCCATGTGCATCGAGGACCTGCGGCGGCTCGCCAAGCGCAACGTGCCGCGCGTGTTCTTCGAATACATGGAGGCCGGCTCCTATTCGGAGCACACGCGCGACGCCAATGTCGATGACATGCGGACGATCAAGCTGCGCCAGCGCGTGCTGGTCGACATGTCGCAGCGCAAGCTCTCGACCACTGTGCTCGGCGAGGAGCTGTCGATGCCGCTCGCGCTCGCGCCGACCGGGCTTGCCGGCATGCAGCATGCCGACGGCGAAATCCTCGCCTGCCGCGCCGCGCACGCCGTGGGCATCCAGTATTGCCAGTCCACGATGTCGATCTGCTCGATCGAGGACATCGGCGCGGCCGTGACGAAGCCGTGGTGGTTCCAGCTTTACGTCATGCGCGACCGCGGCTTCGTGAAGGCGCTGATCGAGCGCGCCGAAAAGGCCGGCTGCACCGCGCTGTTCCTGACCGTGGACCTGCCGGTCAACGGCCAGCGCCATGTCGACATGCGCAACGGCCTCTCCGTGCCGCCGCGGCTCACCGCCCGCACGGTGTTCGACGTGCTGATGCGGCCGACCTGGGCGTGGCGCATTCTCAACGGCAAGCGCAAGACCTTCGCCAATATCGCCGGCCACCTCCCAGGCGGCTCCGGCTTTGGCGGGATGACACTCGCCGAATGGACCCACAGCCAGTTCGACGTGACGGTAAGCTGGAAGGACGTCGCATGGATCCGCTCGATCTGGCCGCGCAAATTGGTCCTCAAAGGCATCCTCGACCCGGAAGACGCACGCGAGGCGCTGAAAACCGGCGCGGACGGCATCGTCGTGTCGAACCACGGCGGACGGCAGCTCGACGGCGCGCCGTCTACGATTGCGGCGTTGCCGAAGGTCGCGGACGCGATCGGCGGGCAGAAGGAGATCTTGCTCGATAGCGGCGTGCGCACCGGCCAGGACATTTTCCGCGCGCTCGCGCTCGGCGCCAACGCCTGCATGATCGGCCGGCCGTTCCTCTACGGCCTCGGCGCCGGCGGCGAGGCCGGCGTCGCGCGCGCGATCGACATTTTCCGCAGCGAGCTCGACACCACGATGATCCTCGCCGGCATCGACGACGTGCGGAAGATCGATCACCGCGCGATCGCGAGCGAGCTGCCGGGCGAGTTCAAGGAGAGGAATTGAGCGGGCGGCATGCTCGGTGCCCTACCCTCCCCCTCGTGGGGAGGGTCGACTGCCGAGCGCAGCGAAGGCGGTCGGGGTGGGGGTTCCGATTGCGAGTCACCTCTCGACCCCCACCCCGGCTCGCTTCGCTCGCCGACCCTCCCCNNCCCACAAGGGGGAGGGTAAGAGAGAGCGGCGTACGCCGCCCGCTTGCCGCTTGTCGCATCTCTGCTTATATTCCTAACCATGCGCCCTCCGATCTTCTCCTCCATCGGCCGCATCGGCATCCGCCCCGAGCCCACGCCGGACGACCCGAACGCGATGATCGCGCCGCGGCCGCGCGGCTCGCGCC
>PLJS01000166.1:0-297 GCA_003140315.1 Hyphomicrobiales bacterium
CACGTATTCCAGTCACCATCGTGTGCGGTCCGCCAGGCAGCGGAAAGAGCACATACGTGCAGCAACGTGTCGGCGTGAACGACGTGGTTGTCGACCTCGACGTCATCAGGTCACGGATGGCTGGGACTGAGATACATCAGCCGGCGCCCAAGTTCACCGGCGCAGCTCTTGAAGAACGCAATCGGATACTGAGGTCACTTGCGACCGATCACCAACATGATCGGGCGTGGTTCATTATCGCAGCTCCAGAACGAGAGACGCGCGAAACATGGGCGCGGAAGCTTGGCACCAGCAACA
>PLJS01000166.1:311-2695 GCA_003140315.1 Hyphomicrobiales bacterium
GCGCATTCGGCGCGACCACACGCGATGGGGCCAGCAAGAGCGAATGGCTGCGTTGGCGGCCGACTGGTGGGAGCGTTTCAATGGAAAGGGATAAGGGGTTTACAAATGTAGGGGGATCTTCCTGGGACCGCCCTTACACACCCACGCGGGGATTTTTCAGTTTCCAAAATCCGCAACATTTTTTTGTTTTGGAACACTGAAATCATGACTGATCCGCACCGCANNAGGACGCTGCGCTGTGCGAAGCGCTCGATTTGCTTGCTGCGGACACCGGCCAAAACAAATTCCGACATGCGGCGTCGGTCCTGCGCGGCATCAGGCTCGGCCGCCACGCGATCGACGACAAGAATGCCATTCGGCGCATTGAGGCCTTCCCGGCAGGCCGGCGGCGCGAGGCCGCTGGCATCGTGGCGCGGCAAATAGCGGGAGCGGGAGCCAGCGACGCGCTGGTTGTCACAATCGCGCAGCGCTTACGTCGAAAGCTGCGCACAAATGAAACGAATAAAATAGGTCCGTTCGCCGCCAAGGCGTCATAGAAAGGCAAAATGAACATGGTCGCCCGCAAGCTCAAACCCACCGCGCCTGTTGATGGTGAAGGCATGCTTGCCTTTCTCGACCAGCGCATTCGCGAAATGCAGGCGGATGACGCGGTCGACCTGAAGCAACAGATCGCGCTCGAGGGGACAATGAGCGCCGCGAGGGGTGCTGCCGGTGCCGATTCGGCGCGAGCCGAGGCTATGCTTAGGGGCGAGGAATTCAACGCTCGCGATAAGACAATTTCAGAGCTCGACGCATTGATTGCAAGGCGCCAGGTCCGCGCGCTCGCCCTGAAGATCGGTCAATCCAAACAGCATCGCCTCGCCACCGAGCGCGCCGGTGAAATCTGGGCCAGTCATTTTACTGAAATTGCCGCAGTCGAGAAGCAACGGGTGTTGCTTGCGCTTGAGTTGCAGCGAGTGAACCGCGCTCGCGAACACCTCCGCGAAAGGATCATCGCGGCCGGCGGGGCCGGATTTTTGTCGACCGATTCCGTTAATCTTCTGGGGTTGGGCGACGGTGGCGACGAGGTTTTGTGGGCCGCGGAACGCTTAATCTCTGATCAGATCGTCAGCCGCGCCGAGATCGAACGTGCGAGGTCCAAGTCTGATGTCTAATGCCCGCGATATCATGTGCCGAGACGCGCTTCTGATGCGCCTCAAGGGCATGCCCGGCGGAAATCGCATCGAATGGTCTGCAAAGGACATCGTCACGATCCGCGATTACGTCGCCTCGCTGCCAGAAGCGATCATCCGCGCAGCGCCAACGGCCGTGCGCAAGTTTGATCCTGACCCCGCTGGCGTCCGTCACAANNACCCATCTCTTCCGGGGGGACAGATCTGGTGAACGACTCCGTCAAACAAGTCGACTGCAGTAGCTTCAATCGGAACCCGATAATCCCGAATGCTCACGACACGGCGGCCCTTCCGGTCGCTATATCGTCGCCGCCCTGGATCTCCAGAGGTAAGTTGATGGCCATTGCAAATTTTCCGCAGCCGGGCGTCTCCAAAGCCAGCGACAAAGTCGCCGCCGCAATTCGGGCCTCGTTAGTCCGTGGCGCGTCGATCGGGTTTGTGCCTTTGAAGTGGTCTTTCACAAAAGACCCATCGCGGCCGCTAGGTGTGGATTTCCTTGAGGTTCTGCTGCTCGAGTGGAGCATCTGTGCTCTGCCTTGCAACCCCGACTGCATACTGGTCGGCGCGGTCTCGGGCGGCAAATCATCGAGCGCCAAGGCCACCGCCGCTCGTCTCCTCGAAGCTCGCGCGATCGCCGCCAAGGCGAGGTCAATAATTGCGCGGTTTGGCGAAGACGCCCCCTCGCCAACACGCGAGCAGCGCATCGCAGAGGCGCGCAACTTCAGGCGCCTAGCCAATATGATGGGAAGCAAACGATGAAAAATTTTGCGCGTTCGCTCATCGCCGCGCAAACTATGCGGCCGGACCTTTTGCTGGGGGTCCGGCTGCGCCTTGCTGCTGACGTATCGCCGATGTTTGACAGCGCTACACCGGAGTTTGCGGGAAGTCTTGCTGGGGAAGCGCTCGCAGCGACCCTCGAAAATCAACCGGAATATCCGAAACTGTGCCTTCGCCGACACCGTGCGCTGTTCGCGCGTCTCGACAGCGCCACCACCGCCCATTTTGATCGTCTCGCGAAGCTGCTCCCTGGGCTCGGATTTGATGAAGCTGGCATCGTGGCCTATCGCGACGCCGCGATGGCGGCCTTTCGCGTGGCGCGTCCCCCGTGCGTCAGGCGCTGCCTTTGACAAGGCATTTGGCCGCAACTTCACGAAATTAGAGAAAGCTCCGCACAATGGACTTGCAAGGCGTCAAGGTTGACCCATCGAAGAT
>PLJS01000262.1 GCA_003140315.1 Hyphomicrobiales bacterium
GCCGCCGCCCTTCGAGGCTCGCTCCGCTCGCACCTCAGGGTGACGGTTTACGGGAGGGAAACGTTGAACATCGCCTCATGGCTGTCGCGTGCCGGCCTGAGCCATCCCGGCATGCCCGCGATCGGGCAGGGCGCGCGGACGGTCTTCGACTATGGCGCGCTCAGCGCTCGCGCGGCGCGGATCGCGGGCGCGTTGCGCGGCTTCGGGCTTGAGCCCGGCGATCGCGTCGCGATCGTCGCCAAGAACTGCATCGAGTACGTCGAGGTGATGTTCGGCATCTGGCACGCGGGGCTCGCCGCGGTGCCGGCCAACGCCAAGCTGCATGGCCGCGAGCTCGGCTACATCGTCGAGCATTCGGGGGCGCGCGCGTGTTTCGCCTCGCCCGGCCTCGACACGGAGCTTGGCCCCCACGCGCCTCAAACACTCGAAAGGCTGATCACGATCGGCGGCCGCGAGTATCAGGCGCTGCTTACGGCCGATCCGATGTCCATCGCGCCGCGCTCGGGCGACGACCTCGCGTGGCTGTTCTACACGTCGGGCACGACCGGTCGGCCGAAAGGCGCGATGCTGACGCATCGCTGCCTCGCGCAGGCGAGCTTCGCGTATCTGGCCGAAGTCGACACGGTCGCGCCCGGCGACTCGATCCTGCATGCGGCGCCGATGAGCCACGGCTCCGGGCTTTACATCATGCCGCATGTCGCACGCCTCGGGATCAACGTGGTTCCCGAGTCAGGCAGCTTCGAGCCGGATGAAATCTTCCGCATGTTCGCGGCTCACGCACCGATGTCGATGTTCGCCGCGCCCACCATGGTCAAGCGCCTGATCGACTCAAGCGCCGACTGCGACCCGGCCAGCATCCGCACCATCGTGTGGGGCGGCGCGCCGATGTATGTCGAGGATGCGCTCAAGGCGCTCGATCGCTTCGGCCCGCGGCTCGCGCAGATCTACGGCCAGGGCGAGAGCCCGATGACGATCACCGTATTGACCAAGCAGGACATCGCCGATCGCGACAATCCGCGCTGGCTCGCACGCCTCGGCTCCGCCGGCAAGCCTTACGCCTGCGTCGAGGCCATCGTGGCGGATGCCGACGACCGGCCGCTTCCCACGGGCGAGACTGGCGAGATCCTCTGCCGCGGCGATGTCGTGATGCCCGGCTATTGGCGTAACCCTGAAGCCAACGCGCAGACCATGCGCGGCGGATGGCTGCACACCGGCGACGTCGGCGCGTTCGACAGCGAAGGCTATCTGACGCTGAAGGACCGCTCCAAGGACGTGATCATTTCGGGCGGCTCGAACATCTATCCGCGCGAGGTCGAGGAGGTGCTGCTCAAGCACGCTTCCGTGCGCGAGGTCTCGGTGATCGGCCGGCCGCATCCCGAATGGGGCGAGGTCGTCGTCGCCTATGTGGTCGGCAGCGNNGACGCGCTGCCGAAGAACAATTACGGAAAAATCCTGAAGACGGATCTGCGCGAACTCGATTCAAAGCGGGAGAAGGCCGGTGCCTGAGCGGTTGAGGAACAAGGTCGCGATGGTGGTCGGGGCGGGCTCGATCGGCCCCGGCTGGGGCAACGGCAAGGCGACGGCGGTGACCTTCGCGCGCGAAGGCGCGAAGGTGTTCTGCGTCGACGTCAATCTCAACGCCGCCGAGGAAACCGCGAACATCATCACCGGCGAGGGTGGGTTGGCGCTGCCGTTCCGTGCCGACGTGACCAAGGCCGACGACGTCGAGGCGATGGTCAAGGCCTGCATCGCCGACTTCGGCCGCATCGACGTGCTCGACAATAACGTGGGCATCGCGGACGTCGGTGGCGTCGTGGAACTCCCCGAGAAGACCTGGGACCGCGTGCTGGACGTGAACCTGAAGAGCGCGTTCCTCACCATGAAGCACGTCATTCCGCTAATGGTCGTTCAGGGCGGCGGCTCGATCATCAACATCTCGTCGGTCGCGGGCTCGCGCTGGACCGGTGTGCCGTATTCCTCCTACTACGCCTCCAAGGCCGCGCTCATTCACCTCACCCGCACGACCGCGGTCGAATATGCCTCCAAGCGCGTGCGCGTGAACGCGATCCTGCCCGGCCTGATGCAGACGCCGATGGTCGAGCACTCGGCCGGGCTCGCGCGATCCTACGCCGGCGGCGATATCGAGGAGATGTGGCGGGTGCGCGCCGCGCAGGTGCCGATGGGTATCGGCGGCGAGGCTTGGGATGTCGCTTGGGGCGCGGTTTATCTCGCGAGCGAGGAAGCCAAATACGTCACCGGCATCGAGCTTGTCATCGATGGTGGGGTGTCGCTGAAGTAGCCCCGCGGCCGCGGGCGTTTTCTTCACCTCTCCCACAGGGAGAGGTCGGATCGCGAAGCGATCCGGGTGAGGGGTTACGGACTCACGAGAGATTTAAACCCCCTCACCCCACCCCTCTCCCCCAACGGGGAGAGGGAGCAGACCGCCCGCTTGGCGGCTGCACCGCTCTCGGCAAAACTATTTCGGACACAGCGCGCCGGTATCGATCCACGCCTGCACCAATTCGCCAAGCTGCTGCTGGCTGCCCGGAGCCGGCACGCGGCCCTCGCCCGGCGCCCAGCCCCACGCCACCAGATCGTCCTTGGCGAAATGGTCGTGCAGCAGCTCGAGCGATCGGCCGCCATTGCGGTTCGGGTCTTTGATCTGTTCGCAGATCTGCCCAACGGATCTGCCCTCCCAGGCGAACTCAATCGGCGCGACCTGCCAGCGTGGATGCCCGGGAATGCTCTTGTAGCTCGCGCCGGTGCCGACCAGCGTGAAGTTTCGCTCCGTATGACACGACGCGCAGGGCATGCCGGGCACGCCCAGTCCGGCGTCGCCGCGCAAGATCGGAGGCATGTGCACGTGCCGGTCGTCGCCCTGGTGCGGGCTGTCGCCGGCCGGATGGCAGTTCATGCAGCGCGGATTGGTGACGACCTTGGCGATTTCGTTGAACAGGGCGCGCGAACGCTCGCCTTGATCGGATATGCCGGCAAATGACGAGACCGGCCGCAACGAGCCGGGGTCGAGCGTCGCGGTGTTCTGAACCTGCGCATACGCCATCGACACGGCGATCAGCCCCAAGCCCAAACCCGCGCTCAAGGCAACGGCGGCCACCATTCGCATGACGCACTCCGTACAGATTTTGATCTCTGGGAACGCGCGAGCGGGCGAGAAGGTCCCTCGTCCGCGCATGGCGGGTATTTGGCGCTTTGAGGGTACGGCGGAACGGCTTATCTGGACCGCATGGGCGAACCATCCTACCCTCCGGGCAAGTCCTGCCCCATCTGCGGCAAGCCCACGGCCGAGCGATTTCGGCCGTTCTGCTCCGGGCGCTGCAAAGACGTCGACCTCAATCGCTGGTTCAAAGGCGCCTACGCCATCCCGGCGGTGGAAGCGGACGACCCTTCCGACGCGCAGGAGCGCGACGTACCGCATCGTGAGAGCGACTAGGTTTCATGGAAAATCAGAGCGGCTGGCCGGACCAGCTTTTCGACGTGCTGAAAGGCGCCGATATCAAACAGGTCGGCTACGTGCCGGACGCCGGACACGCCCGCCTGATCGCACGCTGCAAGGCCGATAACGACATTCGCGACATCGTCCTCTCGACCGAGGAAGAGGGCGTGGCGCTCGCGGCCGGGGCCTGGCTCGGCGGGCAGCGTTCAGCGCTGCTGATGCAATCGAGCGGCGTCGGCAACTGCATCAACATGCTCTCGCTGATCCAGGCCTGTCGCTTTCCATTTCTGACCTTCATAACCATGCGCGGCGAGTGGGCCGAGTTCAATCCGTGGCAGGTGTCGATGTCGCGCGCGACCGAGCCGGTGCTGACCGCGATGGGCGTCAAGGTCTATCGCGTCGACAAGGCCGAGGACGTCGCCGACACCGCGCAGGCCGCAGCCGATCTCGCCTTCGGCGGCGATCTCGCGGTCGCGGTGCTGCTCGCGCAGAAGATGATCGGCCGCAAAGTGTGGGTGAAGTGATGCTGGAGCGCCGCAAAGCGATCGCCACCCTGATGGCGAACCGGGGCAAGAACATGTTCGTCGTGCCGGGCTTGGGCTCCACGACCTGGGATATGGCGTCTCTGGGCGAGAAGGACAGCGACTTCTATCTCTGGGGCGCGATGGGCGGCGCCGCGATGATCGGGCTCGGCCTCGCGCTCGCCAAGCCGAAGCTCACGGTCGTCGTCATCACCGGCGACGGCGAGATGCTGATGGGCTTGGGCTCGCTGGCGACGATCGGCGTGCAGCGGCCGGCGAACCTTGCGGTGATCGTGTTCGACAATCAGCATTATGGCGAGACCGGCATGCAGGCGAGCCACACCGACCAGGGCGTCGACCTTGTCGGTGTCGCGCGGGCTTGTGGCATTACGCATGCGTTCGACGTGCAGGACGAGGGCGCGCTGAAGACGCTTGCGGGTGAGCTCGGAACGCTCAAGCAGACCCTGTTTGCCCGCGTGCGCATCGCAGCCGACGAGCCGGCGCGCGTGCTGCCGAGCAAGGACGGCGTCGAGCTGAAGCTGCGCTTCCGCAAGGCTGCGGCGGCCGCCGGATAGGCGCCCTAAGGCCGCGCGTGGCGAAGCTGCCCGCAATCGGCCGCTTGTCTGGACAGGCCGGAATCGAGCCTCTATAACCCGCGCGCTCTGCCGGAAGCCCTGCGTCTACGGGGCTCGGCGCCCAGGTAGCTCAGTTGGTAGAGCACGTGACTGAAAATCACGGTGTCGGTGGTTCGATCCCGCCCCTGGGCACCACTTTCCTATAAAAGCTGTATCCAGAAGCCCTCATAACGGACCTTCATAGGAAGGGCGGCTTTCGGCATGCAGACGGTTTCATCCTGGGGGCGGCTGCGGCAGGTGCCGCACGAGGTCGCTCGCCCAGCTTTTCTCGACGAAGCGCGCGCGGTGCTGCAAGCGGGCGGCGCGCCGGCTCTCTGCTACGGCAAGGGCCGCTCCTATGGCGACGTGTGCCTGAACGAGAACGGCCGCTTGATTGTCACCGATCTGCTCGATCGCATTATCTCCTTCGATCGCGAGCGTGGAGTCCTGCGCGCCGAGGCGGGGCTGACCTTCGAACGGCTGCTGCGCGTCGTCGTTCCGCACGGATGGTTCTTAGCCGTAACGCCCGGAACGAAATTCGTGACGCTGGGCGGCGCGGTCGCAAACGACGTGCATGGCAAGAATCACGAGGCTGTCGGCACGTTTGGCGCGCATGTGCTCTCGCTCGGGCTCGCGCGTTCCTTCGGCGAGGTGCTGACGTTGTCGCCCACGCAAAACGCCGAGTTGTTCGCCGCGACCGTCGGCGGCCTCGGCCTCACCGGCGCGATCCTGTGGGTCGAGCTGCAGCTTGTGCCGATCCGCTCCGCCATGATGGAGATCGAGACCCTCGCAACCGCCGATCTCGATGCCTTCTTCCGCCGCGCGCAGGAGAGCCGCGATTGGCCCTACACGGTCGCTTGGGTCGATTGCCTGGCGAAAGGTGCGGCGACTGGGCGCGGTTTTTTTGCCCGCGGGCGCCATGCCGAGACCGGAGAATTGACGGTGCATGGGAACCCGCGGCTCAGCGTACCGTTCGATGCGCCGGGCGCGCTGCTCAATGCGCATACGATGGCGCTGTTCAACGGCGCGATCCTGTATCGGCCGTGGGCGCTCGGCGCCAAGACCATGCATTATGATCCGTTCTTCTATCCGCTCGATTCGATCGCGCACTGGAACAGGCTTTATGGCAAGCGTGGCTTCTTCCAGCATCAGTCGGTCGTGCCGATGGCGCATGCGCCTGACACGATCCGCAAGCTGCTCGAACTGACGGCGGAGTTCCGCGAAGGCTCATTCCTGATGGTGCTCAAGCTGTTCGGCGACAAGCCCTCGCCGGGACTGATGTCGTTTCCGATGGCGGGCGCGACGCTCGCGCTCGATTTCCCCAACAAGGGCGAGAGCACGCGCCGGCTGCTCGGCCGCATGGCGGAACTGGTCATGACGGCCGGCGGGCGGCTCTATCCCGCAAAGGATGCCACGATGTCGGGCGATGCCTTCCGCGCCGGCTATCCGGCGTGGCGCCAACTCGAAGCGCAGCGCGATCCTGCGATCATGTCCGACTTCTGGCGCCGCGTGACCGCGCCGGCGGCAGCGGGGGCCGCATGACCATCCTGATCCTCGGCGCCACGTCCGCGATCGCGCAGGCCTATGCGCGCCGGCGCGCCGGCGAGGGCGCACGCTTCGTGCTCGCCGGGCGGCGCCAGGATCGTCTCGCGGCGATTGCCGCCGACTTGATTGCTTGCGGCGCGGCCGCGGCTGACCCGTTCGTCGTCGACCTTACGGCGATCGACGGCATCGAGGAGACGGCACGGGCATTGCGCGCGCGCTTCGGCGAATTCGACGAGGCCCTGATCGCCTATGGGTTGCTTGGAGAGCAGGTGGTCTCGGAGCAAGACCCTCACGCAGCGCGCGTGATGTTCGACACGAACTTCACCAGCGCGGCGCTCTGGGCTCTTGCGCTGTTGAAGGACCGGCCAGCCGCAGTTCCGTTCACGCTCGTCGCGATCGGCTCGGTCGCGGGCGACCGCGGGCGCGCCAGCAACTTCATCTATGGCGCCGCGAAGGGCGCGCTGGATCGCCTGCTTGAAGGCCTGGCGCAGAAATACGGTGGATCGCCGGTGCGCATCATCACGATCAAGCCCGGTTTCGTCGACACGCCCATGACGGCCGGCATTCCGAAAGGCGGGCCGCTGTGGGCGACGCCCGACGCGGTCGCGGCCGACATCGCGCGCGCGGTGGCCAAGGGCCGCCGCGTCGTCTACACGCCATGGTTCTGGCGGCCGATCATGCTGATCATCCGCCACCTGCCGTGGTTCGTGTTCAAGCGCCTGAAGATCTGAAACGTGCCAGCATCTCTCAAGATCGCGCTCACCGGCGCGGCCGGGCTCGTGGGGCAGAACCTGATCCCGCGCCTGAAGACGCGAGGCTTCACCGACATCGTGGCGATCGACAAGCATCCGGCCAACACCGCGATCCTGCGGCGGCTGCACCCGGACGTGACCGTGATCGAGACCGATCTTGCGACCGGCGACGGCTGGCAGGACGCGGTGGCGGCGGCCGACGTGCTGGTGCTCTCGCATGCGCAGATCGGCGGGCTCGATCCGGCGGCGTTCACCGCCAACAACGTGACGGCGACGCAGCGCGTCATCGCGGCGGTGCGCGGCAAGGCGCCTTATGTCGTGCACTTGAGTTCGTCGGTCGTCGAATCCGCCGCGAACGACTGGTATACGCAGAGCAAGGACGCGCAGGAGCGGCTCGTCGTCGGGTCCGGGCTGCCGGCGGTGGTGCTGCGCCCGACGCTGATGTTCGGCTGGTTCGACAGGAAACATCTCGGCTGGCTCGCGCGCTTCATGCGCCGCGCGCCGATATTTCCCGTTCCCGGCAGCGGGCGTTATCTGCGCCAGCCGCTTTATGCCGGCGATTTCTGCGACATCATCATGGCCTGCATCCAGCAGCGGCCTACGGACAAGGCCTACAACATCTCAGGCCTGACGCGCATCGACTACATCGACCTGATCCGCGCCGTGAAGGAGGCCGTTGGCGCGCGTGCGCCGATCGTGCGTATTCCCTATTCGGCATTCTGGGCGATGCTGTATGTCTACGGCCTGTTCGACCGCGATCCGCCTTTTACAACCAAGCAGCTTGAGGCGCTGGTGACGCCCGACCTGTTCGAGGAGATCGACTGGCCAACAATCTTCGGCGTGCGCGCGACGCCGCTGAAGGCGGCGCTCGCCGAGGCGTTCCGCGACCCGGTCTATTCGCAAATCGCGCTGGAGTTCTGATGAGCCGCGTCGTCGTCATCGGAGCCGGTGCCATGGGGCTCGCGGCGGCCTATTATGCGCAGAAGCGCGGGCACCAGGTGACGGTGCTCGAAGCCGCGCCCGAAGCCGGCGGCATGGCGGCGCATTTCGATCTCGGTGGGCTGTCGATCGAGCGTTACTATCATTTCGTCTGCAAGGCCGATCGGGCGACATTCGATCTGCTCGCGGAACTGGGCATCGGCGACAAGATGCGCTGGGTTGCGACCTCGATGGGCTATTACATCGATGGCGCGCTCTATCCCTGGGGCGATCCGATTTCGCTGCTGAAATTTCCAAAACTCTCGCTGATCGAGAAGCTGCGCTATGGCGCGATGATGTTTTTCTCGACCAAGCGCCGCAGCGGCCGGCGGCTCGAAACTGTCGCCGCCAAGGACTGGATCACGCGTTGGTGCGGCCGCGCAGTCTACGAGCGGCTCTGGGCGCCGCTGTTCCGGCTCAAGTTCTTCGAATACGCCGACAACATCTCGGCCGCCTGGATCTGGACCCGCATCAAGCGCCTCGGCACGTCGCGCCGCTCGATGATGCAGGAGGAGCTTGGCTATATCGAGGGCGGGTCGCAGACGCTGGTCGACGCGCTTACGCGCGTGATCGAAGCAAAGGGCGGCGTGTTGCGCCTCGGCACGGCGGCGACCTGCGTGACGGTCGAGAATGGCGCCGTCACCGGCGTCTCGGCAGGCGCGGAGCACTTTCCCGCGGACGCCGTCATCAGTACGATGCCGACGCCGCACGTCACCCGCATCGTGCCGGCTCTCACCGACGACGAGCGCGCCCGCTACGACGCCATCGTCAATATCGGCGTGGTGTGCGTCGTGTTCCGGCTCAAGCGCTCGGTCACGCCGCACTTCTGGGTCAACATTGTCGATGAGCGCTTCGAAATCCCCGGCATCGTCGAGTTCTCGAACCTGCGCCCGACCGGCGATACGGTCGTCTACATTCCCTACTACATGTCGGTAACGCATCCGAAGTTCGCGCGCGACGATGCCGCGTTCCGCGCCGAAGGCCTTGGCTATCTGAAGTTGCTCAACCCGGCGCTGCGCGAGGACGATGTCGTTGCCTTCTATGTCGGCCGGCTGCGCCATGCCCAACCGGTCTGCCCACCGGGCTTTGCCGCGATGTTGCCGCCGATCGAAACGTCCATCCGCGGCCTGCAGATCGCCGACACCTGCTTCTATTATCCGGAGGACCGCGGGATCTCGGAGAGCGTCCGCCTCGCCCGGATGATGGCCGAGCGCGTGCCGTGACGGACGGGCACCGGCGCTTCGCGCTGTTCGTGCTCGCCGGCGGCATCGCGGCGCTGGTCAATATCGCGAGCCGCATCGTGCTCAATCTCGCGATGCCCTACGAGATCGCGATCATCGTCGCCTATGTGTGCGGGATGACGACCGCCTATCTGCTCAACAGGCTGTTCGTGTTCGAACGGTCCGGCCGTGCGGTCGCGGATGAATATGTCCGCTTCACGCTCGTCAATCTCGTTGCCGTCGCGCAGGTGTGGATCGTCAGTGTCGGCCTCGCCCGCTTTGTCTTTCCGATGGCCGGCTTTACGTGGTATGCCGACACGGTTGCACATATCATCGGCGTGATCGTGCCGGTGTTCACGAGCTATCTCGGACACAAGCACTTCTCGTTTGCCGCGGGAGACGGCCGGCGCGAGTAAGAGCGCCTCAGTGCGCCATCCAGAACGCGATCGCCGCCGCAAGGCCGAGCGCGAGGCTCGCGCGGTCCTTCAGGGCGAATACCACCGGATCGTCCTGCAGGATTAGCCGGTGACTGAGCAGCCAGATGCGCATCAGCCAGAGCGACACCACGGCCGGCATGACGTAGAGCCAGGCTTCCTGCCGATAGAATCCGGAGGGCGCGGCCTCGTTCGTCATGTAGAGCAGCATGATCACGACTGACACCAGCCCGGCGCCGACGCCGAAGGTCAGCGTGATCGGCCAATCGTCGCCGCGATAACCGCGTCCGGCGATCTCCTCGACGTCGATGCGAGCAGCCCGCAGCACCTCGCCGTGGCGCTTGGCCAGCGCGAGCGATAGGAAGAAGGCAAGCGCGAACGTCAGCAGCCAGGGCGAATGGCTCAGCCTTGCAACGTCCGCGCCCATGACGACACGCAATGTGAACAGAGCGCCGATCACGAACACGTCGAGCAACGCCACCCGCTTCAGCCCGAACGAATACGCCAGCGTCAGCAGCAGATAGGCGAGCAACGTGGCCGCGAACGCCGGCGAGAGCACGGTGGCGCCCGCCAACGCGGCGAGAATCATGACCAACGCAACGGCCAGCGCGACGGGAATTGGGATGGCGCCGCTCGCCAGCGGCCGCAGGCGCTTGATCGGGTGGAAGCGGTCGGCGTCGAGGTCGGCGGCGTCGTTGATCACGTAGGTGGCTGACGCCAGCACGCACAGCGCGAGAAAGCCGAGTACGGTCGCGATGATCTTGCCGGGATCGCCATAGCCGTGCCCGACGAACAGCGGCACAAAGATCAGCAGGTTCTTCGACCATTGATGCACGCGAAAGGCGCGTGCCCAGGTCGTCAGGCCGGCCGCTGGCCGCCGCGCCTCTCCGAGCACCGGCGTGCCCGCCGCGGCGACGGCCGCCGCAGTGGTGCGCGAGACGTCGCACAGGATCGCCCCGCGTGCGGCGCGGAACACCGGCACGTCGGCCGCCGAGTCGCCCGCATAGATGAAGCCGTCGGGAAAGCGCGTCCGCAGATGCGCAAGCTTCGCCTCGCCCTTCAGGTTGGTGACGCCGTCGCTGCCGGTCGCGCTCGTGAATATGCCGAGCGTGGCCGCGACCGCATCGGCCACCGCCTGATCGGACGCCGTGACCAGATGGATGTCGCGCCCGCGCGCCTTTTCGCTCTTGATCAGGTCGATCAGTTCGCCCCGGTAGGGCAAAGTGTTGGCGTCCGGTAATATCAGCCGCGCCACATGCCGCTTGAACGCCGCGAGGCCGCGCCCGAGGACCGCGAGGCTTTCCGCCGCAGCGAGCGGGCGGTGGAATGCGAGCGTCACGACGCTCTCGCACAGCGTGTCGGTCAGCGTCACGGTTCCGTCGAGATCAACCACCAGCGGAATGCGCGTGTCGATGTCCAGCGCGGTCAGCATTCCGGCAGAGCTTCCCCTTGATGACGGTAACGCGTCTTGGGCGCAGGATGGATCATGCGCCTGCGCCGCACGCGCGTCATGTTAGTCGAGCCGCAGGGCAGGCGCCATGCTTGCGGAACCAGCCGGCGACATAAACCAAAGGCCCGCGCTATTCACGCGGGCCTTTGCGGCAATGTTGACGCGGACGGGGGGATCGACGCGGCCAACCTCGCCGATCGGTGGATCAGGCGGCGACGGCGGCGCGATCGCAGCGCGCCTGCAGCTTGTTTGACGCGGCCTCGACCGCCTTCTCGGCGATCTCCGGGCCATAAGCGGTGCCTTCGACTTCGAGCACCTCGACGTCGGTCATGCCGAGAAATCCGAGCACGCTCTTGAGGTACGGCACCTGAAAGTCGAGCGCCGGATTGCCCGCATAGACGCCGCCCTTGGCCGCCACGAGGATCACCTGCTTGCCGGTGGCGAGGCCCTTGGGGCCCGCCTCGCTGTAGCTGAAGGTGCGGCCGGCACGCGCCACGTAGTCGAGCCACGACTTGAGCGTCGACGGAATCGTGAAGTTGATCATCGGCGTGCCGATCACCACGACATCGGCTGCAAGCAACTCGTCGACCAGCGCGTCGGACAGCTTGAGCAGCGCGCGCTGCTCATCGGTCTGCGGACCGTCAGGCGAGCGCGTCGCCGTGACGAAGTCTTCGTCGATATGAGGCAGCGGATCGCGCGCGAGGTCGCGCGTGACGACCGCGGCGCCGGGATTGCGCCCGCGCAGCTCGTCGAGGACACGCTGGGCGACGCGGTTGGAATAGGATTGGCTGCGGCGGGCGCTGCTGCTGATATGGAGGATGTTCATGGCTCGTGCTCCTGCTTGGCGGCGACCGCCTGAAAAGGCCGTGACTTCCCGCCACTGGTATGTTACTGACCGGTAACATATATGCACGATACTGACCGGTAACACCCCTGTCAAGCCTGCGACCATGAAATCTGCTCATCCTATTGAATCAAAAGACGAAACTGTGCGTCAGCCGCCGCGCGAACGCATTGTCGCGACCGCCTCGGAGCTGTTTTACCGGCACGGCATCCGGGCAGTCGGCGTCGAGGCGATCGCCGAGGCGGCCGGCACCAACAAGATGACGCTCTATCGTCATTTCGCCTCCAAGGACGAGCTTGTTGCCGAGTACCTGCGTCGCCTCGCCGCCGAGGCGGCCGTGTTCTGGGACGGGCTCGAAAAGGCCCATCCGGACGACCCGCGCGCGCAACTTCGCGCCTGGTTGAAGTCGGTCGAGGATCACGTGAGCGATCCGGGCCAGCGCGGCTGCGCGCTTGCCAATGCCGCCGTCGAGCTGCCGGATAAGGACCATCCGGCCCGCTGCGTGATCGAGCAATTCAAGATCGCGCAACGCGACCGGCTCATCGGCCTGTGCCGGGCGACCGGCATCGCCGAGCCGGACTTGCTGGCGGATGAGCTGTTTCTGCTGCTCGAAGGCGCGCGCGTCTGCGCCCAGAGCCTCGGTCCGCAGGGACCTGCCTCCAGGTTGTCGCGCATGGGCGACGCCCTGATCGCATCGCATCTCGCAACCGTCTGAGCCCCTTCCCCCTTTGGATCGCGGACGCTAAAAGCGGCGCCGAAACGCCGGGAACCGCACGATGTCCGTCTCGCCCCAAGATCAGGCCCGCATCCTCATCGAAGCGCTGCCGCACATGCAGCGCTACGACGAGGAGATCGTGGTGGTGAAATACGGCGGCCATGCCATGGGCAACGAAGCGATGGCACAGAGTTTTGCGCGCGACATTGTGCTGATGGAGCAGACCGCGATCAATCCAGTCGTTGTGCACGGCGGCGGACCGCAGATCGGCGACATGCTGAAAAGGCTCGGCATCAAGTCCGAATTCGCGGCCGGCTTGCGCATCACCGACAAGGAAACGATCGAGATCGTCGAGATGGTGTTAGCCGGCTCGATTAACAAGCAGATCGTCGGCTTCATCAATGCGGCCGGCGGCCGGGCCGTCGGGCTCTGCGGCAAGGATGGCAACATGGTGCAGGCCCGCAAGGTGACGCGCAGCGTGGTCGATCCCGGTTCCCACATCGAAAAAGTCGTTGACCTCGGCTTCGTCGGCGAGCCCGAGAAGGTCGACACGACTGTGCTGACGCAGATCCTCGGCCGCGAGCTGATCCCGGTTCTGGCGCCGGTTGCGACCTCCGCGGAAGGGGCGACCTACAACGTCAATGCCGACACATTCGCCGGCGCCATCGCGGGCGCCCTCAAGGCAAAGCGCTTGCTGCTGCTCACCGACGTGCCGGGCGTGCTCGACAAGTCCGGTGCGCTCATCAAGGAACTCTCGGTCGACGACGCGCGCCGCCTGATCGCGGACGGAACTATTTCCGGCGGCATGATTCCCAAGGTCGAGACCTGCATCTACGCCCTCGAACAGGGCGTCGAAGGCGTCGTGATCCTGGACGGCAGGCAGGAGCACGCGGTTCTGATCGAGCTGCTGACCGATGCTGGCGCCGGCACGCTCATCCACCATTAACCGGCCTTATGGTCTAATGGTTTGAGCCAACTAAAGAATTGTCGGCTGTTGCGCTCCTGCACTTGAGCGCCCATAAACCTCTATGGCACGGTCGGCGAAGGCTGGCCTGGAGCAAGCATGACCTCACCCTGTCGCGTCCTGTTGGTCTATCCGCGCTTCGCGGCGGACTCCTTCTGGGCCTACAAGGTGTCCTGCGAGATCGTGGGCGCGAAGTATCCGACCTCACCGCTCGGCCTCATCACGATCGCGGCCATGCTGCCGCAGACGTGGGAATTCCGACTCGTCAACCGCAACACCGAGGACTTCGGCGAGGATGACCTTGCCTGGGCCGACGTCGTGTTGACCGGCGGGATGCTGTTCCAGCAGGCCGACTCGCTCAAGATCGTCGAGATGGCGCACGCGCTCGGCAAGCCGACCATGGTCGGCGGTCCGGACGTGACCTCGCATCCGCATGTCTACGAGCCGTCCGATTTCCGGATTTACGGCGAAGCCGAAAGCGTCATCGACGATGTCGTCAAGGCCTGGGAAGCCGGCGAACGCAGCGGTGTGTTCGAGGCGCCGAAATTCCAGGCCGACGTCACCAAGACGCCGATCCCGCGTTTCGATCTGCTGAAGTTCGAACATTATCTCTATATCGGCGTTCAGTTCTCGCGCGGCTGCCCGTTCACCTGCGAGTTCTGCGACATCATCGAGCTGTATGGACGCGTGCCGCGCACCAAGACCGCGCCGCAAATGCTCGCCGAGCTCGACCGTCTCTACGAGCTCGGCTATCGCGGCCATGTCGACTTCGTCGACGACAACCTGATCGGCAACAAGAAAGCCGTGAAGGCCTTCCTGCCGCATCTGGCGCAATGGCTGAAGGACCACGATTATCCATTCGAGTTCTCGACCGAAGCCTCGCTCAATATCTCAGACGACGAAGAGCTGCTGAGGTTGATGCAGGAAGCAAATTTCTTCGCGATCTTCGTCGGCATCGAGAGCCCGGACGAGGAAACCTTGAAGCAGATGCGCAAGAAGCAGAATACGCGCCGCAGCATCTCCGAGAGCATCCACCGCATCTACGCGCACGGCATTTTCGTCACGGCCGGGTTCATCGTCGGTTTCGATAGCGAGAAAGGTTCGGTCGCGCGGCCGATGGCGGATCTGATCGACGATTGCGCGATCCCCATCGCGATGGTCGGGCTTCTCTATGCCCTGCACCACACGCAGCTTGGCCGCCGCCTCAAGCAGGAAGGACGCCTGCATGCTGGCAGCGACGTGCAACATGCCACGAACGGCGGAGATCATTGCACCACCGGGCTGAACTTCGACACGGTACGGCCGCGCAATGATATTTTGGCCGACTACCGCGACGTTCTTGAACGCGCCTATGACCCCGTGGTGTTTGCGGCGCGGCTGAAAGATCTGGCGCGCAGGCTTGATCGCTCGAAATCACGACGTGATGCGCCCGATGGCGATCTCAAGAACAATTACGGGACGATCGAGACGATCCACTCCATCGTGACGCGATTGCCCGAGGCGCGCGAAGCGCTTTGGGATGCGTTCAAGTACTGCGCCAAGACCAATCCGGCTGCGTTGAGGCTGATCGTCAGCCTGATGTCCATCTATCTCCACGTCGGGCCGTTCGCCCGCAAGGTGATGGCCGACATCGACCGGCAGATCGCCGAGGCCGACGTGCCGGCGATCCCGAACAGCCGCTTGCCCGTGCACATGGAGCGCGCCGCGCTCTCGGCCTGACACGCTTCGCCAATTTCGCTTGCTCCCGGCTCCGGTTCGTCGATTCAATCGACGCAACCTGATTCGCCTTGGGACACGGATGGCGATGCCGTCGAAGGGCTCGATCTGGGCGCTCTTGGCGCTCGCGCCTGCGTTCAGCGCCGCGGCCTCCCCGGCTCGCGCCGATCTGCAGTTCTGCAACAAGACGAGCTACGTGCTCGACCTCGCGCTCGGGCTGGAGGAGAAGGCGACGACGGCGACACGCGGCTGGTTTCGCGTCGATCCCGGCCAATGCCGCACGGTCTTGCAGGGCGCCTTGCAGGCCGAAAAGATCTACGTGCACGCGCGGGCGCTCACGACCTATGGCGCCTCGCCGCTTCCGCAGGCGGGCCACGCCGATCTCTGCGTCGCCGAAGGCAATTTTGTCATGGCGGGCGCCAACGCCTGCCAGACGGGCTCCGGGCAGCGGCTGGTGCGGTTTTCGGCCATCAATCCGTCGGAGACCGAACAGGGCCTGACCGCCTACCTTGGAGAGGAGGCCGATTACACGCCCGAGCAGGCAAGGCTTGCCGGGGTTCAGCGGCTCCTGGTCATCGCCGGCTATGACGCCAATCCGATCGACGGCCTGGAGGGCAAGAAGACGTCCGCGGCGCTCGACCAGTTCGTGAAGGATCGCCGCCTGCCCGGCGACGCCGCGAGCGGGACGAACTTCTTCCAGGTGCTGCTCGATGCCGTCAAGGCCGCGGACGGTCTTGGCTTCTCCTGGTGCAACGAGACGCCGAATGCCGTGATGGCGGCGCTCGGCATCGAGGAGAAGGGCGCGATCACCACGCGTGGCTGGTATCGGGTCGAGCCGGGAAAGTGCCTCAAACCCGATGTGCCGGCAAAGCCCGCGCGTCTCTACAGCTTTGCCGAAGCGGTCGACAAGGAAGGCAATCCGCTGCGGCGCGGCGACAAGCCGCTGGCGTGGGGCGGCGGCACGCAGCTTTGTACGCGCGATGTCCGCTTCGAGATCGGCGATCAGGGTAACTGCGCGGCGCAAGGTCTCGTTTCGACCGGCTTCGCGGTGATCGAGCTTGCCGGAAAGCCGGGCGCGACGGTGCGGTTCCGGGAATGACATCGCGGGCATTCCGCGAATTCACCCATGTCGACACCTGGGTGTTCGATCTCGACAACACGCTTTACCCGCATCATCTGAACCTGTGGCAGCAGGTGGATGATCGCATCCGCGCCTACATCGCGGACTTCCTCAAGATCGGCCGCGACGAAGCCTTCCGCGTGCAGAAGGATTATTACAAGCGCTACGGCACATCGATGCGCGGGCTGATGACCGAACACGGCATGAAGCCGGATGACTTCCTCGACTTCGTGCACCAGATCGACCACTCGCCGCTGGAGCCAAATCCTATTCTCGGCGCGGCGATCGAGAGGCTTCCGGGCCGCAAGCTCATTCTCACCAACGGCACGCGCAAGCATGCCGACGCCGTGATGCGCCGGCTCGAAATCCATGAGCATTTCGAGGATGTGTTCGACATCATCGCGGCCGATCTCGAGCCCAAGCCACTGCCGCAGACCTACGAGAAATTCCTGAAAAAGCACGGCGTCGATCCCGCGCGCGCCGCGATGTTTGAGGATCTATCCCGGAATCTCGCCGTTCCGCATGCGCTCGGCATGACCACCGTGCTGGTGGTGCCGGAAGGCTCGCGCGAGGTCTTCCGCGAAGCCTGGGAGATGGAAGGCCGCGACGCCGCGCATGTGGATCATGTGACCGACGATCTCGCGGGTTTCCTGGAGCGCATCCTCTCGGCGCGGCCTTGACATCAAGGCGGCAGGCCCCGACAAACCGGGGCCTTTTTGCACGGGAAAGCGCAATGTCCGATCTCGCGAAGACGATCGACGACGCGTTCGAGACGCGCAACGACGTGACGCCTGCCACCAAGGGCGCGGTGCGCGACGCGGTCGAGAGTGCGCTCGATCTGCTCGACAAGGGCGAGGCGCGCGTCGCCGAGAAGCAGTCCGACGGGCGCTGGCAAGTCAATCAGTGGCTCAAGAAGGCGGTGCTGCTGTCGTTTCGCCTCAACGACATGAGCCCGATTTCCGGCGCGCCCGGCGGCGCCGCGTGGTGGGACAAGGTGCCGTCCAAGTTCGACGGCTGGGGCGAGAACCGCTTTCGCGCCGCGGGGTTTCGCGCGGTGCCGGGCTCGATCGTGCGCCGCTCCGCCTATATCGCGCCGAACGTCGTGCTGATGCCGTCCTTCGTTAATCTCGGCGCCTATGTCGACTCAGGCACGATGGTCGACACCTGGGCGACGGTTGGTTCCTGTGCGCAGATCGGCAAGAACGTCCACATCTCCGGCGGCGCCGGGATCGGTGGCGTCCTTGAGCCGCTGCAGGCGGGCCCGGTCATCATCGAGGACAATTGTTTCGTCGGCGCGCGCTCGGAGGTAGCCGAAGGCGTCGTGCTGCGCGAAGGCTCGGTGCTCTCCATGGGCGTGTTCATCGGCGCCTCCACAAAAATCGTCGACCGCGAGACCGGCGAGACCTTCATGGGCGAGGTGCCGGCCTATTCGGTTGTCGTGCCGGGCTCGCTGCCCGGCAAGCCGATGAAGAACGGCGCGGCCGGCCCAAGCCTCTATTGTGCCGTCATCGTCAAGCGCGTGGACGAGAGGACGCGCGCCAAGACCAGCATCAACGAATTGCTGCGCGACTGACCCCGATGGCAGACCCCGTCGCCATCGCGCGCGATCTCATCCGCTGCCCGTCGGTGACGCCAGCGGAGGGCGGCGCGCTGGCGCTGATCGAACGGCTACTGGCGGGCGCCGGCTTCGACGTTCATCGCATCACGTTCACGGAGCCGGGCACTGATCCGGTCGAGAATCTCTACGCCCGCATCGGCACCACGAAACCGCACTTGATGTTTGCCGGGCACACCGACGTCGTGCCGCCGGGCGACGAGGCGGCCTGGCGTCATGCGCCTTTCGCGAGCGAGATTGCGGACGGCGTGCTCTACGGCCGCGGCGCCGTGGACATGAAAGGCGCGATCGCCTGCAAGCTCGCGGCAGCAATCGATTATCTTGGCGGGCACGGCGGCGCTCGCAAGGGCTCGCTGTCCTTCCTCATCACGGGAGACGAGGAGGGCGTCGCGGTCAACGGCACGGTGAAGCTGTTGCGTTGGGCGGCCGAGCGCGGCGAAACGTTCGACCACTGCATTCTCGGCGAGCCCACCAATCCTGAGAAGCTCGGCGACATGATCAAGATCGGCCGGCGCGGCTCGCAGAACGGTACCCTGATCGTCACCGGCACGCAGGGTCACGTCGCGTATCCGGAGCTTGCCGACAATCCCGTGCGCGGCATCGTGGCGTTGATCGGCGCGCTCAATGCCGAACCGCTCGATCAGGGCTCGGCGCATTTCGGACCGTCGAACCTGGAGTTCACCTCGGTCGACGTCGGCAACATGACCGTCAACGTGATCCCGGCCGAGGCGCGCGCGCGCTTCAACATCCGGTTCAACGATCTCCATTCGCGCGCGGCGCTCAGAAGCCTGATCGAGAAGCGCGTTGCCGCGGCGGCGGGCGAGCGCATCCGCTGGCACATCGATTGGGAGCCCTCGAATGCCGACGTGTTCCTCACCGCGCCCGGCCCGTTCGTCGATCTCGTGAGCGCTGCCGTGATGGAAGTTACTGGCCGCGCGCCGAAGCTTTCGACGACCGGCGGCACGTCGGACGCGCGCTTCATCAAGGACTATTGCCCGGTGATCGAATTCGGCCTGCTGAGCCAGCAAATGCATAAAATCGACGAGCACGTCGCGACTGCCGATCTCGTGGCGCTGACCGCGATCTACCGCGCCATCCTCGACCGATACTTCGCTCAATAATCGACGCGAACGAGATACAGCCCTTCCGGCGGAGCCACCTCGCCGCAGGCCGCGCGCGCACGCGCCGCGAGCGCGGCGCCAAGATCGTCCGCACTCCATTTGCCGTCGCCGACGAGCGCGAGCGAACCGACCATCGAGCGCACCTGATTGTGCAGGAACGAGCGCGCCGATGTCCTGATGATGACCTCTTCGCCCTCGCGACTTACATCGAGCCGGTCGAGCGTCTTCACCGGCGATTTCGCCTGGCATTCGGTCGAACGGAATGTCGTGAAATCATGTTGACCGACGAGGCGCTGCGCGGCTTCGTGCATCGCCTCCGCATCGAGCCTGCGCGGCACGCGCCACGCACGCAGCCTGTCCAGCGTGAGGTCGGGGCGGCGGTTGGCGATGCGATAGAGATAATGGCGCTTCTTGGCCGAGAAGCGCGCATCGAAGTCGTCCGCGACCTTCTCGGTCGATAGCACCGCGACGGCATGGGGCCGCAGATGCGCATTCAGCGCGTCGCGCACGCGATCCGGGCGCCAATCCTTTTCAAGGTCGACATGCGCGACCTGGCCAAGCGCGTGGACACCGGCATCCGTGCGTCCCGCGCCAGCGACTTTAACGTCATGACCGCACAGTGCGGTGAGCGCGGTTTTCAACACGCCCTGCACGGTGTCGCGATCCGTCTGGAATTGCCAGCCGGCGAACAGCGTACCGTCATATTCGAGGGTCAGTTTGTAGCGCGGCATGGCGCTGGCTTAGCGGAAGACGGTGCCGGGCGCGACCGGCGTCCCGCGCAGGAAGTCCTCCGCCTTCATCGGCTGCTTTCCGGCGCGCTGAAGCTCGACAAGGCGCACGGCACCTTCGCCACAGGCGACCGTCAGTTGGTCGTCGAGGAGGGTGCCTGCTGGCCGGGACCCCTCGCACCGCGTCGTACGCAGCACTTTGACTCGTGTCCCGGCTGCATCCGGAAGCGTGAACCAGGCCCCCGGAAAGGGCGAAAGCCCGCGGCAGTGGTCATGCACAGCACGCGAGGGCTGCGTCCAGTCGATCCGCGTCTCGGCCTTGTCGATCTTGGCGGCGTAAGTGATGCCGTCCATCGGCTGCGGCGTCAGCGTCAGCGCGCCGCGTTCGAGCGCGCCGAGCGCCCGCACCATCAGGTCGGCGCCAAGGCGGGCGAGCGCGTCGTGCAACTCGCCCGCCGTCATGTCGGCGCCGATCGGGAGGTGCTCGGTAAGCGCGATCGGTCCGGTGTCGAGACCTTCCTCCATCTTCATCACCATGACGCCGCTTTCGATATCGCCCGCCATGATGGCGCGGTTGATCGGCGCCGCGCCGCGCCAGCGCGGCAGCAGCGAAGCATGCAGGTTGAAACTGCCGAGCGGCACCGCTTCAAGGATCGGCACGGGAAGGATCATCCCATAGGCGACAACGACTGCCGCATCCGCACCATGCCCTCGAAAATCCGCGGCCGCCTCGTCGCTGCGCAGTGTTTTCGGCGTCAACACCGGCAAACCGAGGCGCTTCGCCTCGCGCCCGACAGGGGTCTCCTGCAAATCCAAGCCGCGGCCGGCGGGCTTCGGCGCGCGCGTATAGATCGCGACGACCTGATGCCCTCGCGCGGCGATCTCGACCAATGTCGGGACCGCGAAGTCGGGCGTGCCCATGAAAATGAGGCGCAGCGCCATCAATCATCGGTCCGTTTCGCCGCCTTGGTGAATTTCTTGATGACGCGGTCGCGTTTGAGCTTGGAAATGTAGTCGATGAACAGCACGCCGTTGGTGTGATCGATTTCGTGCTGCAGCACGGTCGCGAGCAGCCCGTCGGCGTCGAGTTCGACGGGTTTGCCGTCGAGATCGATGGCCTTCACCTTGACCCGCGCCGGCCGCTCGACCTCCTCGTAATATTCCGGGATCGACAGGCAGCCTTCCTCATAGGCGGCCTTCTCGTCCGAACTCCAAACCACCGCAGGATTGATCAGGATCTGCGGCCTCTTCGGCTCGTCCTTTTTCGCCGTATCGATGGTGACGATCCGCTTCGGAATGCCGACCTGGATGGCGGCGAGGCCGACACCCGGCGCGTCGTACATCGTCTCGAACATGTCGCTGACGAGCGCGCGCACGGCCGCATCGACCGATTTGACCGGATCGGAGACGAGCCGCAGCCGTTTGTCGGGAAGCGTGATGATGTCGCGCAGCGCCATGCGCGCGATTTAAGAGGTGCCCGGAGCCGGGTCAACCATGTGCGTATCGCCGGCGCGACACTGTCGCGCCGGCGTGCACGTGCAAACGCCCGAAACGCGTCTTACCACCAGTGACGGTGGTGGTGCCGCCACCAATGGTGATGATGGTGCCTCCACCAGTGATGATGATGGTGCCGCCACCAATGACGGTGGTGATGGCGCCACCAGTGGTGATGCCGCCAGTGATGCCAATGGCGCCAGTGCCGACGTCCACCCCACCGTACGACGTCGACGTTCGACACCTGATCTGCGGCCGCGGCGAGCCCGCTGCCGGGCATCGCTGGTGTGGCAGACGCGAACTCCGTGACGGCAAACATGATTGCCACCCCTGTTAGGATCATCAAGATCAACTTGCGCATGGTTTGCCTCGATGTGACGTGTGCCCCGTCAGCGCATCACGCGCCGTCGGCACTGAACTCGGCCTGAAGGCCGCGGTTGTCCGCCATTCACCGATGTGGCGACTTTGCGGTTCGCACCTGCGAGACGGAGTCCGCCCGTTCTTCTTTTGTTCGAAGTGGCGAATCGCGCTAGAACGACGGCATGAACCAAATCGTCCTGACGATCGGCACCGCGACCGTGACGGTCGGTGCGCTGCTGACGGCCTTCGCCTTGCTCGTCATGGCTTTGCTCATTGCGATCGCGGTTCTTGTTGCCCGCGCCTCGCGCGCACGTGGCGTGGAAGCCGCGCGGCAAGATGTGCACGCGGAAGAGCTTGAAGAGCGCATGGCCGAGGTCGCGCGCATCCAGTCCGAAACCGCCGGGCGCCTGCACACCATGGGCGAGGTGCTCTCCGGCCGGCAGGCGGAGCTCGCGCGCGCCGTCGCCGAACGGCTCGACTCCGTGAGCCACCGCATCGGTCAGTCGATGCAGGCGAGCACCCAGAACACGATGGAGAACCTGCAGAAGCTCAACGAGCGGCTCGCCGTGATCGACGGCGCGCAGAAGAACATCACCGACCTCGCCTCGCAGGTGACGTCCTTGCGGGAAGTGCTCGCCAACAAGCAGGCGCGCGGCGCGTTCGGTCAGGGACGCATGGAGGCGATCGTCCAGGACGGCTTGCCGAAGGGCTCGTACGCGTTCCAGTTCACGCTCTCGAACGGCAAGCGCCCGGACTGCGCGGTGTTCCTGCCGACCGACCAGCGGCCGCTGATCATCGACGCGAAATTCCCGCTCGAGGGCGTGAGCGCGCTGCGCGCTGCGCGCAGCGATGAGGAGAAGAAGCATGCGGCGCAGCGGCTGCGCCAGGACGTGACCAAGCATTTCACCGACATCTCGGAGCGCTATCTCATTCCGGGCGAGACCCAAGACCTCGCGCTGATGTTCGTGCCGTCGGAGTCGGTCTATGCGGAGCTGTATGACGGCTTCGACGACCTGATCCAGAAGGCCTATCGCATGCAGGTCGTGCTCGTTTCGCCGTCGCTCCTGATGCTCGCCATCCAGGTGATGCAGCAGATTCTGAAAGACGCGCGTATGCGCGAGGCCGCGCACGAGATCCGCACCGAGGTCGGTCATCTGATGAACGATCTCGGCCGCCTGCGCGAGCGCGTGCTCAATCTGCAGAAGCATTTCGGCCAGGCGAACGAGGACGTGGCGCAGATCCTCATCTCCGCCGACAAGGTCGCCAAGCGCGGCGGGCGCATCGAATCGCTCGAATTCGAGGGCGAGGAGACGCCGGCCGAGAGCCGCACGGTCATTCCGGCGCCGATCGGCCGCCGGCTCGGCGCCGCCGAGTGACCGCGGCCTTAATCGTTAATATTGCGTTGATCCCCGACTTCCTGTAGCAGCAAAACGAGGACTTCGCCGGAGGCGAGGGGCTTAGTCTTGGACTTGCAGATCGGGGCTTTTCTGCTGCCGGCCGCCTTGGTGTTGGGCGCGCCGAGCACTCTTGGCACGCACGAACAGGGGCTGTTCTGCGAAACGGTCGAACTCGTCGAGCGTGTCGCCGAGTTTGCCGACCGCGGTGCCAATCCGCTGCGCGTCGTCACGGATATCAACGCGCGTTTGGGACGGACCGCTTGCATCTTCGCGATCAAGCCGGAGTTGCGGGTTCGCACCGTGCAGTTCGAGAAGAATGTTGCCGCCAATCATTCGACCTACGCGATCTATCAGGTCGAGGTCACGGCCTATGGCGTGCAGAAGACCGAGATCGGCGATGTGGAATGGACACTGGCCCGGCCACGGACCATGTACACCTTGCGCGCCGCCCCGTCGGCCCAGACTGTCAGCCACTGACGAATTGCGGCGGTCCGCTGCGAACATCTGCTTAATTTCGACTGACCGGCATTTTCAAGTAACGTCCCGGCGCTGACGTTTCGATTCGCCATTCGCGCAACAGACACGCGGGCCTTTGAATGACCGCGCTGCCGGATCACGCCCCGGGAAAAAGCCGGTTCGCCGAGGCGCTCGCCGTCTATCTACGGCCGCGCGTCCTCATCGTGATGTTTCTCGGCTTCTCATCGGGGCTGCCGCTCGCGCTGTCCGGCTCGACCTTGCAGGTCTGGGCGGCCGAGAGCGGCGTGAACCTCAAGACCATCGGCCTGTTCGCCATCATCGGCACGCCGTACACGATCAAGGTGTTCTGGGCGCCCCTCGTCGATGCGCTCGACGCGCCGGTCCTGTCGCGTTGGCTCGGCCGGCGGCGCGGCTGGCTCGTGTTCTCGCAAGTCCTGCTGATGGTCGCCATCGCGGCGCTCGGGCTCTGCGATCCGAAAGCCGGACCGGTGCTCGCGATCGTGGCCGCGATCCTGGTCGCGACGGCTTCGGCGACGCAGGACATCGTGATCGACGCGTTCCGCGTCGAGAGCCTGCCGGAGAACGAGCAGGCGGCCGGGATGGCCTCTTATGTCGCGGCGTATCGCGTCGCGAACCTGCTCTCCACGGCGGGCGCGCTCTACCTCGTCACGGGATTTGAGAAAGTCCTCGGCTTCGAGCGCGGCACCGCATGGATCGCGGGGTATTGGGCGATGGCGCTGTTCGTCATCGTCGGGCTTGTGGCCTCTGTTCTCGCGACCGAGCCGGAGAAATCAGCCGCTGTCGCGGCCGAGCACGCACGCCACGCCGGCGAGAGCCGCATGCGGCGCGTCTACGAAACCGCGCGTGCGGCGCTCGCCGACTTTCTGTTGCGTGACATGGCGGTCGTGGTGCTCGCCTTCGTCGTGCTGTTCAAGTTCACCGACGCGCTCGCGGGTGCGATGACGGCGGCTTTCGTCATCGACCTCGGCTTCACGCGGCTCGATTACGCCAATGTCATCAAGGGCCTCGGTTTCGCCGCAACGATGCTCGGCGGTTTTGCGGGCGGCTACGTGGCGCGCGCCTTCCCGCTCGTCACCAGCCTGTGGATCGGCGGCCTCCTGCAGGCCGCGGCCAATTTCGCCTTCTCCTGGCAGGCGGTCGTCGGCAAGGACCTCGCTTGGCTCTCTTTCGCCATCACGGTGGAGAATTTCACCTCATCGATCGGTACCGTCATTTTCGTCGGCTATCTGTCGTCGCTGTGCAAGAATCCGCTGCACACGGCGACGCAGTTCGCGCTGCTGACCGCGCTCGCGGCGGTCGGGCGCACTTACCTTTCGGCCGGGGCCGGCTACATCGCGGTCGCGACCGGCTGGGCCTGGTTCTTCGCGATCTGCGCGTTCGCCGGCATCCCGGGGTTGCTGCTGCTCGCGTGGTTGCAGCGGCGCGGGCACTTCGACGGTCTCGGCAAGCCGGCCGTCATATCCGCAGACTAAACCGCGGTGCGCTGACGGATCGCCGCCGAGAGCGTGCCCTCGTCGAGATAGTCGAGCTCGCCGCCGACCGGCACGCCATGGGCGAGCCGCGTGACCTTCACGTTCGCATTGTGCAGGAGGTCCGTGATGTAATGCGCCGTCGTCTGCCCGTCGACGGTGGCGTTGAGCGCCAGAATGATCTCCTTCACGGCCGCGTCGTGTGCGCGCGAGATCAGTGCGTCGATGGTCAGGTCCTGCGGGCCGATGCCATCGAGCGGCGAGAGCGTTCCGCCGAGCACGTGGTAGCGCGCGTTGATCGCGCTGGCGCGTTCCAGCGCCCACAGGTCGGCAACGTCGGCGACGACCACGATCACGGATGGATCGCGCTTGGGATCGACGCAGACGGTGCACGGATTCTGGGTGTCGATGTTGCCGCAGACGCGGCAGATCACGATCTTGTCGCTCGCGGTCTGCAGCGCGCTCGTCAGCGGCGCCATCAACTGCTCGCGCTTCTTGATGAGATGCAGCGCGGCGCGCCGCGCCGAGCGCGGCCCGAGGCCGGGCAGGCGTGCCAGCAGCTGGATCAGGCGCTCGATCTCGGGTCCGGCGATGGCGGGCATGAATGTCGCTAAAACAACTTCATGCCGGGCGGCAGCGGCAGGCCGCCGGTCAGGCCCTTCATCTTGTCCTGCATGACCGTCTCGGCCTTGCGCCGCGCATCGGCGTGCGCCGCGACGATCAGGTCCTCGATGATCTCCTTGTCCTCCGGCTTGATCAGCGAAGGGTCGATGCGCACACCCTTGAGGTCGCCCTTGGCGTTGAGCGTCACCGACACCATGCCGCCACCCGCCGTCCCGTCGACCATCATGGTGTCGAGCTCGGCCTGCATCTCCTGCATCTTGGACTGGAGTTGAGCGGCCTGCTTCATCAGGCCGAGAAAATCCGCCATCATGTCACCTTACATAGCTCAGAAATCGTCATCGTCGTCGATTGGCGCGTTGGCCGCGGACTCGTCCAGGCCGCCGGAGGGAGCCGAGGCCTCGTCGCGCTGGCGCACGCCCACGATCTCGGCACCGGGAAAACGCGTCAGCACGGCCTGCACCAGCGGGTCGGCGCGCACGCCCTGCTCCAGCTCGGCGCGGCGCGTCTCGTTCTGCGCATGCAACGTCGGCGCACCGGGTTCGGATGAGACCACCACCATCCATCGGCGGCCAGTCCATTCGGAAATCTTACGCTGGAGATCATTCACCAATGTTCTCGACGCGCTGGGTTCAAGCGCGATTTCAAGCTTTCCGTCCTCGAAGCGAACCGGCCGGACCTCGCGTAGGAGCGCCCGCTCGATGATGACGTCACGCTTCGCGCTCGCCAATTTGACGAGGTCGGGGAAACTATGCAGCGCGATCGGCGCCGGCACTGACGCTTGCGGTGTTTGCGGGGCGCGTTGAAAATCAGGTACCTGCGCGGTTACCAGTTGCGCTGGCGCGAGCGAGGCACGCGGCGTCCCGCGCGGCGCTTCATACCGCGGTGAGGACGGAGCAGGCGGCGCCGTCGCCATACCGCCGTTCCCGGTCGGTGCAGCCGGCCCCGCCGCTTCGTCGCGGCCGAGCGAACGGATCAGTTCGTCGGGCGTCGGCAGGTCGGCCGCGTAGGCGATGCGCACCAGCACCATTTCGGCTGCAGCCAGCGGCTTGCCCGCGTCCTTGACCTCGGCGAGCCCCTTGAACAGCATCTGCCATGCACGCGAGAGGACGCGCATCGACAGCGCCGCCGCGAAGGCGCGCCCACGCGTGCGCTCGACTTCGGCAAGCGAGGGGTCGTCGGCGACCGCCGGCACAATCTTCACGCGCGTCACGAAATGCGTGAACTCGGCCAAGTCCGTCAGCACCACGCCCGGATCGGCGCCGGAATCATATTGGTCGCGCAGCTCGGTGAGCGCCGTCGCCATGTCGCCGCGCATCAGCGCTTCGAACAGGTCGATGACGCGCCCCCGGTCGGCGAGGCCGAGCATTTGGCGCACGTCTTCGGCGCGCACCGCACCCGCCGCATGCGCGATCGCCTGATCCATCAGCGAGAGCGCGTCGCGCACCGAGCCTTCGGCCGCGCGCGCGATCAGCGCCAGCGCCTCCGGCTCGACCGTGATGCTCTCCTTAGCGCAGATGCCTTCGAGATGCCGGACCAGGACTCCGGCCTCCACGCGGCGCAGGTCGAAGCGCTGGCAACGCGACAGGATGGTGATCGGCACTTTGCGGATTTCGGTCGTCGCGAACACGAACTTCACGTGCGGCGGCGGCTCTTCCAGAGTCTTGAGCAGCGCGTTGAACGCCTGCGTCGAGAGCATGTGCACTTCGTCGAGGATGTAGACTTTATAACGCGCCGACACGGGCGAATAGCGCACGGCCTCGTTGATCTGGCGCACGTCGTCGACGCCGTTGTGCGACGCCGCGTCCATCTCGATCACGTCGACGTGGCGGCTCTCCATGATCGCCTGATCGTGCACGCCGAGCACCGGCATCGCGATCGTCGGCCCCTTGATCGAGCCGTCGGGTAACTCGTAATTCAACGCGCGGGCAAGGATGCGCGCGGTCGTGGTCTTTCCCACGCCGCGCACGCCGGTGAGGATCCAGGCCTGCGGGATGCGGCCGCTCTCGAACGCATTCGAGATCGTGCGCACCATCGCCTCTTGGCCGATCAGGTCGGCGAAGGTCGAAGGGCGATATTTGCGCGCGAGTACGCGATAGGACGAGGCGGCCTGCGGCGCCAAGGCGAGGCCCGGCTCGGATGCAACGGGAGGCGTCAAGTCGTTCATCGTGACCTACGCTCGGCCCCGTCTGCTGCTGAGTCTGAATTAGTGGGAGGCTGACGAGCGACCCGAGTCGAAGCTCGTTAGGGCTGCTTCCTTCCGGATCTGACCCGGTTGGCGAGTGGCTCGTCCACCGCCAACCTCCCGCAATCTATATCGGGCGAACAAAGCACGAATGCAAGCGCGCGCTTGCGCCCGCATGTTAGGTTTCCCCCGCCGTTTGTTCCCGCCGGGACGCTCATCTCATGACCGATTCCGCCTGGTCGCTGCATCCGCAACTCGAGCGCGACGGCGCGAGCATCGGTGATCTGCCGCTGTCGCGTGTCCTCGTGATGAACGATGCCAACTATCCATGGGCCGTGCTGGTGCCGCGCCGCCCGGATCTCGTCGAGGTGCTCGATCTCGACGCGGCCGGACAGGCGCAACTCATGACCGAGATCGCGCACGTCGCGCGTGCTCTGCGTGCCGTGACGCACTGCCACAAGCTCAATATCGCGGCGCTCGGAAACGCCGTGCCGCAACTGCATGTTCACGTCATCGCACGGTTCGCCTCCGACGCGGCGTGGCCGAAGCCGGTCTGGGGCGTGGTTCCGGCGCGCCCTTACGAGCCGGGCAAATTTCAACAACTCGTCGCTGCGCTGCGCGGCGAAATCCAATTCGACTGAGCGCCTTCCCTTGATAGGCCGGCCGATCCCGTGCGAGGTTCGGCGCCCCGCCCGCCGGAGCTCATCCATGCCGCACCGTCCCGATCTCGGGCCGAAGCCACGCCTCGGTTACACCGCAAGCGTGCTTGCGCGCGTCGCCGAGCGGCGCACCGATGCGGCGTTTCTGGCCGCCTGCGTTGCCGATCCGCGCGGCGGAGCCTACGCCGTCGGCGGCGAACTGGTCGTGATGAAGAAGACCGCCGCCGGACAAAATCCGCTGTTCTCCATCGACGAGGCGCGTGCGCTTGCACCGACCGCCGAGAGCGTCTTTCTCGGCCTCATGGGCGATGCCGGTCGTTTCGGCATCGCGCTCGATCCGGAAGCCACGAAGGGGCTCAAGGAGCGCGCCGACCTGATGGTCATCGATCTGCGCTCGATCGCCGTGCAGGGGCTGGTCGAGCCCGATCACCTCGCGCCACTCGCCGAAGCCAAGGCGCTGCTCGCCTGGCACGCGCGCCATCGCTTCTGCGCCAATTGCGGGACGGCCACGAAGGTGTCGCAGGCCGGCTGGAAGCGCGAATGCCTCAACTGCAAGGTCGAGCACTTCCCACGCACCGATCCGGTGGTGATCATGCTGGCGGTGGACGGCGAGCGTTGCCTGCTCGGGCGAGCCGGCCGCTTCGTTCAGAACATGTGGTCGTGCCTTGCGGGCTTCGTCGAGCCGGGCGAGACCATCGAGGAGGCGGCGCGGCGCGAAACGCTTGAGGAGGCCGGCATCGTCTGCGGCGAGGTCAAGTATTTCCGCTCGCAGCCATGGCCGTTCCCGATGTCGCTGATGATCGGCTGTCATGCGCGGGCGACGAATTCCAACATCACGGTCGATCGCGAGGAGCTCGAAGACGCGCGCTGGTTCACGCGCGACGAGGTCGCGTTGATGTTCCTCGGCCAGCATCCGGAAGGGATCAGCATCCCGCCGCCGATCGCCATCGCGCACCACATCATCCGCGCCTGGGTCGAGGAGGGCGACGGTGTCTTCCGCTGACACCGCGCGAAAGCATGTGCTCTGCGCCGGCATCGCGGTGCTCGATCAGGTGTTCCGCGTTGCGAACTTTCCGCGTCCGGATGTGAAGACGCAGGCGAGCGAATTTCGCACCGTCAATGGCGGCAACGCGGCGAACGCCGCCGTCGCGATCTCACGCCTCGGCGCACGGGCGAGCTTTGCCGGTCCACTGGGCGGGCCCGCGGGCGAGGACGCGGTCGGCGACGCGTTCCTGGCACTCGCGGCGCGCGAGGGCATCGATTGCTCGGCCTGCCCGCGCGTCGACGGCGCGCCGACCTCCATTTCGGCGATCTGCATCGATAGCCGCGGCGAACGCGCCATCGTCAACTTCCGCGACGACCGGCTCGCCGCAGCGCGTCCCGTGAATGCCGCAGCCCTCGTCGCCGATGCCGACGCCGTGATGGCCGACAATCGCTTCCCGGAATTCGCCGCCGAAGTCTGTCGCGCCGCCCGCGCGCGGCGCATCCCCGTCGTACTCGATGCCGACGAGCCGCGCCGCGACAGCAACGACCTGCTTGCGATCGTCTCGCACGTCGTGTTCTCGGCCGAGGGGCTGCGTGCCACCGCCGGCAGCGATCATCTCGGTCGTTCGTTGATCGATGTTAGCAAGCGGACGCCGGCGTTTCTGGCGGTCACGGACGGACGCAACGACGTGCTGTGGCTCGACGGTGGCGAATTGCGGCAGGTGCCGGCCTTCGCGGTCGATGTGGTCGACACGCTCGGCGCCGGTGACACGTTCCATGGCGCATTCGCGCTGATGCTGGCGGAAGGGCGCAACGAACGCGACGCGATGCGGGTTGCGGCCGCGGCCGCCGCGCTCAAATGCACGCGCTATGGCGGCATCCTGGGTGCGCCCACGCGCGCCGAGGTCGAGGCGTTTCTCGCGGCAAGGGATTGAAGTTGTTTCCTTGATGTTATTTTTTCTGTGTCGACGGGCAGGGCGCGCCGCAGGGCGCGCAGGCGCCGGCAAAATCCTCGGGCGAGACCGCCCGCGCGCTCGACGGGCTGGTGAGATGGTCGGTGATCAGGGCTGCGAGCCCCGCGATCAGCGCCAATGCATAAAGGATGCGCATGAGGGCCTCAATCGCGCGAGAGGCCGAAGGCGGGGCGCAGCCGGACGCCGATCGCGCAGCCGCCAAGCGCGGCCGCAAACCACACCCAGCCATGCAGCGAGCCGGACGCGACGCCACCGACGAATGCCCCGATGTTGCAGCCAAAGCCGATGCGCGCGCCCCAGCCCATCAGCAGTCCGCCGATCGCGGCCGCGATGAGCGAGCGCGCCGGAGGCCAGGCGCCCCGCGCGAACGGTTTCGCGGCGGCGGCCGCTGCCATGGCGCCGAAGATCATGCCCAAATCCGTCAGGCTCGACGTGTCGGACAGGATCGATTCGCCGAGCGCGCGTTTCGGCCCGGCCCATTGCCAGAATTCCGCGTGCGAGAAGTCGAAGCCCAAGAGCGCCGCGATTTTGGCGCCCCAGACCGTGAAGCCGAACGTGACGCTCCAGGGATGGTGGCCGGCGAGGAACACCCCGATCGAGATCAGCCCGATCGCGACCGCGCCGACGATCAGCGTGGGACGCGGCCTGAAGCTCGCGCCGCGCGCGCGTGCGACGCCCGCGATCATCAGCGCCGCGAGCGCGATGCTGGCGAGTGTCGCCGCCAAGCCGCCCCACGGCCCGAAATAGGTCGACGCCAAAATCGGATCGATGCCGCCAAGCGCCAGAAACGCAGGCAGATGCAGGCTGCCGATCACGCTGCCGACGATGAACAGCGCGAGCGCGATCAGCATCCGCCCAGATCCGCCGCCCGCCGTATAGAGCGTGCCCGAGCCGCAGCCGTTCGCGAACTGCATGCCGATGCCGAACACGAAGGCGCCGATCACCAGCGAGGGCCCGATCGGTGCGATCGCGCCGCCGAAGCCCGGAACGAGAGCCGCGACCGGCACTATTACTGTCGCCGCAACCGCGATCAGCAGCAGCGCCGCAAGCAATCCGCCAGCTTCCCCGCATACGAGGAAACGGCGCCATGCGGCGGTGAATGAGAATTCCGCTTTGAGGAAGGCGACGCCGAGCGCGAAGCCGAGAACGATCAGTGCGGCCGAGGCGGGCCGCCCGTCGAGCACGACGAGCGTGACCAGCACGGCGGTTGCGAGCACGGCGGCGATGAGGAACGGCCAATCAAGCCGCGGCGTCGCCGCAACGGCGGGCGTCTCAAGGGTCGCGGTACTCATGGCGTCTGGTTAGCCCCGGCAGGGGTTAGGAGCCAAATCCGAGCTTCTTCTTCAAGTCGTCCCACTTGGTACGTGACGACGCAAGAGGGCGGTTCGGATCGGCGGTCCATTCGACCATGGAGCCGTAATACAGCCGGACATCCTTGTGGCCGAGGACCTCGGAGAGCACGAACCAGTCGGTCGCGCCCCAGTGGCCTGTGTTGCAATAGGCGACCGCCGGACCAGCGGGCAGCGCCGCGGCGAGGGCGCTAAGCTCGGCCTTCGGCTTCAACCGGTTCGTCGCCTCGTCATAAAAGCTTGCGCTGTCCAGGCTGACGGCGCCGGGAATGTGCCCATAGGCCAGCGCGGCCGGCGCCTTCTCCTTGCCGACGAAGAACGACGCGGGCCGCGCGTCGATCAGCGTGGCGCCGCCGTTGCGCTCGATCGCCTCGACCGCGCCGACTTCGGCGAGCAGGGCATTGTCGACCGTCGCGGTGAAAATCTTCGGCGCTGGAGCGTTGGCGCCGGTCTCGACCGGGTGACGTTCCGCGGTCCATGCCGCAAAGCCGCCGTCGAGGATCGAGACCTTGGCGAGCCCCGCGACCTTGAGCGTCCAATAAACCCGCGCCGCCGAGCCGAAGTCGGTGTAGCTCACGCCGGCCGGTACGACGACGACGTGGCTGTCCTCGTCGATGGCGGTCTCGCCGATCAGCTTCTCAAGCTCCGCGACCGTCGGCAGCATGAACGGAACGCCGTTGCGCGTGACGCGCCAGCCGGCCTTGTCGTAGTCGCTGTGGACGGCGCCGGGAATGTGTCCCCTCACGTAGGCTTCGATGCCGCCGCCGTCGATCGCCGAGCGGATGTCGAGCACCACCACGTTGGTGTCCTTGATGTGCTGCGCGAGCCAGCCGGTCGAGACCAGCGGCAACGCGGCGTCGGCGCGTGCAGGGCTCGCGAGCACGAATACCGCAAGCGCCACGGCCGCCACGTGGCCGGCGATGCGGCGGGCGGAAGCCCGAACGGATGCAAACAAGACGGGGGGCATTGGCGATCTCGATCAATTACCCTCTTGAAATAGAATATTTTTCTCTCTAAAAACAGATACGGCACATAAAAAGAAAGATATTTCTCATTACTAGGGATGAAGGCAACAAAGCGTCTAAGATTACGAGGCTTCGCAGCATGGATGCCATCGACCGTAAAATCCTCGCCGTCCTGCAGCAGGACGCCTCACTCTCCGTGGCCGAGATCGGCAGCCGGGTGGGGCTGTCTTCCACGCCATGCTGGAAGCGCATCCAGAAGCTCGAAGGCGAGGGTGTGATTCAGCGCCGCGTCGCGGTCGTCGATCCCGACAAGATCGGCCTCGGCGTCACGGTGTTCATCGCGGTCGAGACGGGCGACCACTCGGAGGAATGGCTGAGGCGCTTCGCCGAGGTCGTCGGCGCGATGCCCGAGGTGATGGAGTTCTACCGGATGGCGGGGGACGTCGACTACATGCTGCGCGTCGCCGTCGCCAGCATCCAGGACTACGACGCGTTCTACAAGAAGCTGATCTCGGCGATCCCGCTGAAGAACGTGACGTCGCGCTTTGCGATGGAACGAATTAAGCAGACCACGGCGCTGCCGATCGGCTAGAGCATGATCCCGAAAAGTGGGAACCGGTTTTCGGACAAGATCATGCTCGGGTAAAAGACTGCAGCCTTATCAACAGGCGTTGCAGGCGACCGAGGTTGATAGACGCGGCGCCATATAGATCTGGTCGCTGAGCGTGAGCGTGCCGGTGATGACATAGCCCATGGTCGGCGTGTAGGCGTATTTCGCTTCGCCCCAGATCAACGACGTGTTGGCGACATTGAGCGCCGCCGGCAGCGTGACGACCGAGCCGACGGTACGCGCGGTACCGTTCAACGTCTTGCTCCAGGCGATCGTGGCAACGTTGCTGCTGCTGATGGTGACGCTCGAGACCGTAATCTTGAGATTGGTGGTCGCGTAGGGTGCGACGATCGCCGACGATGCGGCGAGAATGTTCGTCATGTCCGAACTGCTGACGCTCGTCACCTGGGCGACGAGGTCGGCGAGCGTGCGGGAGATCAGCGTCACCTTGCGGTCGATCGCGACCGCCTGCGAGATTTCGACGCCGCCGAGATAAAGCGTGACCATCAGCGGCAGCAGCATCGCGAACTCGACCGCCGAGACGCCGCGCTTGTCGCGGACAAGCCGGCGCAGCCGGCGCGAGAAGCGCCGCGCGAGGCGGGCGGGCATCATCACAAGGGTGCTCATTGATAGGGCTCGTTGCGGAATGCGGCGGTCGCCATGATCAGTCGCTTGCTGCCCGACAGGTCGGACATGTTGAAGCCGAGCAACGACACGTAGATCGGCCACTGATACATCAGGCGCACGACGACGATGTCGCCGGGGCCGCCCGGCGCATAGCCGAAATTCGAGGTTTGCAGGTTGCCGTTGGCATCGATCGGTTTCGCGCTGCTGATCGAGCTGAATGACGTGTAGGTCTTCACGTCGATTTGCAGGCCGTTTTGGCAATCGAACAGCCCGAGGATCTTCGCGCATACGGCGTTCTTGAACTGTGTCGCCGTATAGCTCGCGGTCTGCGCCTGTCCGGTCATGATCAGCCGCGCCGAATCCGCAACCGCGGTCTCGAGCGTCTGTCCGGCGAAGAATACGATCGCCGTCTCCATGATGGCGAACATCAAGGCGAGGAATGGCGCGACGACGATCGCAAACTCAACCGTCGAGGCGCCGTCTTCGCGCCGCGCGAGCCGGCGCAACGTCTTGCCGCGCGCGAGACGCTTCACGCCGACGGCAATTTTCGTTCCGATCGTTCTGATCATGACGGGGTGCTCCGGACCCTGCCAGACGCCGCATCAGGCGGCGCGTCGGGCACTGCGCCCGGACGGCTGAGCATTAGCAAAATCCCGTTGTCGAAGTGTTGCTACGATTGATGACAGGATCGCTGGGCGCATTCATGCGCCGCTAACCATGTGTCGACTGGAGAGAAAGCCGACGAGCGCGGAGGATCACTTGGTACCCGGCGGCTTGGCGGCGCCGGTCGCCTGGTTGTTGCGCGTGTCGGTCTGGCCGACCGTCGCCGTGAAGTAGGTGGTCGAGTCGCCAAGCGTGATGCGGCGTTCGCAAGTGGGCATGCAACTGTAGCTCTCGCGCTCCACGCCGCGATACACGAACACCGTGTTGTCGCCCGCGCCGCGCACCTGCACCTCGCGCTCCATCAGCACGGCGCCGGCGCGGTCGAGCACGATGATGTTGGTCGAACCGTAGCCCTTGCCGGTCACGACGGCGAGCCCGCCCGCCTGAACGGCCACGTCGGCGATCGCCGGATTGCCGACCACGATGGTGGCAACGCGCTCCGGCAGCTTGAGGATGGTGGCTTGATCGAGGGCGATATTCAGCGATTCGATCGCGGAGGCCGGTTGCGCGACAGTCAGCACGAACGCCGCAAGGGTCGCCGCGAGCGCCAGGCGTCCAATACTCCGGCGGCCGGGGCGGTCGTTTTTCGCCGTCATCAAAGTCTCCTGGAGCCCGAACGCAGGATATTGCCGTCGAGGCAACCCATCGGGGCCGAACCGTCGTGACGGATTTGACTGCAAATTGGTGAACGAAGTGCAAAGAGAGCGTGTTCGTGCCCGTATGGACGGGCAGGTGCATTCAAGTATTCTGCTCCGATCGTATGTTTTCTGGAGACGAGATAGTCGTTTCACCCCGAATGCCTTCGATTTACATGATCGTCATTCAAATATTCGCAAGTGTTCATGCTCTCGTGATTGAGATCAATACGTCGAATATCACGGAAAGGCACTGTTAACCACATTCCTAACCTCGGCCAAGACTACGTGTTTCGCCGATCAGATTAACTTTGCTGCAATTGCTCGCTGGTAGGGTCTCGTCCTGTCACCCATCGGGCTGAACAACAAGCCCGGACGGACAGTGCTCAGACAGCCACGTGTGGATCCTTAAAGGAGCGAACCCATGAAGACCCTCGTTAAGCGCTTTGCCAAGTGCGAGTCGGGCGCGACCGCCATCGAGTATGGCCTCATCGCCGCCGGCATCTCTGTTGCGATCATCACGGTCGTGCAGGGCCTCGGCACGAAGTTGAACTCGACCTTCGGCAGCGTCAAGAACGCTCTGAACTAAACGCGAGTTCACAGAAACCGTTTGAAGAGGCTTCGGCATCCGCCGAAGCCTTTTCATTTTCGGCCTGACGCTTTTCGAAGCGTTTGCCCACCGCGCCACGCGCTAACGGAACCGCAACGAGCAGGCGCCTAAGCTTCTCCACCTCCTTCGACCGGCGTGAACCGGTCTGAAAGTGGCCTCGACAGGAGCCGATCATGGCTGCCGACGCGATCCGATTGCTGCTGTTCCCGGCGATGATGGCGTTCGCTGCGTCGAGCGATCTCTTGACGATGACGATCTCCAACCGCGTCTCGCTCATTCTGCTCGGCAGCTTCTTCATCCTCGCCGTCATGACCGGAATGCTGCTTGCCGACATCGGCGCCCATGTCGGGGCGGCCGCCGTCGTGCTGGCGGCGACGTTCTTGTTCTTCGCGCGTGGCTGGATCGGTGGTGGCGACGCCAAGCTCGCGGCCGCGACCGCGCTGTGGTTTGGCTTCGATCAGCTACTCAATTACGTGATCTGCGCCTCGCTTCTCGGCGGCGTGCTCACGCTTGCGATCATGCGCTTCCGCCTGATGCCGCTGCCCTCCTGGCTTGCCGGCCAGGATTGGGCCGAGCGGCTGCACCGCATGGACACCGGCATCCCCTACGGCATCGCGCTCGCGCTCGCGGCGCTTGTCATCTATCCGGACACATCCTGGATGAAATCGCTCGGCATGTGAGGCCGGGCGCTGTTGCGTCAGACTTTTCGTCTTCGCCCCAATATTTATTTCTGCTGCGCACTCCGCATCGCGATAACGCAAGCGCCGCAAGGATCGCCGCGCCGGATACCGCCGCGCAACGGATGGTTAACTCAAATTGGATACGCGCCATTAACCATGGATTGACGTTTCGCTGGTGAAATCCAGCGCGTGGGCCGGGTCCGGACACAGCGTGATCGTGGAAAGTGAAGCGTATGAAAGCCGCGCGTCTTGTAGTCCTTGTCGTCGCCGTTGCCGCCGGTGGCCTTGCGGCATTGCTCGCGGGCCGGGGAGGCGACGAGGCGCCGCCGCCCGTCGCGCCGAAGGCTGCGACCCAGATCGACACCGTCGACGTCCTCGTCGCGAAGTCGGATATCGCGCTCGGCCAATCGGTATCGCAGCAGGACCTGCAATGGCAGATCTGGCCGGTCTCGGCCGCGAGCCCGGCATTCGTGCGCCGGGGTGACAAGCCTGACGCGATCGAGCAGCTTGCGGGCGCGATCGCGCGCGCGCCGTTCGTCGCCGGCGAGCCGATCCGGGAAGCAAAGCTCATCAAGGCCAACGGGTCCGGCTACATGGCGGCCGTGCTCGACAAGGGCATGCGGGCGGTCTCGACCGAAATCTCGCCCGAGACCGGCGCGGGCGGCTTCATCCTGCCGAACGACCGCGTCGACGTCATCCTCTCGCGCCGCGATCGCGACGCCGAAAAGACCGGCGGCACCGAAACGCAAGTCAGCGAGACGATCTTCACCAACATCCGCGTGCTCGCGATCGATCAGTTGCTCGGCGAAAAAGACGGCCAGAAGGTCGTGATCGGCAAGACCGCGACGCTCGAACTCACGCCGCGCCAGGCCGAACAGCTCGCGCTCTCGCGCCAGCTCGGCACGCTTTCGCTCGCGTTGCGGAGCCTGGCGGACGCCGGCGACGTCGCGCTGCCGCAGACCGAGGACGAGCGCAACGCCGGCCGCCGCGTCGGAATCAATACGGTGCGCTTCGGCATCAGCACCGTCACCACGCCGAAATAGGCTCAAGGGAACCCGCGACATGGCGACGAGGACAATGACCCGCGCGGCGCTCATTACGGCTCTGCTCGCCGCTGCGTGCCTGGATGCGAGTGCGCCGGCTTGGACGGCGGAGCCGGCCTTGGCCCCGGCTGCGGCACCGATCCAGGTCATTGGATCAGATGCCGGTTCGCGTTTCGTGCAGCTCGGCGTCGGCAAGTCCGTCGTTATCGATCTGCCGCGCGACATCAAGGACGTGCTGGTGGCCGAACCGAAGTTCGCCAACGCGGTGGTGCGCTCGACGCGCCGCGCCTATCTGATCGGCGTCGCGGTCGGGCAGACCAACATCTATTTCTTCGACGCGGAGGGGCACCAGATCGCCGGCTTCGACGTCGCGGTGACGCGCGATCTCAATGGCGTGCGCGCGATGCTGCAGAAGATGTTTCCCCAAGGCGAGCTGCGCGTCGACGGAATCGGCGACGGCGTGATGATATCGGGCAGCGTCGCCAATGCGGCCGAGGCCCAGCAGGCCTACGACGTCGCCTCGCGTCTCGTCGGCGACGGCACCAAGGTGGTGAACGGCCTCACCATCCGCGGTCGCGATCAGGTCATGCTCAAGGTGACCGTCGCCGAGGTGGCGCGAAACGTCATCAAGCAGCTCGGCGTCGACCTCAACGGCAGCCTCAGCTACGGCAGCACGATCCTGAACTTCAACAACTCCAATCCGTTCACCGCGCTCGGGCAGCCGCTGGTCGACGGCAACGCCATCACGGGCTCGTTCAAATCGGTCAACGCCACGCTGCGCGCGATGGAGCGGGCGGGCGTCATCCGCACGCTGGCCGAGCCCAATCTGACCGCGATCTCGGGCGAGAGCGCGACCTTCCTGGCCGGTGGCGAGTTCCCGATCCCAGCGGGCTATCAATGCGATCCGACCACCAAGATCTGTCAGCTCGCGATCCAGTTCAAGAAATTCGGCGTCGGCCTGACGTTCACGCCGGTCGTCATGTCGGAGGGCCGCATCAGCTTGCGCGTGTCGACCGAAGTGTCGGAACTCACGAACGACAACGCGATCCAGCTCGTGCAGGGATCGAGCACCCAGACCATCCCGTCGATCAAGACGCGGCGAGCCGAGACCACGGTCGAGATTCCGTCCGGCGGCTCGCTCGCCATGGCCGGCATGATCCAGGAGCAGACCAAGCACCAGATCAGCGGTCTGCCCGGCCTGATGGAGCTTCCGGTGCTGGGCGCGCTGTTCAAGAGCCGCGACTACGTCAACAACCAGACCGAGCTGATGGTAATCGTCACGCCCTACATCGTGCGCGCGGTCGCCTCGAAGGATCTCTCGCGCCCGGATGACGGCTTCACCGACGTCGGCGATCCCGCGGCCATCCTGCTCGGGCGGCTGAACAAGATCTACGGCAAGCCGGGGCAGCCCAATCCCGCGCCGGACTACCGCGGCAAGTACGGCTTCATTCTCGATTGACGGACGCGACGAGGACATGACGATGACCCATCTTCCGAGCCTCGCCCGAGCGCTCGCGTTCGTCAGCCTCGCGGCAATGCTTGCCGCCTGCCAGACGACGACCGGCGACGTGACCGACAGCATTCCGAGCGATTATCGGCTGCGCCATCCGATCGCGGTGCGCGAAGGGGCGCAGATCCTCAACGTCTTCGTCGGCGACAGCCGCGGCAGCCTCACGCCGACCCAGCAGGCCGAGGTCGCGGCACTGGTGTCGAGCTGGCGGCGCGAGGCGACCGGCGGGATCGTGATCGAGGTCCCGTCGGGTACGTCCAACGCACGCGCCGGCCACGGCGTCGTGCACGAGATTCGCGCGATCCTGACCGCTGCCGGCGTGCCGCCCCATGCGATCGAGGTCAGGCCGTACCGGCCGACCGAGCCGATCCGGCTCGCGACGATCCGGATCAAGTTTCCCAAGATGGTCGCCGAGACCGGCCCGTGCGGGCTTTGGCCGCACGACGTCGGGCCGACCTATGACCCGATCTACACGAGCAACAAGCCGTACTGGAATCTGGGCTGCTCGGTGCAACGCAATCTCGCGGCTCAGGTCGAAAACCCCGCCGACCTGGTCCAGCCGCGCGCCGAAACGCCGGTCTATGCCGCGCGGCGAGCGACCGTGTTCGATAAGTTCCGCAAGGGCGAAAGCACCGCTACCCAATATCCAGATGCCAATAAAGGCAAGATCAGCGACCTGGGCCAATGATCAAGTTTGCAATCAAAGGCGGCGAGGCCGAACGCACGGCGGCCGATGCATCCGCGCAAGAGCAGCACATCGCGCCGGTGCCGCGCATTTCGATCCAGACCTTCTGCGAAACCGCCGAAACCGCGGCGTCGATGCAGGCGGCCGGAGAGGATCGCCGCATGGCCAAGGCCCATCTGAAGATCCAGATGGGCGGCATCACGGCCGCGATCGAAGCCTATCGGGCATCCGCGACCCCGAACGTCGTCATGATCGAGACGGAAGGACGCGGGGATGCGCTCCTGTCCGGTCTCGATTCGCTTGCCGAGGTGTGCGACGCCGGCACGCGGGTGGTCGTGATCGGCCGCCTCAACGACATCGTGCTCTACCGCGAGATGGTGCGGCGCGGCGTCAGCGACTATCTGATCGCGCCGGTCGAACCACTCGATCTCATCCGCGCGGTCTCCGGGCTGTTCCATGCCGCCGACGCCAAGCCGGTCGGCCGTACGCTCGCGGTGGTCGGCGCCAAGGGCGGCGTCGGCGCCTCGACGGTCGCGCACAACGTCGCCTGGGCGATCGCGCGCGATGTCGGCCTCGATGCGGTGGTCGCCGATCTCGACCTGCCGTTCGGCACCGCCGGTCTCGACTTCAATCAGGACCCTCCGCAAGGCATCGCCGACGCCGTGATGTCGCCGGACCGGATCGACACCGCCTTCGTCGACCGGCTCCTGTCGAAATGCACCGATCACCTGAGCCTGCTCGCCGCGCCGGCCACGCTCGACAAGGTCTATGACTTCGGCGTCGAGGCGTTCGATTCGATCTATGACGTGCTACGCTCGACCGTGCCGTGCATCGTCCTCGACGTGCCGCATGTGTGGACCGGGTGGGCAAAGCGCACGCTGATCGCCGCCGACGACATCCTGATCGTGGCGGCGCCCGATCTCGCCAACCTGCGCAACATCAAGAATCTCGTCGATCTCCTGCGCTCGGCGCGGCCGAACGACAATCGCCCGCAATACTGCCTCAATCAGGTCGGCGTGCCGAAGCGTCCGGAGATCAAGCCGGCCGATTTCGCCAAGGCACTGGAGCTCGAACCGATGGCCGCCATTCCGTTCGAGCCGCAGGTGTTCGGCACCGCGGCCAACAACGGACAGATGATCGCCGAGGTCTCCTCCGGCCACCGTACGGCGGAGATCTTCCGTCAGCTCGCGCAGACGCTCACCGGCCGCGCCGAGACCAAGCGCGTGCGCGGGGGGAACCTGCTCACCCCGCTCATCGAGAAGCTCAAACGCCGGCAGGCGTGATCGGGCGCGGAGACCAGAGTGTTCGGAAAGCGTCCAACGATCGGCACCGAAGTCCGGCCGGCCCCCGTGCCGCCGCCGCCGGTTGCGCCGCCGCCTGCCGCGTCGGTGCCGCCGGCGAACGGCAAGGCCGGCGACGTGGGCTTGGCGCCCTTGCCCTCAGACGGCCTCGGCGCGCCGATCACCTCGCCGCCGCTCGCGCCCACGCGCAGCCCGAAGCAGGCCGTGCCCAGCGCACGCGACTCGCGGCGCTCTGAATCCTATTACGAGGTCAAGGGCGCGATCTTCAGCGCCTTGATCGAGGCGATCGATCTGTCGCAGCTCGCGCGGCTGGATGCTGAGTCCGCACGCGAGGAAATCCGCGACATCGTCAACGAGATCATCTCGATCAAGAGCATCGTGATGTCCATCGCCGAGCAGGAGGAACTGCTCGACGACATCTGCAACGACGTTCTCGGCTATGGGCCTCTGGAGCCGCTGCTCGCGCGCGACGACATCGCCGACATCATGGTCAACGGCGCCAGCACGGTCTACATCGAGGTCGCCGGCAAGATCCAGCAGACCAACATCCGCTTCCGCGACAATCAGCAACTCCTCAACATCTGCCAGCGCATCGTCAACCAGATCGGCCGACGCGTCGACGAAGCGTCCCCGATCTGCGACGCGCGCTTGCCGGACGGTTCCCGCGTCAACGTCATCGCGCCGCCGCTCGCGATCGACGGGCCTTCGCTCACCATCCGCAAGTTCAAAAAGGACAAGCTGACGCTCGATCAGCTCGTCAAGTTCGGCTCGGTCTCGCCCGAAGGCGGTGAAATCCTGCGGGTCATCGGCCATTGCCGCGCCAACGTGCTGATCTCGGGCGGCACCGGCTCGGGCAAGACCACCTTGCTGAACTGTCTGACGCGCTACATCGAGGAAGAAGAGCGCATCATCACCTGCGAGGATGCCGCCGAACTGCAGCTCCAGCAGCCGCACGTGGTGCGCCTGGAGACGCGCCCGCCGAACCTCGAAGGCGAGGGACAGGTGACGATGCGCGACCTAGTCAAGAACTGCCTGCGCATGCGGCCCGAACGCATCATCGTCGGCGAGGTGCGCGGACCCGAGGCGTTCGACCTGTTGCAGGCGATGAACACCGGCCACGACGGCTCGATGGGCACGCTCCACGCCAACACGCCGCGCGAGGCCCTCTCGCGCATCGAATCGATGATCACGATGGGCGGCTACACGCTGCCGTCGAAGACCATCCGTGAAATGATCTGCGCGTCCGTCGACGTGATCGTACAGGCATCCCGCCTGCGCGACGGCTCGCGCCGCGTCACCCACATCACCGAAGTGATGGGCATGGAAGGCGACGTCATCATCACCCAGGACCTTTTCGTGTACGAGATGCTCGGCGAAGACGCCAACGGCAAGCTCATCGGCCGGCACCGCTCGACCGGCATTGGCCGGCCGCGCTTCTGGGATCGCGCGCGCTACTACGGCGACGAGCAGCGGCTCGCCGCGGCGCTCGATGCGGCCGAAGTGCAGAACGAGCCGACCAGGAACTGAGGCCAGCACCATGCAGATGCTCGCTGTCTTCGTTCTCGTCGCGCTCGCGGCCGGCGGGGTGATCTGGGTTTTCGTCTACCCGATCCTCTCCGGCGAGCGGCAGGCCGAGCGGCGGCAGCAGAGCGTTACGCGCTCGGAGCCCGCGGCGCGCGTGACGGCGAGCCGCGGCGCCCCGAAGGTCCGGCGCGAGCAGGTCGAGGAGACGCTCAAGGAACTCGAGCTCCGCCAGAAGAAAGCCAAGAACCTGCCGCTCCCGATGCGCATCTCGCAGGCCGGCCTCAACTGGTCGAAACGCCAGTTCATCATCATCAGCGTCTGCCTCGGCATGGCGATGTTCGTCGCCGGCTTCATCTTCGGCGGCGGCCTGTTGGTCGCGGCCGGCTTAGGCTTTGCGGCCGGCTTCGGCGTGCCGCGCTGGCTGTTGTCGTTTCTCAAGAAGCGGCGCGAGTCGAAGTTTCTGCACCATTTCCCCGATTCGGTCGACGTCGTGGTGCGCGGCGTGAAGGCCGGTCTGCCGCTCGGCGACTGCCTGCGCATCATCGCGCTGGAATCACAGGAGCCGGTACGCAGCGAGTTCAAGACGATCGTCGAGTCGCAGACGATCGGGATCCCGGTAGGCGAGGCCTGTGCGAAGCTCTACGAGCGCATGCCGCTGCCGGAGGCGAACTTCTTCGGGATCGTGATCGGCATCCAGCAGAAGGCCGGCGGCAATCTCTCCGAAGCGCTCGGCAACCTGTCGCGCGTGCTGCGTGACCGCAAGAAGATGAAGGCCAAGATCCGGGCGATGTCGATGGAAGCGAAGGCCTCCGCCGTCATCATCGCTGCGCTGCCTTTCGCGGTGATGATTCTCGTCTACATCTCGAGCCCGCAATACATCGAGCTCCTGTGGACCCATCCGACCGGCCGCCTGATGATGGCGTGCTGCGCCGGCTGGATGCTGCTCGGCGTCTTGGTGATGAAGAAAATGATCAACTTTGACTTTTAAAGCAGCATCATGATCGAGTTCCTCGTCGAGAAGCTGCACGATCCGAAGTTCCTGGCGAGCGTGCTCGCCGCCGTCGCCGCCATGGCGACGGTGGTCACCCTCGCGATGCCGCTGCTCGTGCGCGACGATCTCAATCGGCGTCTGCGGGCGGTGTCCGTCGAGCGCGAGAAGATGCGCCAGCGCGAGCGCGAGCGCCTCGCGCGCGGCGAGAAGGTCACGCTGCGGCAGTCGCCGAAGCAATACATGAAGACGATCGTCGAGAGCTTCAACCTGGCCAAATGGGTCGGACAGGAGGAGGCGCGCGCGAAGCTGATCCAGGCCGGGTATCGCGGCAACGCGCCTTATGTGGCGTACCTGTTCTTCCGCATGGTCTCGCCGGTCGTCGCCTTCGTGGTGGCCGTCTTCTATCTATTTTTCTTTGTCCAGGTCGATCAACCAGCAATGGTCAAGGTCGGCGCGTGCCTGTTTGCCGCCTTCGTCGGCATGCAAGTGCCGTATCTGTTTCTGAAGAACCAGATTTCCAAGCGCCAGCTCTCCGTGCGCCGCGCGTTTCCCGACGCGCTCGACCTGCTGCTGATCTGCGTCGAGGCCGGCATGTCGATCGAGGCGGCGTTCCGGCGCGTGAGCCAGGAGATCGGCTCGCAGTCGATCCCGCTCGCCGAGGAGCTCACGCTGACCACCGCGGAGCTGTCATACCTGCAGGATCGCAAGGTAGCCTACGAGAACCTCGCCAAACGCACGGATCTCGAAGGCGTCAAGTCGGTGTGCGTGGCGCTGCAGCAGTCGGAGCGCTATGGCACGCCGCTCGGCCAGACGCTGCGCGTGATGGCGCAGGAAAATCGCGACATGCGCATGTCGGAGGCCGAGAAGAAGGCGGCCGCCCTGCCGCCCAAGCTCACCGTCCCGATGATCCTGTTCTTCCTGCCAGTGCTGTTCGTGGTTATTCTCGGACCCGCCGCGATCCGCGTGATGGCGATCCAGTAGAGCCGCGGGTGTCACGCGGCCTATGGTTCGAGACGCGTTGCTGCGCAACGCTCCTCACCATGAGGCCGCTACGTCTTCGTAAACGACTGAAACAAGGAATGTGGCTGCCGGCGCGACCTTACGTCCCGTTCGGATCGTCGATCGGCTCCAGGCCCTCGGGCCCGAGGATCTTCTTCGTCTTCGTCTTGCCGCGCTGCTGCTGCGCCAGCATCTGTCGCAGATACGCGACGTTCGCGGCTGCTTCCTCGGGCGGTAGATCCGAGCGTGCGATCTTCTCGGCTTCCGGGAAGCGGCCCTGCAGCCCGACGACGAGCGCGAGGTTTTGCCGCACGCGGCGGTCGGCGCCGCCGTTCGTGGAGGCGCGCCGCAGCGTCTCCTCGGCGCGTTTGAGGTCCTTGGAGAGCGCGTAGGAAAGCCCGAGGTTGGAGAGGACCGACGGGTCGTCGGGGACGATCTTGAGCGCGCTCGCGTAATAGCGCTGCGCCTCGTCGTGGCGGCCGAGCTGATCGAGAACCGTGCCTTGCACCGAGAGGATCCGCCAGTCTGGCTGGTCGGGCGTGTGCGCGCGGCTCAGCACGTCGAGTGCCTGGACATAGCTGCCCGCGTCGGCGAGCGCACGGCCATAAGCGCCGAGCAGTTGCTTGTTGTTGGGATTGGTGATCGTCGCCTGTTCGAGGACGGCGGCGGCCTGCGTGCGCTGGCCGGTCGCGCGCAGCGCGCGGGCATAGCGGATCGCGGTGTCGGCATCGCGCGGATTGGCGCGGAAGAGCTCGCCCTGCGCATCAACTTCGCGCCGCCACTCGGCCTCGCCGTGCGGCGCGCTTGGCGGCGTGATTGAGCCGGTCGTGTCGACGTCGCCCAGCGTCTTGCAGCCGGCGAGCGCGGTTGCGGCGAGCGCAATACCGGCGACGGTTGACAGAAGGGAGAGATGGCGGCGGCGGTGCTGACGCGAAATCATGACCCTACCCGGACACGCGACCCCCGCGCCCACACGGCGCCCTGAAGCAATAGATCGTTAAGCCTAACGGGCGGTTAACTTGACCTTCCGCGCCACTCGGCCGCGTGCTAGCTGAGCCCATTCTCGACCGGAGCGATTGATGCATTCCGCCTTTGCGGCACGCGGCGCCGGCGCGCCGCTCCCGATCTGGTTCGTCACCGCAGACAGCTACGCGCAGGTGCGTGACGGGCTCGATCCCGTCGCCCGCGCTTTCGCAGTGAGCGCGCAGTTCGAGCCCAAGCCCGGGCAGGCCTTGCTCTTGCCGGGCAAGGACGGCGCGCTCTCCGGCGTGCTGTTCGGCCTTGAGCCGACCGACAAGGCGCCGGACCGTTTTCTCCCAGGCCGACTTCCCGGCCTGTTGCCCGCCGGCACCTACGGCTTCGCCAATGCGCCGCACGACACGCGGCTTGCGGCGCTCGCCTTCGCGCTCGGCGGCTACAAGTTCACGCGCTACCGCAAGGCCGGCGACAACGCCGCCAAGCTCGTGGTGCCCGATGGCGTCGACGCGGCGGAGCTCACGCGCATCGCCGAGGGCGTCGCGCTCGCGCGCGACCTGATCAACACGCCGGCAAATGACATGGGCCCTGCCGAGCTGGAGGAGGCTGCCCGCGCGCTCGGCGGCCGTCACGGCGCCGTTGTGCGCTCGATCGTGGGCGACGACCTGATCGCGCAGAACTTTCCGCTGATCCACGCGGTCGGTCGCGCGTCGCCGCGCGCGCCGCGCCTCGTCGAACTCACCTGGGGCGATCCGGCCGCGCCGAAGATCACGCTGGTCGGCAAGGGCGTGTGTTTCGACACCGGCGGGCTCGACCTGAAGCCGTCGTCCGGCATGCTGATCATGAAGAAGGACATGGGGGGTGCCGCCTGCGTGCTCGCCGCCGCCCACATGATCATGGACGCCAAGCTGAAAGTCCGGCTGCGCGTGCTGATCCCGGCGGTAGAGAACTCGGTCTCGGGCGCGGCGTTCCGTCCGCTCGATGTCTATCGTTCGCGCAAGGGCCTGACCGTCGAGATTGGCAATACCGACGCCGAAGGCCGGTTGGTGCTTGCCGACGCGCTTGCGCTCGCCGACGAGGAGGCGCCCGAGCTCATCGTCGACATGGCGACTTTGACGGGCGCGGCGCGCGTTGCGCTCGGGCTGGACTTGCCGCCGTTCTACACACATGCGGATGCGCTTGCCGAGGATCTTATGCGTCACGCGCGCGCCGAGCATGACCCGCTCTGGCGCATGCCGTTGTGGCGGCCTTACGATTCGATGCTCGACTCCAAGGTGGCCGACCTCAACAACGTGTCGAGCGGCGCGTTCGCGGGCTCGATAACGGCGGCGCTGTTCCTCAACCGCTTCGTCGAGAAGGCGAAGGCCTGGGCGCATGTCGACGTCTACGGCTGGACGCCGTCGGCCAAGCCCGCCCGGCCGGAGGGCGGCGAATGCCAGGCCGCCCGCGTCCTCTATGCGCTGCTCAAGGAGCGCTATGGCTCGTAGCCTCATGCTGAGGAGCGCTCGAAGAGCGCGTCTCGAAGCATAAGGCGCGAGGCCGGCCTTCGGCCGGCATCTCAGGATGAGGACCGATAAAGTTGCATCATTCGGCGCAATTCTTCATTCACCAGCAGCGCCAAAAGCCGCGCCCACGCTATCCGCATTAGTACGACGGTCGCAGATTCCGTGCTGAAGTCGGCCCGCGGACCTTTGGATTTGCGGCGGACCAGCATGCGCAATATCGTCTTCTTCGCCATCGTGGCGCTCGCACTTGCGGGCGTGATGCCCAGGCTGATGCGCGGCACGGCTAGCGCGCCCACAACGCAGGCTCGGCCTACACCCAAGGCAGAGCCGCAGTCTGCGGCGAGCTACCGCACCGTCGAAGTGCGCAGCGACAGCCGCGGCCATTTCCAGCTCGAAGGCTCGGTCGACGGACGGCGCCTCGACTTCATGGTGGACACGGGCGCCTCGGTCGTGGCGCTGCGTGAGCGCGATGCGGCACGCCTCGGCATTCACCCGGTTCCGCGCGACTACACGGCGAGCGTCAGCACCGCGAACGGCACAATCAAGGCGGCGCCGGTCAGCCTGTCGTCGCTCGAAGTCGGCGGCATCCGGGTGTTCGACGTCCGCGCCATGGTGCTGCCGGACGAGGCGCTCTCCGGTAATCTGCTCGGCATGTCGTTTCTCTCGCGCGTGCGCCGCTTCGAGATGGCCAACGGCCGCCTCGTGATGGAACAGTAAGCATTCACCGCAGTTGTTATTTCCGGCGAAAGCGGGCAATCCCATTCGCCTGGGGTTGGCGCGCATGCGCCTCATCATATTTTCAGTTCACGTCCGCCCGCGCGCGGGTAACGATGCGATCGGAGTTGCCCGTGCTACCGAAGCCGAAGCCCGCGCTGACCCCGAACACCTACGCGTATGAATCCGAGCCGATGGTGAAGCCGACCGGCTTCCGCGAATACGACGCGCGCTGGCTGTTCGGCAAGGAAATCAACCTGATGGGGATGCAGGCGCTGGGCCTGGGCTTGGGCACCTTGATCCATGAGCTTGGCGTAAGCCCTCAGATCGTCACCGGCCACGATTTCCGCAGCTATTCGGCGTCGATCAAGATGGCGCTGATCACCGGGTTGATGAGCGCCGGCTGCAAGATCAAGGACATCGGGCTCGCGGTGACGCCAATGGCCTACTTCGCGCAGTTCGATCTCGACGTGCCCTGCGTCGCGATGGTGACGGCCTCGCACAACGACAACGGCTGGACCGGCGTGAAGATGGGGGCGAACCGGCCGCTCACGTTCGGGCCGGACGAGATGACGCGGCTGAAAGAGATCGTGCTCGAGGCGGCGTTCAAGCCGCGGCCGGGCGGCGCCTACGAATTCGTCGCGAACTTTCCGGAGCGCTATATCGCGGACCTGACCAACCGGCCGAAGCTCAAGCGCGCGATCAAAGTCGTTTGCGCCTGCGGCAACGGCACGGCCGGCGCGTTTTCGCCGCGCGTGCTTCAGGCGATCGGTTGCGAGGTGATCGCGGTCGACTGCGAGCTCGACCATACGTTTCCGAAATACAATCCCAATCCTGAAGACATGGAAATGCTCCATGCGATGCGCGACGCGGTGCTGGCGCACAAGGCCGAGGTGGCGTTGGGTTTCGACGGCGACGGCGACCGTTGCGGCGTGGTGGACGATACCGGCGACGAGATCTTCGCCGACAAAGTCGGCGTGATGCTCGCGCGCGATATGTCCACGCTGCATCCGGGCTCTACTTTCGTGGTCGACGTGAAGTCGACCGGCCTCTATGCAACCGATCCGGTGCTGATCAAGAACGGCGTCAAGGCCGACTACTGGAAGACCGGACACTCCTACATGAAGCGACGCACCCATGAGCTCGGCGCGCTCGCGGGCTTCGAGAAGTCCGGCCACTATTTCTTCAACAAGCCGTTCGGGCGGGGCTATGACGACGGCCTCGTCTCGGCGCTCGCGATCCTCGACATGCTCGACCGCAATCCCGGGAAGTCGATGTCGGAACTGAAAAACGCGCTGCCGAAGACCTGGGGCTCGCCGACTATGTCACCGCATTGCGCCGACGAGACCAAATACGGCGTGGTGGCCGACGTGGTGAAGCATTTCGAGACGGCGCAGAAGAACGGCGAGACGTTCATGGGCCAAAAGATCCGCGATCTCGTCACCGTCAATGGCGTGCGCGTGACGGTCGCGGACGGGACCTGGGGCCTGGTGCGCGCGTCATCGAACAAGCCGGAGCTGGTGGTGGTGGTNNTCGGAAGCGCGCATGCGCGAGATGTTCAAGGCGGTCGACGGCGTCTTGCGCACACACCCGGAAGTTGGCGCGTACAATCAGACGATCTGAGTCGTCAGGCTTCCACGTCCTTGTAGACGTCGACCTCGACCCCGCCCGGCAGCATGGCGCGCCAGGCTTGCAGATAGGTCTGCAGCCGCACGTCGCTCGCGACACGCTGGCGGTTGAGCTCGACCGCCTCCGGCGTCTCGTATTCGATCACCTGGATGAACTTGCCAGGATCGTCGACGTTCTGGATCAGCCGGACAACAGTACCGCCGAACATCTCGTAGAACGGCTTGGACGCGTTGACGAACGAGAGGAGCTGCGCCGGATCGGCCGACGGCATGGTGAACCGGAGATGCAGCGTGCGTCGGACTTTGCGGCCGTTGTTGCTCGCCATCGATGATTCCTCGCTGGCCCGAGCTTAAAGCGGAATCCGGCGAAGTGGAAACCGCTTCACGGAGAATTTCCCGCTCAATCCTTCTCTTCCTTGAAGGTCGAGCGGAACGCATGCGCCGGATAGACGCCCATGATCTTCAGCGATCCGGGCTGGGTGAAGAAGCCGAGCTCCTCCAGCGCGCGCGCGAGCGCGGCGTCCTCGGGATGTCCGTCGACGTCGGCATAGAACATCGTGGCGAAGAAATTGCCCTCGACCATGTAGCTTTCGAGCTTGGTCATGTTCACGCCGTTGGTGGCGAAGCCGCCGAGCGCCTTGTAGAGTGCAGCCGGGATGTTTCTCACGCGGAACACGAACGTGGTCACGACCGGCCCGTTGCCGCGTGCGACGCGCGTCTCCTCGCGCGATAGGATCACGAAGCGCGTCGTGTTGTGCGCCTCGTCCTCGACGTTCTCGGCCAAAACATCGAGGCCGTAAATTTCGGCCGCAAGCCTGGGCGCGAGCGCGGCGCGCGTTAAGTCCGTAGTCTCCGAAATGTGCCGTGCCGCGCCCGCCGTGTCGGCGGCGATCACCGGCTTGTAGCCATGCTGGCGGATGAAGCGGCGGCATTGGCCGAGCGCATGGATATGGCTTTCCACCGACGTGATGGTTGTCAGCGTCGCGCCCTTGCGCGCCATCAGATTGAAATGGATCGGCAGGAAGTGCTCGCCGACAATGTGCAGGTTCGCATGCGGCAGCAAATGATGGATGTCGGCGACGCGACCCGCGGTCGAGTTCTCGATCGGGATCATGCCGAGATCGGCCTCGCCGTTCTGGATTGCGGCGAGCGCGTCCTCGAAGGTCGCGCACGGCACGGTCTCGCACTCCGGATAAACCTCGCGAGACGCGATGTCCGAATTGGCGCCGGGCTCGCCCTGGAATGCGACTTTGAGCTTGCTCATGACTGTTCCGTATCCTGCCGCTTCGGTCAGGGTCAACGGCGGCCGCCAAGCAGCGCCCGCGCCTTGTCCAGATGCTCCGGCGTATCGACGCCGAAGATCGGGTTGTCGGTCAGCGCGACGTCGATCCGCATGCCGGCTTCGAGCGCGCGGAGCTGTTCCAGCCGTTCGCGCCGCTCCAGCGGCGAAGGCGGAAGCGCGACAAATCGCGTGAGCGCCGCGCGGCGGAACGCATAGAGGCCGATGTGGTGGTAAAGCGGTCCCTCGCCGGTCGGCGCGGTCGCCCGGGTGAAATAGAGCGCGCGCAGATGACGCGGCGTGATCGCCGACCCGATCACCTTCACGACGTTCGGGTCGGTACGCTCCTCGTCCTCGGTGATCGTCAGCGCGAGCGTGCCGATGTCGACGACTGGATCGGCGAGCGGGGCGAGCGCGGCGCGGATATCATCGGGCGTCAGCATCGGGAAATCGCCCTGCACGTTGACGACGATTTTTGCGCGGCCTTCAGCGTCGACCGTCCCGAGCGCCTCGAAGATGCGGTCCGAGCCCGACACATGATCGTCGCGCGTCATCACGGCGCGTCCGCCGGCGGCGGTCACTGCCGCGGCGATCTCGACCGCATCGGTCGCGACCACGACCGGGCCTACCTCGGCCTCCTGAGCGCGGCGCATCACGTGGACGATCATCGGCGTCCCGCCGATGTCGGCGAGCGCCTTGCCCGGGAGCCGGGTCGAGCCCATGCGGGCCGGAATAAGGATCAGGACGTCGCCGGAGCTCATGGAAAACCACCGGCCGGGCGCGGCCGTTACGCACATCAACGTTGCATTGTGCGCTGCTTATACGGGTTGCCAGCCCGGCGGCAAACCGGCTATCTGTCCGAATGGCTGGTGGTGCTCCCCGCGCTCGATTCCAGCCCCAAAAGCCCGCTTTGAGGAGCTGTCCGCAATGGACTCCTTCGAACTGAACAAGGTTTTGGGTGCCGTACTGGGCACCTGCCTCTTCCTGCTGGCGCTCAACATCGGCGCGGGCGCGGTATTCGCGCCGCTGACGCCCGCCAAGCCCGGCTATGAGGTCGCGGTGCAGGAGGAGCACAAGCCGGGCGAGACGCCGGCTGCCGCGCCCGACGAGCCGATCGAGAAGCTGCTGGCGAGTGCTTCGGTCGACAAGGGCGAGTCGTCGGCCAAGAAGTGCCTAGCCTGCCACACCTTCGGCAAGGGCGAGCCGAACCGGGTCGGACCTAACCTCTACGGCGTCGTCGGGCGTCCCAAGGGCACCGAAGGCGGGTTCGATTATTCGGCGGCCATGAAGGCCAAGGGCGGCAACTGGACGGTCCAGGACCTCAACACGTTCCTGACCAGTCCGAAGGCCTTCGTGCCGGGTACCAAGATGACCTTCGCGGGCGTGCCGCGCGGCAGCGAGCGCGCCGACGTGATCGCCTACCTCAATACGAAGTCGGACAGCCCGCAGCCGCTGCCGAAGGCGGCCGAAGCGCCCGCTGCGGCTCCGGCCCCCACTGCGGCTGCGGCCCCAGCGCCAGCTGCGAGCCCAGCGCCAGCTGCGAGCCCCGCTCCAGCTCCGGCGCCCGGTGCGAAGAAGTAAGACAGCTCCGTCCGTTCGTCCGGGCGCGGACATCCCGTAAGGCGTGATCCGGCGGGTGCCGCATTGTCGCGGCTATCCGCCTGTATTGGCGCTCGGCCGGTGCGACACTTGGTCCAGCGCGTCATGATAACGACAGCGTGAGCCGCCACCGCCTAAGGCATCGAAAAACCGACATAATTCGGCGAAACCTGTGGTCGCCGCCAATTCTGGAGCCTTCATGACGCTGTCACGCCGAACTCTGCTGCGCGCTAGCGCGCTCGCGCTTGCAACGCCCGCCGCCGGCATGGTCGCGCCGCTGGAGCCACTCGTCGGGATCGCGAAAGCGCGCGCCGAAGAGAACGCGTGGCGCCATGGCCTGTCGCTGTTCGACGACCTAAAATATCCCGCCGGCTTTCAGCGCTTCGACTACGTCAATCCGACCCCGCCGAAGGGCGGCGTGGTGCGCCAGATCGCGTTCGGCACCTTCGACAACTTCAACATGGTGGTCGGCGGCATCAAGGGCACGATCGCCGACGGGCTGGAGGCGATCTACGACACCTTGATGGCGCCGGCGCTCGACGAGGTCTCGACCGAGTATGGACTGCTCGCGGAATCGGCCAGCTATCCGCCGGACCGCGCCTCGGTCACCTACCGGCTGCGCGCAGAAGCGAAGTGGCACGACGGCAAGCCGGTCACGCCCGAAGACGTGATCTTCTCGTTCGACGCCTTCAAGAAGAACAGCCCCCAGCTCTCCGCCTATTACCGTCATGTGACCAAGGCGGAAAAGACCGGCGAGCGCGACGTCACCTTCACGTTCGACGGCCCGGGCAACCGCGAGTTGCCGCAGATCGTCGGGCAGTTCAACATCCTGCCGAAGCACTGGTGGGAAGGCACCGACGCACAAGGCAAGAAGCGCGACATCACGGCGACGACACTTGAGGTGCCGCTCGGCGGCGGCGCCTACCGGATGAAGGAATTCACCGCCGGCCGCACCATCGTGTACGAGCGGGTCAAGGACTATTGGGGCCGGGACCTCAATGTGAACGTCGGCCGCGATAATTTCGACGAGCTGCGCTACGAGTATTTCCGCGACTCCACCGTCGCGATCGAAGCCTTCAAGGCCGATGTCGTCGATTTCCGCGTGGAGAACAGCGCCAAGAACTGGGCGACGTCCTATGATTTCCCGGCCGTGAAGGACAAGCGCGTCCTCGTAGAGGAATTTCCGATCCGCTCCAGCGGCGTGATGCAGGGCTTCGTGTTCAACATCCGGCGCGAGAAATTCCAGGACCCGCGGCTGCGGCTGGCGATGAATCACGCGTTCGACTTCGAGGAGATGAACAAGCAGATCTTCTTCGGGCAGTACAAACGCATCGCGAGCTATTTCGAGGGCCTCGAACTCGCCGCGACCGGACTGCCCGAGGGCAAGGAACTCGAAATCCTCGAGACGGTGCGCGACAAGGTGCCGCCGGACGTCTTCACCAAGCCCTATACCAATCCGGTCGGCGGTTCTCCCGAGGCCACGCGCGCGAACCTGCGCGAAGGCCTGCGCCTGCTCAAAGAGGCCGGCTACGAGGTGCGCAACCAGAAGCTCACCAATGTCAAGACCGGCGAGCCGTTCACGGTCGAACTGCTCGCGCCTGACCCGACCACCGAGCGCTTCTACCTGTTCTACAAGCCCTCGCTCGAACGGATGGGCATCACGGTCTCGGTGCGCACCGTGGACGAGGCGCAATACATCAACCGCCTGCGCTCCTGGGACTTCGACGTCATCACCGCCGTCTGGGCCGAGTCGCTCTCGCCCGGCAACGAGCAGCGCGGCTATTGGGGCTCGCAGGCCGCCGACCAGTCCGGCTCGCGCAACCTGATCGGCATCAAGGATGCGGCGGTTGATGCGCTGATCGACCGCCTGATCTTCGCCAAGGACCGCGCCGAGCTGGTGGCGGCGGCCAAGGCGCTCGACCGCGTGCTGTTGTGGCACCACTACCTCGTGCCGCAATGGACCTACGGCAAGCAGCGCACCGCGCGCTGGGATCGCTACGCCCGCCCTGAGAAGCTGCCCGAATACGGCGCCTCGGCGTTTCCGACCATCTGGTGGTGGGATGCCGAGCGCGCCGCCAAGGTCGCGTCGACCAAGACGGGACCGAAGCAGTGAGGGTTACGCGCCGCTCGGCGCTCGTCATCGGTGCTGGCGCGCTCGCGGGCGCGAGCGGACTGACCGAGCCGGCGGCGGCCGCGGACGAGACCCACGGCATTTCGGCGTTCGGCGACTTGAAATATCCGGCCGACTTCCCCCATTTCGACTACGTCAATCCGGCAGCACCGAAGGGCGGCGTGTTCTCCCAGGTCGGCGCGCAGCGCCAGTACAATCAGAACTTCCTCACCTTCAATTCGCTCAACAGCTACATTCTGAAAGGTGATGCCGCGCTCGGCATGGAGCTCACCTTTGCGACCCTAATGGCCGCGGCAAGCGACGAGCCGGACGGCATGTATGGGCTTGCGGCGCGCGCGGTGCGCATCTCCGCGGACAAGCTCAGCTATCGCTACCTGCTGCGTCCGCAGGCGCGCTTCCATGACGGCACGAAGATCACCGCTCATGACGTGGCGTTCTCGCTCAATACGCTGAAGGAAAAAGGCCACCCGATCATCCATCAGCTCACCCGCGATCTCCTCGGCGCGGAGGCAGCGGATGACGAGACCGTCGTGGTGCGCTTCGCCGAGAAGCGCGCGCGCGACGTGCCGCTGTTCGTCGCCGCGCTGCCGATCTTCTCGCGCGCCTATTACGCCAGCCGCCCGTTCGACGAGACGACGCTCGAGATCCCGCTCGGGTGCGGCCCCTACCGGGTCGGGCGCTTCGAGCCCGGCCGCTACATCGAATACGAGTGCGTGAAAGACTGGTGGGGCGCCGATCTCGGCGTCGCGCGTGGGCAGAACAATTTCGACGTGGTGCGCTACGAATTCTATCGCGACCGCGATGTCGCCTTCGAGGGCTTCACCGCCAAGAGCTACCTGTTCCGCGAGGAATTCACGGCGCGCGTGTGGGCGACGCGCTACGATTTTCCCGCGATCAAGGACGGCCGCGTGCAGCGCCGCATCATGCCGGACGATACGCCATCCGGCGGACAGGGCTGGTTCATTAATACGCGGCGCGAGAAGTTCAAGGACCCGAAGCTGCGCGAGGCGCTCTCCTATGCGTTCGACTTCGAGTGGACCAACAAGACCATCATGTACGGCGCCTACAAGCGCACTTATTCGGTGTTCCAGAATTCCAACATGACGGCCGAGGGCCCGCCCAGCGAAGGCGAGCACGCGCTGCTTGAGCCGTTCCGCGGCAAGGTGCCGGATGAGGTGTTCGGCGCGCCCTTGATGCCGCCGGTCTCCGACGGCTCTGGCCAGGACCGCGCGCTGCTGCGCAAGGCATCGCAACTCCTTCAGGATGCAGGGTTCGCCGTGAAGGACGGCAAGCGCGTCGACGCCAAGGGCGAGCCGATCGTCATCGAGTTCCTGATCGACGAGCCGACGTTTCAGCCGCATCACGCGCCGTTCATCAAGAACCTCGGCACGCTCGGCATCGAGGCCACGCTGCGCATCGTCGATCCGGTGCAGTATCGCAAGCGGGTCGAGGATTTCGACTTCGACATCACGGTGGAGCGTTTCAACTTCTCATCCACGCCGGGCGATTCGCTGCGCACGTACTTCTCATCGCAGGCGGCGACGATCAAAGGCTCGCAGAACCTCGCCGGCATGGCCAACCCCGCGATCGACGCCTTGATCGACACGATCATCGCGGCCGAGACGCGGCCGACGCTTGTCACCGCCTGCCGCGCGCTCGACCGCGTCATCCGCGCGGGCCGCTACTGGATTCCACACTGGTATCTCGCCGCGCACCGCATCGCCTATTGGGACGTGTTCGGATGGCCGGAAAAAAAGCCGCCTTTCGCCCGCGGCATCCCGGAGACCTGGTGGTATGATGCCGAGAAGGCGGCCAAACTCGACCGGACGCGGTAGCGCATGATCCCGAAAAGTGGGAACCGGTTTTCGGATCAGATCATGCGCAAACTGACAGCTATGCGGCTCGCCCACTTGCCCGAAAATCAAACCGGAATTCGCTGAAAACCCGATGTCTTCTTACATCATCCGACGCGTTCTCCTGATGATTCCGACGCTGTTCGGCATCATGCTGGTGTCGTTCGCCGTGGTGCAGTTCGCGCCGGGCGGACCGATCGAGCGCATCATCGCGCAGCTTTCCGGCGCCGACACCGGCGCAACCTCGCGCATTTCCGGCTCGCCGAGCGGCGATTTCGCCGCGCGCGGGGCGCTCCGCGGCGGCCCGCAGGACGCCGTGAGCTCGAAGTATCGCGGCGCGCAGGGCCTCGATCCGGAATTTATCAAAAGCCTGGAAAAGCAATACGGATTCGACAAGCCGGCCTATGAGCGCTTCTTCCTGATGCTGTGGAACTACGCGACCTTCGACTTCGGCAAGAGCTATTTCCGCGACGTGAGCGTGCTGCAGCTCATCAAGGAGAAGCTTCCGGTCTCGATGTCGCTCGGCATCTGGATGACGCTGTTGAGCTACCTGATCTCGATCCCGCTCGGCATCCGCAAGGCGATCAGCGACGGCTCGCGCTTCGACGTGTGGACCTCGAGCGTCATCATCGTGGGCTATGCGATTCCGGGCTTTCTGTTCGCCATCCTGCTGATCATCCTGTTCGCGGGCGGCTCGTTCTGGGATGTCTTCCCGCTGCGCGGATTGACATCGGACAACTGGGCGCAACTGCCGTGGTACGGAAAGATCGCGGACTATTTCTGGCACCTCACGCTGCCGATCGTGTCTATGGCGCTTGCCGCCTTTGCCACCACCACGCTGCTCACAAAGAACTCGTTCCTCGACGAGATCCGCAAGCAATACGTGCTGACCGCGCGCGCCAAAGGCTGCTCGGAGCGCCAAGTGCTTTACGGCCACGTGTTCCGCAACGCGATGCTGATCGTGATCGCGGGATTCGCCGGCTCCTTCATCCACGCCTTTTTCACCGGCGCGCTTTTGATCGAAACGATCTTCTCGCTCGACGGGCTCGGCCTGCTCAGCTTCGAGAGCGTGCTCAACCGCGACTACGCGGTCGTGTTCGCGAACCTCTATATCTTCTCGCTGCTCGGGCTCGCCGTGAACCTCATCTCCGATCTCACCTATACCTGGGTCGATCCGCGTATCGATTTCGAGACGCGGGAGGTGTGAGGGTGGACGCCCGCGTCTCCGCGCCGACGCCCGACACGACTGCCGTGTCGCCGATGGGCGTGGTGGTGCCGCCCGAGCGGCGCAGGGTTCTGCTGTCACCGATCAACCAGCGGCGCTGGCAGAACTTCAAGGCGAACCGGCGCGGCTACGCGGCGTTCTGGATTTTTCTCGTGCTTTTCTTCGTGTCGCTGTTCGCCGAGTTCATCGCCAACGACAAGCCGTTCTACGTCAGTCTCGAGGGCAAGAGCTATTTCCCGGTGTTCGCGACCTATCCGGAAACCGCCTTCGGCGGCGAGTTCGAGACCGCGGCCGACTATCGCGATCCGTTTTTGAAGTCGCTGATCGCCGAAAAGGGCGGCAAGATGTATTGGCCGCCGGTGCATTACTCCTACGACACGCACAACCTCAATCTGCCGACGCCCGCGCCCTCCAAGCCGACCTGGATGCTCACCGACGCGGAATGCAAGCCAGTCGCCGAGAAGTTCGGCGGCAGCGGCTGTGCCGATCTCGAGCCGAACTGGCTCGGCACCGACGACCAGGGCCGCGACGTGGTAGCGCGGCTGATCTACGGCTTCCGCATCTCGGTGCTGTTCGGGCTCGCCTTGACGCTGATCTCCTCGGTCATCGGTGTCTTCGCCGGCGCCGTGCAGGGCTATTTCGGCGGATGGGTCGATCTCGTGTTCCAGCGCGTGATCGAGATCTGGACCTCGATCCCCTCGCTCTACCTCCTGCTCATCATCTCCGCCGTGCTGACGCCCGGCTTCTTCGTCCTGCTCGGCATCCTGCTTTTGTTCTCCTGGGTCTCGCTGGTCGGGCTTGTGCGCGCAGAATTCCTGCGCGGGCGCAATTTCGAATACATCATGGCGGCGCGCGCGCTCGGCGTCTCGAACCGCACCATCATGTTCCGCCATCTGCTGCCGAACGCGATGGTCGCCACCATGACGTACCTGCCGTTCATCCTGTCCGGTTCCGTGATGACGCTGACCGCGCTCGATTTCCTTGGCTTCGGGCTGCCGCCCGGTTCGCCGTCGCTCGGCGAATTGCTGTCGCAGGGCAAGGCTAACATCCAGGCACCATGGCTCGGCCTCGCCGGCTTCTTCTCGGTGGCGATCATGCTGTCGCTGTTGATCTTCATCGGCGAGTCGGTGCGCGACGCGTTCGATCCGCGCAAGGCATTCGGGTGATCTGATGGATGCGATCGGCACACCGCTGCTCTCCGTTCGCGATCTCTCGGTGGCGTTCCGCCAGGGGCAGCGCGAGATGCTTGCTGTCGATCGCATCTCCTTCGATATCCGCAAGGGCGAGACGCTGGCGCTCGTCGGCGAGTCGGGTTCGGGCAAGTCGGTCTCGGCGCTCTCGATCCTGAAGCTCCTGCCCTATCCGGCCGCGCGGCATCCCTCCGGCTCGGTTCGCTTCAAGGGACAGGAGCTCCTGAATCTGCGCGAGCACGAGATGCGCCACGTGCGCGGCAACGACATCACGATCATTTTCCAGGAGCCGATGACCTCGCTCAATCCGCTCCACACGATCGAGCGGCAGATCGCGGAAATCCTGCAGTTGCATGGCGGACTGACCGGCGGCAAGGCGCGCGCCCGCATCGTCGAGCTGCTCGGCCAAGTCGGCATCCCCGATCCGCAAAGCCGGCTTGCGAGCTACCCGCATCAGCTTTCCGGCGGGCAGCGCCAGCGCGTGATGATCGCNNGACGTCACCGTGCAGGCGCAGATTCTCAAGCTCCTGAAGGACCTCCAAGCGCGGCTCGGCATGGCGATGCTGTTCATCACGCACGACCTCGGCATCGTCCGCCGGGTGGCCGAAACAGTCAGCGTGATGCGGCACGGCAAGATCGTCGAGCACGGGCCGGTCGAGCAGGTCTTCACACATCCGCAGCACGCCTACACGCAAGCGCTGCTCGCGGCCGAGCCGAAACCCGATCCGGCGCCGCCGCAGCCGCAGGCGCCTCTTGTGGTCGAGACGAACGATCTCAAGGTCTGGTTCCCGATCAAGCGCGGCGTGATGCGCAAGGTCGTCGGCCATATCAAGGCGGTCGACGGCGTCAGCATCGCGGTGCGCAAGGGCGAGACGCTCGGGATCGTCGGCGAGTCCGGCTCGGGCAAGACGACACTGGGCTTGGCGATCCTGCGCCTCATCGCGTCGGACGGCCCGATCGTGTTCATGGGGCATGCGCTGCAGGGCCTTAAGTTCAAGGCGATGCGGCCATTCAGGCGCGACATGCAGATCGTGTTCCAGGACCCGTTCGGCTCGCTCTCCCCACGCATGTCGGTGTCCGACATCGTCGAGGAGGGATTGTGGGTGCATCATCCCGACATGGCCGAGGACGAGCGCGAGCGGCGCGTGATCGCGGCACTGAACGACGTCGGCCTCGATCCCGAAACGCGTTTCCGCTATCCGCACGAGTTCTCCGGCGGCCAGCGCCAGCGTATCGCGGTCGCGCGCGCGATCGCGCTCGAGCCGACCTTCGTGGTGCTCGACGAGCCGACCAGCGCGCTCGACATGCTGATCCAGTCGCAGATCGTCGATCTGCTGCGCGACCTGCAGCGGCGCCGCAACCTGACCTATCTGTTCATCTCCCACGACCTGCGCGTGGTGGCGGCGCTCGCGAGCCAGCTCATCGTCATGCGCAACGGCAAGGTGGTGGAGGCAGGCTCCGCGGCGCAGGTGTTCGAGCATCCGCAAAGCGATTACACGCGCGCGCTGTTTGCCGCCGCCTTCAACCTGGAGACCGCGCCGCATGACGCGGTTAGCTAGTGACACATGGGCAAAGGCGCGTTGGCCCTCCTGATCACCGGCGGCACCGAGAACTGGGCGCCGCAGCGCTGGCGCGAGCGCTTCCTGCGCTGCTGTCCGGATCGCATTGTCGCGCTCATTCCAGACGACGCCATCGATCCGGCGATGGTGCGCTATGCGGCGGTGTGGAAGCCGAAGCCGGGCGCGCTTGGCGCCTTCCCCAATCTCGGCGTGATCTTCAATCTCGGCGCCGGCGTCGACGCCGTGATGGCGGACGCGACGCTGCCTGACGTGCCGCTGGTGCGCGTCGCGGTCGACGACCTCACGCGCCGGATGACCGAATACGTCGTGATGCACGTGCTGATGCAGCACCGGCGCCAGCGCTATTACGAGCAGTCGCAGCGCGACCGCGTCTGGACGCCGAAGCTGCAATGGGCGGCGGGCGCGCTGCGGGTCGGGATCATGGGGCTCGGAGTGCTTGGCCGCGACGCCGCGGAGGTGCTGGCGCGGATCGGCTTTAATGTCGCGGGCTGGAGCGGCACGCCGAAGTCCGTTCCAGGCATCACGTGCTTTGCGGGCGAAGCCGAGCTTCCGGCATTCCTTGCGCGCACCGACGTGCTCGTCTGCTTGCTGCCGCTGACACCAGCAACACGCGGCATCCTCGATACGAAGACCTTTGCGGGTCTCGCGCATGATGGCGTGCTCGGCGGCCCGGTCGTGATCAATGCAGGGCGCGGAGGGTTGCAGGTCGAAGACGACATCCTGGCTGCGCTCGACGACGGAACGCTCCTGGCTGTAACCCTCGACGTGTTCGCGACCGAGCCGCTGCCGGCTTCAAGTCCGTTCTGGTCGCATCCAAAGGTGACGCTCTCGCCGCACAACGCCGCCGATACCGATCCGGATGCGATCTCGCTCTACGTCGCCGACCAGATCGCGGCATTCGAGCGTGGCGAGACGCTGGCGAACGTGGTGGACCGGAAGGTCGGATATTAAAGCCGCCTCACGCTCGTCACGTCGTTACCCGCCGCGCGGATACGCGCGAGCGCATGGGAGATCGGCTCGACTGCGACCGCCATGTGAAAGGCGTTGGCGTGCAGGAACGTCTGTTCGTCACGCACGATCGCCACATGACCCTTCCAGAACACGAGATCTCCGCGTTCGAGCGTGGACAGGCTCGTGACAAGAGCGCCGAGCGCACTCTCCTGCATATCGCTGTCGCGCGGACAGGCGATGCCGCAGGCCGAAAGCGCGACCTGGACGAGCCCCGAGCAGTCGAGCCCGAGGCTGGTCTTGCCGCCCCAAAGATACGGCGTGCCGACAAATCGCTCCGCGACGGCGACGAAATCGGTCTCGACACGATCGAGCGGCGCCAGATGACCGGCGGGGACATATCCAATGGTCGCGACCGCGAAACGATCCTGCTGGCGCAGCACGGTCAAGCGTGCGCCGAGCGGCGGCGTGGCTACGGGCGGCAACTTGATCGACGGCCCCGGGAACGCGAGCGTGCGCAGCGCCGTCACCTTGTGTGTCGGCGCAGCGCGCGGCGCGATCAGCGCGCTGGCCGGGAGGTAGCCCACATAACCGTCGTCGGCGAGTTGCCCCCAGGCCCAGCCCTCGTCGTCGAACTCGTAGACCGTCATGCGCTCGCCCATCAGCGCTTCGGTCATCTGTTCGGCGTCGGGCGCAGGCGCGCGACGCAGGGGCGCCTGCGCGTCGATCACCTCGCGCTCCTGCCCCTCGACGAAGCGTGCGGCCGCGACTTTGCCTTCAAGGTGCTTGGCGGCGAGGTCGTGCCGCACCGGCGTGATGCGCGGATCGAAGCTCACCGCGGCAGCTCCTTCGCCTTGGCGATCAGCACGTCGCCGAAGCGCTCGACGGCGAGTGCGCCGCGCGGCGTACGCTGGATCACGACATTGCGGCGATCGACCTCGTCGCGGCGGCGCGCCACGAGGCCGAGCTTACCCATGGTATCGAGCGCGCGCGTGATCACCGGCTTGGTCACCTTCAACTTCGCGGCAAGTCCGCGCACATTGTGAGGTGGCGGTTCCAAATAAATCGTGAGCAGCACGGCGAACTGGCGCGCCGAGAGGTCGGCCTCTCCATCGGTCACGAGCGCCAAGTTGAAATCCAGCAGCAACTTCAGCGCCTGCGACGGCCGCAACTCGACCGCCATATCGGCTCCGCGAGATCGTTTCGGAGCCGAACTGTTTCAGATACCGACGTGGTCGGCAAGTCAGACCTCGTCATAAGGTGCCGGCCGAAGGCCGGCCTCGAAGGATGGTCCGCATACTCCGGCGTTTTCCGCCATCCTTCGGGACGCGTCCTGCGGACGCACCCCAGGGTGACGGCTATTTCGTCCCGAACATCCTGTCGCCGGCATCGCCGAGCCCTGGGATGATGTAGCCGTGCTCGTTGAGCCGCTCGTCGATCGCGGCGGTCCAGACATGGACCTCGGGATGGTGGCCGCGGAATTTCTCGATTCCCTCCGGCGCCGCCAGCAGGCAGACGAAGCGGATGCTCTTGGCTCCGGCCTCTTTCAGCCGGTCCACCGCCGCGATCGCGGAATTTGCGGTCGCCAGCATCGGATCGAGCACCAGGACGACGCGGTCGGCGAGATCCTCGGGCGCCTTGAAATAATATTCGACCGCCACCAGCGTCTTGGGATCGCGGTAGAGCCCGACATGGGCGACGCGCGCGGACGGCACCAGGCTCAGCATGCCATCGAGGAAGCCGACGCCCGCACGCAGGATCGGCGCGAAGACGAGCTTCTTGCCGGCCAGCACCGGCGCCTTCATCGGCGCCATCGGCGTCTCGATGTCGGTCATTTCGAGCGGCAGGTCGCGCGTCACCTCATAGGCGAGCAGCATGCCGATCTCGTTCAGGAGCTGGCGGAAGCCCTTGGTCGAGCGCGTCTTGTCGCGCATCAAGGTCAGCTTGTGCTGCACCAGCGGATGATCGACGACGGTCACGCCTTGCATGTGGGTCTCCTTGTTATCCCTCTCCCGCAGGGGGAGGGATAAGATCGCATCAAAATACCGTGCCGTCGCTCGCGACTGCAATCGGCGGCCCGCCATCGGACCGTTTCTCGCGCGCAAGCCGCCGGCCCGCCGCCCAGGTGCCGCCTTCGAGCACGCGGGCGAGCGGAAACGCCTCCGCGGTGACGCCGAGCCGCTCGCGCACCACGGGCGCGATGGCGTCGAGCAGAGCGATGGTGAGCCCGCGCCATTCGACCACGAGCGCGGAATCGACCGCGTTCGGCCGCGCGGCTTGCGCGGGATCGCGCAACGCAATGACGCCGGCGTCCACGAACAGGCCGCCATTGCGGTATTCGGCGAGCCCCGTCAGGCCGTCGATGTCGGTGACGTCGATGCCGGAGCGCTGAAGCGGCTCAATCAGCGAATAAGACAGCCATTGCGAGAGCTTGTGGAACGGCATCAGCCCGTCCGTCACGTCGGCGCGCTTGATCGCCGGATGGCGCCAGGTATCGCCAAGGGAAAGGCCGCCGAGCGTCAGCCGGCCCGGCCAGATCGCGCCGAGATGATCGAGCAGTGCCGCAAGGATGCGTGGCGCGGGCAGGGCGCTGCCGCTCGCCTCGGCGGCGAGAAGATCGTAGAGGCCGCCGGGACGCGGCGTATCGGCCATCCCGAAAACCGTCGGGCTCGCGGCGACCGCGGCGCCGAGCCGCGCCAGCAAGGCGGCGCGACCCTCCAGACCGACGAGCGGATTATCTTTGGTGACCTGGAAGCCGCGCGCGACGTCGTCCGCGGTCAGACGCGCAAGCCGCCCGGCATCGGCGCGGAGCGGATCGTCCGGACGATCAGAAAACGCACCCGCCGCGAACATGCGCAGGCTCGCGAGCGCGAGCCCCTCGGAACGGCCGATCTCGGCGCCGGTCGCGGCATCGCGGTAGCGCCAGCCCATGCCGGCGCCGGCATCGAGCAGAACAGAGACGACGGCGAGGTCGAATTCGGCACGCGCCTTGGCGGCAGCGCCGGGCCAGCGGGTCGCGGCGGTGCGCTCGGCCCACAGGTCGCGTCCGCCAACGGTAAAATGGCGCCAGCGCGCATGGAACGGGACGTCGAGCGACGGATAATTCTCACGGATGACCGTGGCGACGAAGTCCGCGCAAGCGGGCAGGCGCGTGAGGTCGACGGTGAGGTGGCTCAGCCTGTCCTTGAGACTCGCCGCCAACATCTCATGCGCGCGCTTGCGGACCGCTCCAGCGGAGAGCAAGGAGCGCGCGGCTTCGGCATCACTCAACGAGAAAGATCCTGCAACTAGAATTCCTCGATCTTGCGCCCGACAGTCGCCTTCAGCTCGTCCGCGGTCGGCGCGTGCGGCGTGAAATAGCCGGCGGCCTTCTTCGCCTCCATCTCGACCTTGGCATCGTCGGGGATCAGCTCGTCCGGGATCGGCACGCGCTCGCCGATCTCGATGCCGGACTCCGTGAGCGCGTCGTACTTCATGTTCGACATCGACACGAAGCGGTCGATGCGCGTGATGCCGAGCCAGTGCAGCACGTCGGGCATCAACTGCTGGAAGCGCGCGTCCTGCACGCCGGCGACGCATTCGGTGCGCTCGAAGTAAGTCGCCGCCTGGTCGCCACCTTCCTGCCGCTTGCGCGCGTTGTAGACGAGAAATTTGGTCACCTCGCCGAGCGCGCGGCCTTCTTTGCGATTGTAGACGATCAGGCCGGCGCCGCCGTTCTGCGCCTCGCGGATCGCCTCCTCGATGCCGTGGATGAGATACGGCCGGCAGGTGCAGATGTCCGAGCCGAACACGTCCGAGCCGTTGCATTCGTCATGCACCCGGCACGCCAACGTGCGGCGACGGTCCGAGATCGCGGCGGGATCGCCGAAGATGTAGAGCGTGATGCCGCCGATCGGCGGCAGGAACACTGAGAGGTCCGGCCGCGTGACGAGTTCCGGATACATGCCGCCGGTCTGCTCGAACAGCGTGCGGCGCAGCGCCTCCTCGGTAACCCCGAAACGGTCCGCGATGCCGGGCAGATACCACACCGGCTCGACCGCGGCCTTGGTGACCGCGACTTCGCCGGTATCCTTCATGATCTTGCCGTCGACCTTGAGACGGCCTTTGACCACGGCCTCATTCAGCTCCGATATGGTCAGCCGCGCCTTGGTGACGGCGATGCTCGGACGGATGTCGATGCCCTCACCGATCTCCTGCGCGAAGTCTGCGGCGACGCGGTGGCCCCAGGGATCGAGCGAGACGATGCGGCCCGGCTCCGACCATTGCGGGAACGGACCGATATTCACGACCGGCGAGGTGTTGGTGAGGTCCGGCCGCGCGATCGGGCTGAGCGCACCCGACGACACCGCGAGCGCGCGATAGACCGCATAGGACCCGCCATGCGCGCCGATCGCGTTGCGGTCCACGCCCGCGTTCACGGTGCCGAGCACTGGCCCGCGCGCGGTCGCGGCGCCCCAGTGGATCGGAAAACGGCTTGGCGCGCCGCCCCGGCTGCCGGGGTGCGAGGTGAGCCGGATATGGCCGGTACGGTTGCTGGTCATCGTGTTCGCAGTCGTTTGCGCATGACCTCTGCCGAAAACCGGTTCCCACTTTTCGGGACCATGCGCGCCGCCCCAAAAGCAATAACCTCCCGCGCGACAATTGCCGAACGAGAGGTCACGGATCAGATGCTCAGGATATAGGCCAGAAAGGCCGAAAAATCAAGCCTTTGCGGCTGCCACGAGCGCGCGCGCGAGCGTTCCAATCTTGGCCGCCGGCCGGCCCGGCTTGTAGAGCGCCGAGCCGATGCCGTAGCCGGACGCGCCTGCTCGCGCGTAGCTTTTCAGGTTGTCCACGCCGACGCCGCCGACCGCGAGCAGGAGCGTCTCGGGCGGGAACACCGCGCGCCAGGCCCGGAATACGGCGGGCGGGATGATCTCGGCCGGAAACAGCTTCAGCCCGTCGGCACCGGACTGGAGCGCCGCGAAGCCTTCGCTGGGCGTCATCACGCCGGGCAGTGTGGCGAGCCCGGCAGCCTTGGCGGCACGCACCAGGTCGGCGTCGAAATTCGGCGCGACGATGAGCCTGCCTCCGGCGGCGGCGACACGCGCCACGTCCGCGGCTTTGAGCACGGTGCCGGCGCCGACCAGCGCGCGGGCGCCGTGACGCGCCGCGAGGCGTTTGATGCTTTCGAACGGGTTTGGCGAGTTGAGCGGCACCTCGATGATCGTGATGCCGGCCTCGACCAGCGCATCGCCGATCGCGTCGACCTCGTCGGGTTTCACGCCGCGCAGGATCGCGACGACCGGGCATCGTGCCAGGGCTGAGCGCAGGTCGAGCATTCGTTCCCTCAGCATAATCCGGCGGCGCGCGCGATACGCCAGTGGCCGGCGGCAACGCAGTCCTCGGGTGCGAGCGCGCTGTCGTGTCCGAGCAGGCGCAACGCTTCAGTATAGCGCGACGCGAGCGCGGGGCTTGCGACGATTGTCACGGTCGCGCGCGCGCCTTTAGTCGCCTCGGCGACTTCCGCGCCGACCAGCAAGCCGCTGAGATAATCGGACAGCGCCGTGTCGGGCAGACGATCCATCAGGCCGTAGGTGCGCGTCGCGAACATGCGATTGAGCAGCGCGCCCGCACTGTCGAGCGCTACGCCTTCTCCTACTCCGCGGGCGAATGCTTCCGCATTCGCGGCGCCGTCGCGCATCAGGCGGCCAAGGATCGTGTGATCTTTCAACGCGCCGAATATTTCGCCCGTCATGAAGGTGCGGAACGATGTGATCCGGCCGGCGCTGACTTCGGCCCATTTGGAATGCGTGCCGGGCAGCAGGAACAACCCGTCGCCACGGCCCGAGAGCGCGAGCGCCCCGAGGATTTGCGTCTCCTCACCGCGCATCACGTCGGGCATCGCGTCGTTTTGGGTCGAGAGGCCGGGTACGAGCGAAATCGTGCGTCTCGCGTGATCGATTGTCGCGAGCGCCGTGACGATATCGTCCGCGCCGGCCGGACAGCGCGCATAGAGCGCCTCGGCCCAGCCCTGCCGACTGCCGATCATGCCTGAGAGGATGATCGGTAGGTGCGCCGGCCAGCCGCCGACCATCGCGTCGAGCGTCGCCCCGAACGTGCCGTTCTCGACCTTCAAAATGCCCGGCCCATCGCCGATGCGCGTCAGCACCGCGCCATCCGCGCCGATCAGATAGGCGCGGCACGACGTGGTGCCCCAATCAAGGCCGATGAGATGCGGGCTCATGACGCTTATCTATCAAGTCCCGCGCGGCTTGGCGCGGCGTGTCGGCGCCGCGGCGAGCGGATCGTCCGGCCAGGGATGGCGCGGATAGCGCCCGCGCATCTCGGAACGCACCGCCGCATAGGAGCCGCGCCAGAAGCCGGGCAGGTCGCGCGTCACCTGCACGGGCCGGCGCGCGGGCGAGAGGAGCTCGATCACCAACGGAACGCGGCCGCCGGCAATCGAGGGGTGTTGGGCGAGCCCGAACAATTCCTGCAGGCGGATCGAGATGGTCGGCCCGGCCTCGGCCTCATAGTCGATCGCCACGCGCGTTCCGGTCGGCGCCTCGAAATGCGTCGGCGCTTCGGCATCGAGGCGGCGGCGCAGCGCCCAGGGAAGCAGGCCACTGAGTGTGCTGTCCAACTCATCCGGTATGACCTCATCAATCGAGGTCTTGAATTCCAGGATCGGCGCAAGCCAGTCGTCGACACTGGCCGCGAGCGCCGCATCGGACAGGTCCGGCCACTCGTCGCCTTCGGCTTTGCGCAAAAACATCACGCGATCGCGCAATTGCAGCAGCGAGTCCGACCAGAAGAGCTTGTCGATACCGGCATGCGCAATGCCTTGCGCCAACACGCGCGCGGTCTCCTCATTCGTCTCGACCCTGCGGGTCCGTTCACTGAGCGCGATTGCCCCGAGGCGGCGCGAGCGTCGTGCGCGCAGGCTTAATGTTTTTTCATCGAAGGTGACCTCCTCACGGCTCTCGATGCGGTCCGCGAACCGCGTCTCTATCTCGTCGAGCGCGATCGGCGCCGCCAGCACGATGCGGCCATGCGCGGCGCTTCCCGTGAGTTCAGCGACCGCGATGAAGGGCTCGCGCGACAGCGGCGATGCCGCGTCGATCGTGCCGCCTCGACCGTTCGCAAGTGTGAACGCGCTACCGCCGCGATTCTTCGCGATGCGGTCGGGGTAGGCGAGGGAGAGGATGGTGCCGACGCCGGGCCCTTCGCCCGCGCCTCCTTTCGCCAATTCGCTCCACCGCTTCGCCATCGCGCGTGCATCGCTCGCGCGCCGCGAACGATCGCGGCGAAAATTCTCCACGCGATCCGTCAGGTCCACGTCATCGCCGCCAAGGCCGCGCTCGGTCAGCACCGCCGCCATGTCAGAGGCCAGTTCGCCCGCGCCTTCGCGCGCCGCATCGACCACCATGCGGGCGAGTCGCGGCGGCAGCGGCAGGCGGCGCAGCGCATGGCCCTCCTGCGTGATGCGGCCGTCGTCGAGCCCGCCCAATTCAGAGAGCAGCGCGCGCGCCTCGGCGAGCGCGCCCTTCGGCGGCGGATCGAGGAAGGCGAGCGCTTCCGGCGCCGCGCCCCAGGCCGCGAGATCGAGCACGAAGGAGGAGAGATCGGAGGTCAGGATTTCCGGCCGCGCGTAGGGTTCGAGCGAGGCGGTCTGCGGCTCGTCCCAGAGCCGATAGGCAACGCCCGGCTCGGTGCGGCCGGCGCGGCCGCGGCGCTGGTCGGCGGCAGCGCGCGATACGCGCACGGTCTCGAGCCGCGTCAGGCCGACGTCCGGCTCGTAGCGCGGAACGCGCGCGAGACCACTATCGATCACGATACGCACGCCCTCGATCGTCAGCGAGGTTTCGGCAATCGATGTGGCAAGCACGACCTTGCGCCGGCCCACCGGCGCGGGCGAGATCGCGCGATCCTGCGTCTCGGCGTCGAGCGCGCCAAACAGCGCGACCACGTCGGTCGCAGCATCCACGCGCTCCTTCAGCAAGGTTCCGGTGCGGCGGATTTCGGCCGCGCCCGGCAGGAACGCGAGTACGGAGCCAGCGTCGGCTCGCAAGGCCCGCACCACCGCGTCGGCCATCTGGTCTTCAATGCGCGCGCGCGGATCGCGACCCACGTAGCGCGTCTCTACGGCAAAAGCGCGGCCGTGGCTCTCGATCACCGGCGCGTCGCCGAGAAGCGCCGCAATGCGCGCACCGTCGATCGTCGCCGACATCACGAGGATTTTCAGGTCCTCGCGAAGACCCTGCTGCGCGTCGCGCGCGAGCGCGAGGCCGAGGTCCGCGTCGAGCGAGCGCTCGTGGAATTCGTCGAACAGCACCGCCGCGACACCCTTGAGCTCCGGATCGTCGAGGACCAGCTGCGTGAACACGCCCTCGGTGACGACCTCGATGCGGGTCCTGGCCGACACCTTCGAGCCGAAGCGCACGCGCAGGCCGACCGCGTCCCCGACGCGCTCGCCCATTGTCTTCGCCATGCGGTCGGCGGCGGCGCGCGCCGCGATCCGGCGCGGCTCCAGCACGAGGATTTTGCCGCTCGCCCACGGCTCGCCGCCGAGCACCAGCGGCACGCGCGTGGTCTTGCCGGCGCCGGGGGGCGCGACCAGCACGGCGACGTTGCGGGTGCGTAGCGCCGCGGTCAGCGCCGGCAGCGCGTCGTCGATGGGAAGGGGTGAGTCGAAATCCATCGATTCGTCATGCCCGGCACCCGGGTCTGGCCTTCGGCCGGCCCGAGTGTAGACTCTTGTGCCGGGCATCCACGTCTTTCTTCGCTTCAGGCAAGGCGTGGATGGCCGGGCAACAGGGCGTCCACGCCCGTCTTCGACGGGCTATACCCGGCCATGACGGAGTTTATGGTTAACAACCTCCTAATCCAGCCCCCAGTCCGCTCCTTGCCTGTGTAAAGCCAACCGAAATCTATTCGTCCGAAAATGGCACGCATGGGAACCGGGATGGCTTCGCAAAACCGCGTCGACTGGGTCGACTACGCCAAGGGCTTCTGCATCGTCATGGTGGTGATGATGCACTCGACCTTGGGCGTCGAAGCGGCCGTCGGCCATGAGAGCTGGATGCATGTGGCTGTCGCGTTCGCGAAGCCGTTCCGCATGCCTGACTTCTTCCTGATTTCCGGCCTGTTCCTCGCCCGCGTGATCGACCGCGACTGGCGCACTTATCTGGACCGCAAGGTCGTGCATTTCGCCTACTTCTATGTGCTGTGGGTGACGATTCAGTTCGCCTTCAAGGCGCCGGGCTTCGCGGCCGAGCAGGGTGTGCTCGGCGTCGTCAAGCTCTACGCCGAATCCTTCATCGAGCCGTTTGGCACGCTCTGGTTCATCTACCTGCTGCCGATCTTCTTCGTCATCACCAAGCTCGCGCGCAATGTGCCGGTGGTCGTCGTGTGGACCATCCTGGCGGCGCTCGAGATCGCGCATATCCAGACCGGCTGGACCGTGATCGACGAATTCGCCAACCGCTTCGTCTATTTCTATACCGGCTATGTGCTGGCCGCGCGCATCTTCCAGATCGCCGCGACCGTACAGGCACGCCCGACACTGGCCGCCGGCGGGCTGATGCTGTGGGCGCTGTTCAACGGCTTCTATGTGTGGATCGGCGCCGCCGACCGTCCCTTCATCTCGCTGACGCTGGGGCTGATCGGCGCGGTCGCGGTCGTCTCGGTTTCGGCGCTGATGGCAAAGAGCGACGTGTTCTCAGGCCTGCGCACCCTCGGCAAGAACTCGATCGTCGTTTACCTGGCGTTCTTCCTCGGCATGGCGGGCTCGCGTGCGGCTCTGCTCAGGAGCGGCATCATCCCGGATGCCGGAACGGTCGCGCTGGTCGTCACCGCCTGCGGCATCGGCGTCGCGGTCGCGCTGTTCGCCGCCGTGCGCGGTACGGCGCTGAAGTTTCTGTTCGAGCGCCCCGCCTGGGCCCGGCTCGGGTCGGCGCCGCGGCTCACATTGCAGCCTGCCGAGTAGCGTTCAGCGGCAGCGCGTCTGCCAGCTATTCTCGTCGCCGCTCGCGGTATATTTCCCGTCTTGTACCACATACTTGCCGTCCTGCTGGCGTGACGACCACACGCGGATGCGATCGCCGTCCTTGCGGATGACGATGTCGAACTGAAGCCGGCGGGGATCAACCTCCGTCATGTGATACGTGATCTCGTCGCCGGAGATTCTGGCGCTGTCGATGACGTATTCGTTGTAGGGCTTCGGCTTGCCGTTGAAGAATTTGCGTGTGACCTCGCCGTTGCGCGTTGTCGCATAGACGGCGTACCAGTTGTGGTCGCTCGCCGTCGCGTTGCAGTCGTCGGCCCATTTCCCCACGAGCCCGAACCGCCGCAGGACGTCCTCGACCGACTGGGCCTGCGCCGATTGAGCGAGAACGAGCATCAGCAGCGAGGCCAACGCGATAGGCTTCCAGCGCATCGAAGTGTCTCCGGCTTCCGCCATGGCGATCATGGCACCCTGATCGTGCCCTTCCGCGGTCGCATAGACAAGATTTGGCGGCGGCCCGCCCACAGGCAGGCAATTCTGCATTGATTCGATGTGACCGGCGGCCCACATTCGGGCCATGCCAGCCCCCGCGAAAGCCAAAGTTCCGGCAACCAAGCCGGCCCAAAATTCCCGTCCCGTGAAGAAGGGCGACCACGTCTTTCTGGTAGACGGCTCATCCTACATCTTCCGCGCCTACCACGCGCTGCCGCCCTTGAACCGCAAGTCCGACGGGTTGCAGGTCAATGCGGTGCTCGGCTTCTGCAACATGCTGTGGAAGCTGATGCGCGACATGAAGCCGGAGGAGAAACCGACGCATCTGGCCGTGATCTTCGACAAGTCCGAGAAGACGTTCCGCAACGAGTTCTATCCCGACTATAAGGCGCACCGGCCGGATGCGCCGGCCGATCTCATCCCGCAGTTTCCGCTGATCCGCGACGCCACGCGCGCCTTCGACATTCTGTGCCTGGAACAGCGCGGCTTCGAGGCCGACGATCTGATCGC